>NZ_JACJPG010000630.1 GCF_014695955.1 Leptolyngbya sp. FACHB-36 | reverse complement strand
CTGCGGATGAACTCGCCCTGCCAAATTCATCCCCTGATTGCTCAAAGTTGGCGATCGCGACTGCCCAAGCACATCGTCTTTGCTGCCAATGAAGGCTATCGCCCCGGACGAGTCAACTTTGCGGTGCGCTCTAATAGCGCCAATGTTCTGGAATTCCTTCGCTCCATTCAGATCTCAGATGGCGAGGGCAGCTACGGACACGGACACGACCAAGCCTCTGGGGGCAGTCTGCCGTACGATCGCTGGAATGAGCTTCTCAGCAAGCTCGGCTTCCCAGAAACTAGTTTTATCAGCCGCTGATCCCAATTCCGAATTCCGAACTCCGAATTAATATCCGATGGAGCTTGAATTTACCACGTGACTCGGCTGCTTAACCGCGCCAGGAGTTTAGCTCCAACGCCAGGAACCTGATCCAAATCGGCTAACGACGTGAACCGTTGGCGCTGACGGGCAGCCATGATACGCTGGGCGAGCCCTGGTCCCACTCCCGGCAGCGCTGTCAGTTCTTCCAGGGTTGCCGTATTCAGATTGACCTGACTCTGCGCTGACGATGCAGCCGGGATTGCGGCTTCTGGCAAGACCGAACGATCGGAACGCGGCAATGAACACTCAGACGGCTGTGCGTCAATCTTCTTCTGCAACGCAGGGGGGATGCCTAAAATTGCGCTGTCGTAGAGGCGATCGAACTCCCGCTGGTAGTGGGCGGCAACGATCGGGCTGTGGACGACGAGAACGGTTTCGTCGTTGCCCGTGTTAGCGGCGGCGGTCCAATTATGCGACCCTGTGATCACAATTTTTCCGTCAACAACGCCAAATTTGTGATGCAGCAAATCTCCAGGCGGCAATCGTGGCACCCCGATCGTCGTAATGGGCGAGGACCAAGGGCGGTTGTTCGACTCCGGTTGACAGCGCTCCTTCAAAGAAACTCCCAACATGTCCAGCGCTTCGCTATAAGACCGATAGGCAAACCCAGGGTCGATCAGCCCCCGAATCTTGACGCCCTTTCCAGGTAGCGGCTCTAGTAGATTCACCAATGGCTGCTCGGAGAACACAAACAGCGCTAGCTCGATCGACGTTGTTGCCGTGCTCAACGTTCTGCCGATTAAGCCGTTGCTGCTGCGGCTCCAGGGAACAGCTTTGGCAGCAGGGGAAAACTGGAGTTCTACCAGCGTAGAGCCAACACGAACCTGCTGCGCTGGACGAAAGGGCTTTTTGGTGCCAAATCGGCTGTCTGGCTTTTTACCTGGACCATCGCCCCACATGACGTTGAACTCTTGAGTAAACAGCGCCGCCAATTCCGGGCTGTCAATTTTCAGCAGATTGTTCGCATTGCCCAGGCTGCTAACGGCTTTGAAGTCTCCGTGTACATCGCTCGTTGTGAAGTTTGATGACGTAACAATGAGATGTTTATTATCTACAACAACAAACTTATGGTGCATAAGATTGCTTCCGGCAGAGCCATCAGCGGTATCATCAAGACGGGGAACACGCGCCTGATCCAGCATCACCAGGGCATCTCCCTGATTGATTTCCTCCTGGCTCAGTTGACCGTTTTCATCACGATCGATCAGCCGTCGAGCTTCGTCGTAGCGTCCGCGTTCCCGCTCTGGAAGTGCGGCAGTTTCGGCGGTGGAATACGTGCTGAACGGACGAGAGTACGTGTTTTCTAGAATGACGCGCACGCGAACCCCAGCCTTTTGCCGTTCCACAAGGGCATTGGCAATTTTGGGCAAGCGCAATTCTTGTACCGCGACATCTACAGTTGATTGTGCGGTTGCGATCGCGTCAACCATGGTTTGTTCTAAATCGTCACCCGATCGCGCTTGATTTCGATACGGTTCTGTATAGGTAGAGGCAGGTTCGTGGTTGGTGTAGACCTGAATGCGGTCTTCTTGCGGCAGCGGAGTCGGACGAGTCGATTGCGATTGCGCAGTTTGACAGCCAGTCAAGCCTAGCGCTAGCAGTCCTAAAAGAAGTCGATGATGCACGGTGAGTATTAAATCATACAATGGGGCAGACGCTAGCCTGTGTGGCTCTGTCCATTACTAGAGTGCCCAGTGTCGGAGTGCGATGACCGTGAGGTTCACGATCGTGCTCACCTTAGGAGGGGACCGAGGTTCCCACTAGAGGCTGATTGAACCGTGTTCTCAGACCTCTAAAGTAGACTTATTAGTTCAGTACATCCATATTAAATAAGGCGTTTAGATTTTCATGCAGTTAGGACGCTCCGAGTTGGTAAAAACGATCGAAGCTAGCATTTTTGCACTGAGTCTGATTCTTTTAGCGCTGGTACATTCCTCTCCGGGTTACTCAAATTTACCGCTGAGTACCAGCAGAATAGGCGATTCGCTAATTGGCGCTTCCGTTCAGCCCTAGTCTTGTAAATCTGAATGCTGCCTGTGGGATTCCGCTCATCTGGTAGAATTCAGAAGGTTTCTATCACTTTGACTAATGGGATCGACGCAGGCACGGATTGCGATTGATGCAATGGGCGGGGACAATGCCCCCGCCGAAATTGTTACGGGAGCACTCAGAGCGCGAGAAGAGCTGGGAGTTGAAGTGTTGCTGGTTGGCGATCCAGCGCAAATCAGCGCTTCAGTTTCTCAGTCCAGCAGTTTGTCGTCTTTAGAGATTGTGCCTGCAGAAGGCACGATCGAAATGGGCGAGGAACCGCTGGGTGCCCTTCGCCGCAAACCCAAAGCGTCCATTAATGTGGCGATGGATTTGGTGAAGCAGCGACGGGCAGACGCTGTGGTTTCAGCGGGACATTCGGGAGCGGCAATGGCGGCGGCACTGCTACGGTTAGGGCGGCTGCCCGGAATTGACCGTCCGGCGATCGGAGCCGTTCTGCCGACGATGGTTCCTGGTAAACCCGTCATTATTCTGGATGTCGGCGCAAATGTGGATTGTCGCCCCAAGTTCTTGGAGCAGTTCGCTTTTATGGGAACGGTGTACTCTCAGTACGTTCTGGGAAATTCCGAGCCCAAGGTCGGCTTGCTAAATATCGGGGAAGAGCCAAGCAAGGGTAACGAACTGGCTCTGCGAACCCATCAACTGCTTCAGGATAATCCGCAAATTCCGTTTATTGGCAACGCTGAAGGGCGGGATGTGCTGTCGGGCGACTTTGATGTGATTGTCTGCGACGGTTTTGTCGGCAATATTCTGCTGAAGTTTGCCGAAGCGGTCGGAGAGGTAGCGCTGCAAATTTTGCGCGAAGAACTGCCACGCGGTGCACGCGGTAAGCTAGGTGTGTCGCTGTTAAAGCCAAATCTGCGGCGAATTAAGCAGCGCATGGATCATGCTGAACACGGCGGTGGCTTGCTGCTCGGTGTTGCGGGCGTGTGCATTATCAGCCACGGCAGTTCTCAGGCTCCTACGATTTTTAATGCGGTGCGGCTGGCACGCGAGGCGATCGACAATCAGGTACTGGAACGTATATCGGTCGTCAGCAGCCATGTAGCGGGTGGCTGATCGCTAAACGGAGAAGGATTTTGAGTCAATCAGGAATTGGGATTGCAGTGACGGGGAGTGGTTCAGCCGTTCCGATCCACTCCCTCGACAATGACAAGCTAAGTCAAATTGTGGACACGTCGGATGAATGGATTGCTGCTCGGACGGGCATTCGCTCCCGACGATTGGCAACTCCGGAGGAGTCGCTCACGACCATTGCAAGTCAAGCGGCACAAGGCGCGATCGCCATGGCAGGCTTGACGCCAATGGATGTGGACTTAATTATTTTGGCAACGTCCACAGCGGATGATTTGTTTGGCAGCGCCTGTCAGATTCAGGCAGAGCTGGGAGCACAGAAAGCCGTGGCGTTTGATTTGACGGCTGCCTGCTCTGGATTTGTCTTTGGGCTGGTTACGGCAGCGCAGTTTATTCGCACGGGCGCGTATCGCACGGTTCTTCTGATTGGTGCCGATGTGCTGTCGCGCTGGGTGGACTGGTCCGATCGCCGCACCTGTATTTTATTTGGGGATGGAGCAGGGGCTGTGGTGATTCAAGCGAACGATCGCGATCGGCTGCTGGGGTTTGAACTTCGCAGCGACGGCACTCAGAATCAGTACCTCAACCTTGCCTGTCAACCTCAGCCGTACGATTTGCTAGAGGATCTGACGATCGGGCGCGGCAGCTTTCAGCCAATCACCATGAACGGTCAGGAAGTGTACCGATTTGCTGTGCGGCGGGTGCCAGAAGTCATCGAAAAAGCGCTGTTTCGCGCTAATCTCACCGTCGAGGACGTAGATTGGCTGCTGCTGCACCAGGCAAATCAGCGGATTTTAGACGCCGTGGGTGAGCGCCTACACATTCCGGCTGAAAAAATCATCAGCAACCTTGCCAGCTACGGAAACACGTCCGCTGCCTCGATTCCGCTAGCGCTGGATGAGGTGGTGCGATCGGGCAAAATTCAGCCGGGCGATACGATCGCGGCCTCTGGCTTTGGGGCAGGACTCACATGGGGAGCTGCTGTGTTTCAGTGGGGTAGATAAGCAGCGTTTGGAATTCTGACCGCTGATTCAATCGACAATCTGCTTAGCCCAAAACCTAAAATTTATTATCCAAATTTATCGCTATGAAGACAGCATGGGTCTTTCCAGGACAAGGATCGCAGGCGATCGGCATGGGCAGTGATTTACTGGACCTGCCGGAAGCTCAGACAAGATTTGAGCAGGCAGCGCAAATTTTGGGATGGTCGGTCCCAGAGGTGTGTCAGCATCCAGACGATAAGGTATCACGCACGCTCTACACGCAGCCCTGCCTGTATGTGATTGAAAGTATTTTGGTGGATTTACTACGATCGCGCGGACAGCAGCCTGACCTCGTTGCTGGGCACAGCTTGGGTGAGTACGTGGCGCTTTACGCCGCAGATGTGTTTGACTTTGCAGTCGGTCTGCAACTCGTACAGCGCCGCGCGGAACTTATGGATGGAGCATCGGACGGTATGATGGCAGCGCTGCTAGGCTTCGATGCCGACCAGCTTGCAGAGCAGCTTCGGCAGAGTTCCAATGTGGTGCTGGCAAACGACAATAACTCCGGACAGGTTGTAGTGTCAGGCACTCCAACAGCGGTCGAAGCGCTACTGGGCAACGTCAAGGCAAAACGCGCCGTCAAGCTGAACGTTAGTGGAGCGTTTCACTCACCACTGATGGCGACGGCAGCCGCAGAATTTGAGACCTTATTGCAGACGATTGAGTTTCGTTCTGCTCAAGTCCCCATTCTGTCTAATGCTGACCCAGTACCAACTACCGACAGCGCAGAGATTAAATCTCGCCTGAGTCGCCAGATGACAGGAACGGTTCGCTGGCGAGAAATTTCGCTGCGCTTGCCGGAAGAAGGCGTCGATCGCGTTGTCGAGGTTGGTCCTGGCAAAGTTCTCACAGGCATTATTAAGCGTACTTGTCCAGGTTTAACGCTAGAGAACGTTGGAACCGTCGCCGAACTGCCTCAGTAGGAAGCATTGTGTGGCACTAAATATGCTAGGTGGAACAATGGACCTAATCGCCATTGTTCCACTTAGTTTCACTTAGCTAAACAACACGCTAGCAAAGTGTGTCGGGGGGATTATAAGATCAGCGATCGCTTCGCCAGATCGAACCGATAGCCGTGGGGCAGAATGTGCAATTTCGCGCCACCAATAGCTAAGGGTTCATCCTTGAGGAGTTCATGAATGTTGGTATGAGTAATCTCTGACACGTCAATTACTGTAATTGCGCCTGCACCAATCACCTCAATTTCGTTTCCGTTTACGGCGATCGCGGTGTTTTCATCAATTCCAAAGCCCAGTACAACTGGTTGCTGAGACACCGCAGACAGCAAGCGTCCCAAGCGTCCCCGCTGCGCGAAGTGCTGGTCGATTACCACTCCCGGCAGGAAACCCATGCCGCGATCCATTTTCGCTACGTCAATGCTGGGATTCGTTTCTGCCTCGCCTTCCACGATCATCATGTCTGGCATCATTGCGGCTCCAGCACTGGTTCCGGCAATCACCAACCCCTGACTGTAGCGTTTGTGCAGCACCGAGTCGAGTTCGGTGTCTTTCAGGTATTCGGTGATTCGCGCCTGATTACCACCCGTAAAGAAAACACCCGTTGCATGCTCGATCGCCTCGATCGCACCGGGGTCACTCGCATCGTCTCGCTTCGCCGTGTCTACCACCTTTACATCTTCCACACCCAAACGGCGGAAGATATTCATGTAGTCTTCTCCAACTTCTCCCGGCAGTCCCGTTGCAACGGTCATAACCACCAGTCTTGCTTGCAGCCCACCAGAACGACGAACAAACTCGCGGAGAATAACACAGTCTCCTTCCTTCTCCTCAGCGCCGCCAATAATTACTAGCTGTCCATGAATTTCTTGTGGAGCAGACTCACTCGTCGCTTCTGGAGTTTGCTGTGCGTTCATCTCGGTTGATGTCATAGCCCTTGCGTCATATTGATATTTCAATCATTCCTGACAATGTGAAAGAAAGTACCGTCCAAACGGTAGAAATCAATACAAAATCAAATGCTTTTGTGATGCAATCAAACTAGCTGGGTAAATCCTTGACAGTAGTATTCGAGCTAGTTTGCCAGACACTTTGCCGTACGATCGGTCTTAATCTGATTCAGCAATTAAGCGATCTAAAAAAGCGCGAGCATGCTCTAGCGGTAAATGTCTGGGTTTACCTTCAATTACAATTTGATATTCATTGTCGTACTCACTATCACCGTAGCCAGAAATTAAGTGTTTATGAAAAGCTTGTTCTGCAAGTTTTTGAACTTCATCTCTGAGAGCAACAGTTGCGTTTGACATGGTTGCTATCTCCCGAATGACTACTGCCAGCCTAGCTCAATGTCGTTGTTGAGACAATCGTTCAGAGGGGGGATCGCAGCAGCTCGATCGAAAGACGGAGGCGGCAGCGAAGCGTTACCTTCGATAGAGGAAATCCGCCTTACCCCGATCTATTCTAATGGCGCAATCTTGAAGTGCGACTCTAACCGTGATTTCAGAGCCAGCTACCGATCTTATTCGTGTGAATGCCCGTCGAACCGATGCATTTGACCTATTTAACTTTGGAGAGTACATAGGTCCAAATCCGTATTTAAACACGGGCGCATTTGTTTTTGACTTTGCGTTGACCCAGTTCAGCGACCCACTGCCGCTGGATAACTATGTGCAGGCAATCAGCCATCGCTATCCGCATTTTCTGAACGATACGTTCGAGTCTTATGCGCAGCTGTTTGCCCGTACGGTTTCGGAAACTGGCAGGCTGGATATGGATTTGCATCTCGATCGCTGGAGCCTGACGCCCCGTGAGAAGTGCGTCCGCATTGCGATTGAAAGTCTGCACACCCGTACGAGTCGTGCCGTCGCCTATAGCGTTTGGGACTGGTTTGAAGCCATCACTCAGGGAAAATCATTTCGGCTCGACAACCAGCTAGAAATGCTGCAAGACCTGTTTCGGCGATCGATTTATGGCGGTCCTACCATTTATGCGCTGCTGCGAACGGCTCACGACAGAAGCATTCCTGCGTTTTATCTGTGGGATGAAGGCTTGATGCAGTACGGCTATGGCAAGAAGCAGGTGCGCGGAGTTGCCACCACGTTTGATACCGATAGCCATCTAGATTCCGATTTCACGACGCGCAAAGACGACTGCAAAGCATTTTTGGGCAGCTTAGGCTTCCCGGTGCCAAAAGGGAGCGTAGTTGTTTCACTCGACGAAGCGCTTTCTGAAGCTCGGCGCATTGGCTACCCTGTTGCCATCAAGCCCGTAGACGGGCACAAAGGAATTGGTGTTACAGCGGATGTACAGGACGCCGAAGAATTAGAGCGGGCGTACGATCGCTCCGTTGCCGCGATCCCCGAAAACCAGTCCGTGCGCATCATTGTAGAGTCGAGCTTGTCTGGGAAAGACTACCGCCTGCTCTGCGTCAATGGTCGATTTGTGGCAGCAACGGAGCGCCAGCCTGCGTCGATCGTGGGAGATGGAGAATCCACCGTACAGGAATTGATCGATCGCGAGAACCAATCGCCTGCCCGTACAGACACACCCACGTCGCCGCTGGGAAAAATCAAGACCGACGAGTCAATGATGCTGTACTTAGAGGAGCAGCGGCTGTCGTTAGAAAGCGTGATAGAGCAGGGGCGCAAGGTATTTTTACGGAAGGTTGCCAATCTATCCGCAGGTGGGCTGAGCATTGATGCGACTCCACAGGTTCATCCGGATACGATTATTCTGGCGCAAGATGTGGCACAGCAGTTTCGTTTGACCTGTCTGGGTATTGATGTAATTGCTCAGGACATCTCGAAATCCTGGAGAGAAAGCAGCTTTGGAATCATCGAAATTAATGCGGCTCCAGGAATTTTCATGCACCTGAAGCCAACTGTCGGCGAAACGGTTGACGTTACTTCCCGCATTTTGGAGACATTTTTTGAATCCAGCGCGAGCGCTCGAATCCCGATCGTTACGTTCAACCGAGTCTCGGTAGAAGATTTACTAGAACTGATAGACCGATTGCTGGAGCATCACCCTGAATGGACGATCGGCGCGGTTTGTCGAGAGGGGGTTTTCGTGAATCGGTCTGAAAAGAACCTCAGCCGTGACTACAACGCGAATGTGTTGAATCTGCTGCGGAATCGAAAGCTAGATCTGCTGATTGCGGAATACAGCGAAGACGTGCTGGAAAAAGAGGGGATGTTCTACTACGGCAGCAACTTGGTTGTGCTGGATGAACCCAGCGAAACCGAGAAGGTTTTGACGCGGGATGCGCTCGATCGCTCGACTGTGGTCATTAAGCATAACAACACTGTCACGATCCAGCGCGAAGGGCTGATGGAGCAGTATTCCCTCGGACCCAATGAGGCATTCCAGCGCGTGTACCTGAAAGAGCTAGCAACGCTGCTGTAAGGTTCAGGATTCACCGCCGCCCACAACTTTATCCCGGAACAATTTACCCGCACTAAATGCGGGTACTTTGGTTGCTGGAATCTTGATTGGCTGTCCTGTTGAAGGGTTGCGTCCTTCACGGGCTTGGCGTTCTCTCGCTTCAAAGGTGCCGAAGCCGACCAGCGTTACTTTATCGCCCGCTGCTACAGCATCTAAAATCACATCCAGCATTGCGGTTAAGACCACATCCGCGTCTTTTTTGGTGACATTTGCCTTTGACGCAATTTGATCGATCAATTCGCCCTTATTCATTGCCTTATAATTCTCGTAATCGCTGCTGTGATTATACTTGAGGCGTTTGAAAGTGCAAGAGTTTTCTTGAATTTATCGAAAATTAGTCACGAACAGTCGAAGGAGATCGCTTAGTTCATCCAATTACAACATGAATGCGCGAAGGCTCAGACGATCGCCTGAGCCTTCAAAGCTAGAAGCCAGCGTGATTTAGTTGATACTTAGTCGATCGTCGGTGCCTGCTTTGCCTGCATCGACATAGACAATTTCGCTTCTAAGGGATTCTGCTGTGCCAGCGTTTCTAGCGAATGTCGTAGCCTCGCGGTTAGCTGAAGCGTCTTCGCATCGTAAATCTGCGTCAGCATTTTCGGATACACGCCGATGCCAATAATCGGAATCAGCAGCGCCGCAATAATGAAGACCTCACGCGGCTCTGCATCGACCAGAACTTCGTGAGAGGTAAGCTCCTTGTTTTCCGGCCCATAGAAAATTTCCCGCAGCATCGACAGCAAATAGATTGGTGTCAGAATTACGCCGACCGCCGCCAGCAGCACGACCAAGATCCGGAATGGCAGCGCGTATGCGTCACTTGTGGCAAAGCCAACAAACACCATTATTTCCGCCACAAAGCCACTCATTCCGGGCAGCGCTAGAGAGGCAAGCGAGCAAGCCGTAAACATCGAGAAGATTTTAGGCATCTTCTGACCAATACCGCCCATTTCGTCCAGCATCAGGGTGTGGGTGCGATCGTACGTCGCCCCTACCAGGAAGAACAGGCTCGCCCCAATTAAGCCGTGGGATACCATCTGCAGCACCGCACCGCTCAGTCCCAAATCTGTAAATGAGGCAATTCCAATTAGCACAAAGCCCATGTGCGAAATTGACGAATAGGCGATCTTACGCTTCAGGTTGCGCTGGGCAAACGAGGTTAGCGCGGCATAGATGATATTCACAACGCCCAAAATTACCAGGGCGGGTGCAACTGTCGCATGAGCAGCAGGCAGCATTTCCGCGTTCATGCGAATCAGCGCGTAGCCGCCCATCTTCAGTAGAATTCCTGCCAGCAGCATGTGGACTGGGGCAGTCGCTTCTCCATGAGCGTCCGGCAGCCACGTATGCAGTGGAATGATCGGCAACTTAATCGCGTAGGCGATCAGGAAGCCTGAGTAGAGCCAGAGTTGCAGAACTAGCGGGAAGTTTTTGTCGGCAAGCGATCGCATGTCAAAGGTAACCGTATCGCCGTAAAACGCCATTGCTAGCGCCGCCACCAGAATAAACAGCGACCCGCCTGCCGTGTAAAGAATGAACTTGGTCGCCGCATACTGACGCTTCTTGCCACCCCAAATCGCCAGCAGCAAATACACCGGAATTAGCTCTAGCTCCCACGCCAGGAAAAACACCAGCATGTCTTGTACAGCAAATACAGCGATTTGTCCGCCGTACATTGCCAACATCAGGAAGTAGAACAGACGCGGCTTAAGCGTCACGGGCCAAGAGGCAAGAATTGCCAGCGTCGTAATGAATCCTGTCAGCAGAATCAGCGGCATTGACAAGCCATCGGCACCAACCGACCAGCGCAAGTCAAGCTGAGGAATCCACGAGTAGCTTTCGAACAGTTGTAGGTCCGAGCTAGAAAAATCGTAGTAGGTGTAGAAGGCGTAGACAAGGATGGCAAAGTCGATCAGCCCTACGGTTAAAGCAAACCATCGGATCGTTTTGCCATCTTTATCAGGCAGAAACGGAACAACGAGTGAGGCAACAAGCGGCAGCATAATGCTTGTCGTCAGCCAGGGAAAATCAGCAGTCAGCATTTTGTCAGAGCTAGTTGTTAATGGTTGATTGTTAGTCGTAATTCGTCGGCGATTAGTCAGTAAATAGGCAAGTTAGAACCTGGAGCGACGGCATTATTGGTGTTAGCTGCTAAAAAGTTTATCCAGGCCATACCGCTAACTGCTCATCACTAACAACTTCTTAAGGAGTCCTTAGTGATTAGGTCTTGGAAGCATAGATTAAATAAAGTAAGACAGCCGCCTCAGCTATCCGAGATAGGCAGAGCACCTATCCCATAGTTGCACTTTACTTAATCCAGCCTTAGCGATTAGCCAAGAAGAGGCTGTGATGGCTAATCGCTGACAACTAACGACTTCCACTCATCAAGTCACACCGGAGAAGATCACTAGACCCAGCACCGCTGCAAACACAATTAGTGCGTAGAACTGCGCCCGACCATTCTCGAAGTACTTCAGCACTTCTCCTGTTAGCAGCGTTGCCAACCCTGTCAGATTGACTACGCCATCCACAACTTTGTAGTCCACTTCCAAAACCTGCCGTGCTAATCGGCGGCTGCCCAATACGAAGACGTTGTAGTAAATGTCGTCGAAGTACCACTTGTTCTTCGACAGGCTGTACAAACTGGAGATCTTGGCAGCGATCGCTGCTGGATCGATCTTGTGCCGCAGGTACATGTAGGACGCCAGCGTAATCCCAATCAGTGCAATACCGACCGAGCTACCCCCCATAATCAAGAACTCGGTTAGCGACTCTTGACCCGCCTCAGCCGCTAGCTGCACGGACTCTCTTGGCGCATGAATAAACTCTTCGAAGTAGTT
>NZ_JACJPG010000063.1 GCF_014695955.1 Leptolyngbya sp. FACHB-36 | reverse complement strand
ACCAGCGCCACGGCTTCTTGCGACGAAAACTGACGGAGCTGTTCGCGAATCGTACGAATCAGCGCAAAGCTGCTAATTTCCAATACGTCGATCTGAAGCCCCGCCTGCTGAAACGTCTGAATGTAGGTATCAGTAATTTCTCTACGGGTTGCTACTAATAAAACCTGAAATTTCTCGATGCCGTCTTCGTCCACAAACAGCCCTAGTTTTTGATAATCCACATCCGCCTCTTCGCGGGGAAACGGAAGGTAAAGGCTGGCTTCCTGGTTCAACACCATTTCCCGCAGTTCCTGGTCGTTCAGCTCTGCGGGAATCGGAATAATCCGAGTCACGGTATCGCGTCCTCCCGCAACAGCGGTGGCAACGCGCTTCACTTTAATTTTGTTCTCCGCCAGAATGGATTGAATTAGCTCCGCCATTCCTGGCGAATCCACAATCTGTCCTTCCTGAAACATGCCTTCTGGAACGGGAGTTGAAGACAAAGCGGCTAGCTTAAATCCAGCCCCCTGCTTTCGCAACTGAGCCACATTGATGCGATCGGAGGCTAGCTCAATCCCGATGCCCCGCGACGATTTTGACAGTAGATTTCTCAGGTTACTAACCACGACGTTACTGACTCACTAATATCAACTCACGGGGACGAAACGGCTTTTATCCCCAAAGAATACTGGATGCATGGTACCTAACTGTCCAGCAAAACGATCAGCTTGATTGACAACGATACAAAGCTTAAACAATGCGAACATTGTATACGCTTATTTCTCAATGAGGTAATGGGTCATGGGTAATCGACAACCCGACGGATAATGATTCCCCATGACTGACCCTAATCAATCAACCCATGCTCGTTCGCGTCAACTCCAACGCCATTATTCCTCTTGATCGACTCAAATTGCTTAAGCACGATCGCCACCTTAGAGATGTTTCCCGCTTGAGGATTTCACCTACTCACAAGCGATGTTACACACAATTTGCAGGATTGAGCAAAAAATTTTTGCAAGAAGTTGGAAGACGCGCAAAGATGAGGAGGTAAACGAACTTTTCCGCTGTCCGGTAGCCATTTTTTCCTTTAAAGAACTCCATTCTTCCACAGTTGATCCGCTGTTCCAATCCATGCTTGATCTCACCAAACTCGCTCAGCAGATGCAGGGAATTAGTCAGTATCTAACCCTGGAGGCAACCGCTACTCGTCAGCGGCTAGAACTGGCACAAACGCTGCTCAAGCAAGCCGTGCAACAGCAGCAAAATTTGGTCGGACAGCAGCAAACCTGGCACGATCGCCTCGGCTTCACCGCTGCTGCGCCTCTAGAGTCACTTAATCAACGCGTTGCCATTCCTACGCCACCCGCTGCCCACACTGTCCTCGCGACTGATGGGTCTCAGATTGCTCCCAACCACCACGAAATTGCCTACTGCTATCTAATCAACGTGGGTCGGATTCTGCTGCACTACGGGCAGAACCGTCTGCCCCTATTAGATAGCCAGCCAGAAGTGTTTTACCGCCCCGAAGACTTGTATATTTCGCGGCAGTGGGGCATTCGGACGGAAGAGTGGATGGGCTATCGGCGAACCGTGTCAGAGGCGATCGTGCTGGCAGAGCTAGCAGAAGGGGTGAGGGAGCCTGCCCCGTCCAAAACTCAAAGCTCAAAGCTCAAAGCTCAAAGCTCCGATCGTCAACTGTCCCTTCTGACCACGCCGCCGGTTGTAGCGATGGTGGATGGATCGCTAATTTACTGGTTTCTGGAGCAGTTGCCATCGGAGGCGCGCGATCGCATTCTGACGCCAATTCTGGAGGCGTGGGAGCGACTGCGATCGCTCAACATTCCCTTAGTGGGCTACGTCAGCGCCTCGCGTAGTGGGGAAGCG
>NZ_JACJPG010000629.1 GCF_014695955.1 Leptolyngbya sp. FACHB-36 | reverse complement strand
CTGTGTCTGTATCTGAGCGCTCGCCACGTAGAATCGGCGCAGGAAAAGCTGTTGCAGCACTACGCTGCCGACACGCCCGTTGCGATCTGCTTCCGCCTCGGTTGGCAAGATGAGCAAATTTGGCGCGTGCCCCTGAGCCAGATGGCAGCGGTGACGCAGCGAGAGGATCTGATTCGCACAACCCTATACGTGATTAGTCCGGCTCTAGCGGCGGAGACCGTGCCTGCTTCGATCGCACAGTCTCCAGATACTTTGGCAACGCGGCGATCGCGCCTCTACAGCCCCGATCACGATCATCTGTTTCGTAGCAGCCGTGCGTCCGGATAACGTCGAGAAATTTCTTGCTAGCTTCCGGATTCGGCACTGTCGGATGTGATTCTACTTCATGAAGCACTCATAGATAGCTTAACCCTCCTTCACAGGAGGGTTTTTTGTTGGGTGGGCGACGCTACGAGGGCGATCGTCTTTTTCCAGTTCCAACACCTGCGCGGTCAATAAGTGTTACTAATAATCGCTTCCACTTCAACCAGAACGTCTGGAAAGGCTAGGGGTTGAATGGTGCCTCCAGCCAGCGTCACTTTGATATATATTTCCCGTTCTGAGGATTGCGAAAAACTGTAAGCTGCCGTTTCCTCAGATTGACGACCCAATATTTAGGGATTTCAGCTTCTGCATAAATCCTACTTTTGGTCTCCAGGTCCTTTTCCAAACTGGAGTCTGAATACTCGATCAACCAGAAAATATTTTCAGGATAAGGGTGATGGCTCAGATATTCCCGTCCCAAGCGTTGAACAACTGCAACGCCCGGTTCAGACTCTGAGTCGTTGGGCAGGGTGATTGGCTTTCCAGATCGAACGGTAGCTCGATCGCCCAGAAGCCGGATTAAATACTCTCCTGTTTCAGTGCTGAAGTAGGCATGGGGTTTGCCCTCCGGTGCTAGCTCGACGATTACTCCTCTCAATAACTCCACGCGACGATCGTCCAAAATCCCCGCCTCAATCATGCGGTGATACTCGTCTACAGTCCATTTCGCGGTTGTTGACGTCATCGTCGTTGCCGATTGCTGCGTGAGCAAGAATTGTGTTTCATTATGAGCGCTTGATGCAAATTTCATCGACTCTGGCAATCGATCGCGCCCTGAGGCGAAACCCTTCCGGTACCATTAGAGTGAAAACCGCAGCATGGTGAACTATGAGCGCAGTGAGCAGTTCAAAGCAAATCAAGTTTGGTACCGACGGTTGGCGCGGCATTATTGCGGATGATTTCACATTCGCCAACGTCCGCAAGGTCACGCGAGCGATCGCCCGCTACCTGGAAACCGCCTACTCTCAAGACCGTCCCGTTCTGATTTCCTACGACACCCGCTTTCTGGCGGATCAATTCGCCCAAACTGCTGCTGAAGTTCTGGCAGACTTGGGCTGGACCGTAAAAATTGTGGACCGCGATTGCCCCACGCCTGTCATCGCCTATAACGCCCGTCACCTCAATTCAGCTGGGGCGCTGATGTTTACCGCCAGCCACAACCCTGCACCTTACTGCGGCATCAAATACATTCCTGACTACGCCGGACCCGCCACAACCGAAATTACAGATGTGATTGTGGCAAACATCGAAGGCGCATCGGACGCACCCGCCAGCGGCAAAAACACCGACAAAATTTCTATATTTGATCCCAAACCCGATTACCTAGAATTCATTTACAGCCTGCTGGACGTAGAGCGGATTCGACGCGCCAACCTCAAAGTCAAGTACGACGCGCTGTACTCAACCTCCCGTGGCTATCTGGATGAAGTGCTGAACTACTGCGGCTGCGAAACCGAAAGTTTCCACACCTACCGGGATGTACTGTTTGGTGGCGGCATGCCCGAACCCAAAGGCGAACAGCTTACAGAATTGGTCGAAGCGGTGAAGCGTTCGGGCGCAGATATTGGGCTGGCAACTGATGGAGACAGCGATCGCTTTGGCATCGTGGACGAGCAGGGCAACATGCTGACCCCAAACACCGTGCTGCTGCTGCTGGCGCGGCATTTGGTCAAGAATAAGGGCAAGTCGGGCGCGATCGTCCGCACCGTCGCCACCACACACTTGCTCGATCACTTCGCTGCTAAATATGGGCTGCCCGCCTACGAAACCGCTGTCGGCTTTAAGTACGTGGGCGAAAAGATGCGGGAAACCAGCGTGCTGATTGGTGGCGAAGAGTCCGGCGGACTGAGCGTAATCGGTCACATCCCAGAAAAAGACGGCGTGCTGGCAGATATGCTCGTAGTCGAAGCGATCGC
>NZ_JACJPG010000628.1 GCF_014695955.1 Leptolyngbya sp. FACHB-36 | reverse complement strand
GCGCTTCCAACTTGGCGAACTCAACCTCGTTGCCTACCAGGACATTCTGGAACTGCTGGTGCAAAGCCTTCGCGGTCGAGTCACCCTTGATGCGCTAGCTGCAAGCCGCCTCTTGCCATCGGAGTTTGAGGATATCCTGCTTGTTCTGGCAACGTTGCCCTCGATCGAGAGTGACGTTGCTCATTTGCAAGCAG
The DNA here is from genome assembly GCF_014695955.1 of Leptolyngbya sp. FACHB-36. GTDB lineage: Bacteria > Cyanobacteriota > Cyanobacteriia > Leptolyngbyales > Leptolyngbyaceae > FACHB-36. Next base: position 25,296 of record NZ_JACJPG010000628.1, on the reverse strand, counting down.
CGCTGCAGCAAGCAACCCAGCTGGAAAACGCGCTCATGCAGGTTGCGTAACCGATAGTGTTGGTACTGACGATCGCACCCACGATCGTCAGTACCAGCACTACCGCACAAGGCAAACGCATCAAAGTCTGAAATTGAGCGTCAAGGTTTAACATTCCGGTTTCTTTCAATCCGCTGCATCGCAATTGTTAGGATAACGTTCCCGTTCACCCGCCGCTAACATCTTCTCGAACTTGACCAGCCATCTCTGAACAGTCGGGTGTAACGGGATTGTTAGCTGGCTGGCGCTGAGCAACCTGCATCAACAACCGTAACACTTCATTTACAGCGTCCTTAGTCGGAAACGCCTGAGCGACATCAGGATCAAGAAGAACTAGATTTGTTCCTGCTCGATAACGCTTAATATACTTGCCTCTTACACCCCCTTCGAGTTGAGAGAAGTCGTACTCAGGGCGTAATTCATCTTCCATTTCGCTATCAGCTTTCCTGTTCATAAAACCTCCTTTCCTGACGAGTGGCTGTACGGGCACTGATGATTCGTACTTTCTCTCCTCGGTCAGTGTGAGCAACGACTAAAAGCTGACCGAATCTTGATAAGCCAATGATAACGTAGCGACTTTCTCCAATTGAATGATCTGGATCGGGAAAAGTGACCGACAGCGAATCGTCAAACACAGTAGCAGCTTCCTCGAAAGAAATATTGTGTTTGTCCTCACTTTATCTAGGTTCCACTCAAATTCCATCCAAACCATTCACAATCAACCATGTTTGTGAGTCTAGCAGCTAATTTGCTCTCAGTCGGTTTCAGGGCAATCGTCACCTTTACGCAAGATTTTGACAAAACAACCAGAAGCACGATCAAACAAAACATCAAATTCGCTGTTTGGCATTCTCAAATCTGTTGGAATCATTTGAGCGGAAAGTGTTTCCTGATCTCCGCCATCTGCCAGTCCAATACCAGGACAAAGAATGACCGTAATTTCTCCGTTCCGTAAACAACCCAGAACTCTTGCTGGATAACGCCAGTATTTAGACATTTTCAGCAGCACATTGATACATGAACGACGAAATAATCATTGCAGCCAACAAGCAACTTCTAAACTACTGCCATAACCTGCAAACGAAGCCAGTTAACTTGTTATTAAACGGAATCTTTCCGCCTATTTAACCTAGCGTCGGTGGATCGGCGGAATCTTTCCGCCGATTGCTCTAAACTAGGTTCTGTTGACAATTCAACGCAGCCAGATGAGCCGCGTTTGCTCCAACGGTTGTCGCGCTGATAGAGGCTATTCCAGTTGCCATAGGACGGCGGCAGTAAGCGCCATTGCGCCCCGGAACGGGTCATTCACAGCACTGCCTCAATGAACTGCCGACACGCTGCTTCCTTGCCGACGTACACATCGGGTTGTTGCCGTAGAAACGTCACGATCCGCTGCCAAGTACGATCATCTAAACTCATCACGGTTGTTGTCCAGGCTAGATTTTCCTTCCATTGTCGCAAATGTCAACAGAACCTAGGCAGATCGGTAGAATCTCTCCGTATATTGCGCCAACTGCTGTGGATTGGCAGACCGCTTCCGCATTGCTTCAGGTAGGTACGGATCGCTCCATGAGTACCGTCAAGTACACAATCGATCCGTTGACTCGTCTGCTTATGGAACCTCACTTAATAGTGGCGCAAGTAAGCACGATCGCACCGGGACAACGACGCAGCTTTTCTATTGCGCGCTTGCCCCCTGCCGCATTTGTTCTGCAACGCTGCTTTAGATGCGTTTGCTCTGCACTACCGCACGAACTTTAAGCTCTCTAACTGCTTCGTAAAGCCGTCGAGGAAAATGCTCATGACCGTTCGCTGGCGGACCTTGATGTTGGTAGTAACGGACATCCCCGATTGCAGCAGCAGCGTGCGTCCATTCTGAGAAAGCCCCTGCTTGTCCAGTCTCACTTTCGCTGGGAACGTGTACATTGGCAGGGCTTGGGTTGGTGGAAGCGCATCTGCGCCAACAGAAACGAGTTCTCCTTGAATGTCGCCGAACTCATTCGCGGGGAATGCGTCAACTCGGATATCGACAGGCATCCCTTCTTTAATAAAGCCAATGTCCTTGTTGGTGATGGAGATTTTAGCAACCAGGGCATCTTCTGGCACAATTTTCACCAGGGTTTCCGTTGCGTTCGTGACATAGCCTGGGGCAGCGGCTTTTAGATCGAACACGGTGCCATCGACCGGAGCGCGGAGTTCCTGGTATTTCAGCGTCAAGTTCGCTTGACTAATCTGGCTATTGATCTCAGCGATTTTCCGTTCGTTATCGACGATCGCCTTGTTTATCTGGCTGTCGATCTCCGCAACTTTCTTGCTATTCTCAGCAATCTTTGTCAGCAGCTCCTGTTTGCCCTGCGCCACCGTGTTCTGTAGCTGCTGCTGCGCCTGAGCAATCTGAAGTCGGATGCGCTGCTGCTCTTGCAGCAAGCCGTCAAGTTCTGCCCGCCGCGTCCGTACAGTCTGCTGCTGCTGGAGAATTTGCAGGCGGGAAACTCCCCCTTGTTGAGCAACCGGTTCAAGGTCGCTATAAATTCGCTGAGCGTAGCTCAACACATCCCTAGCGCTGGCAATCCGAACCTGGTTCAGGTTGAGCTGTTGCTGAAGCTGTCCGACTTCTAGCTGGGCTGCTGAAACCCGCGATTCAAGTTCTGCCTGGCTCGATTGCAGCCGCACCATTTGCTCTGGCAGCAGAGCCATTCCTGCGGCTGAGCCTTGCAGTTGCGCTCGGTAGAGCTGGTTTTCTGATAGAAGCATCGATCGACTTTTTGTCAGCGATACCACCTCCAGAGGCAGGCTTAGCCCTGCAAGCTGCCCCATATCTGCCGAGGATGCGCCTCCAAGTAGCTGGCTGCGGTAGAACTGAGTTTCCTGCATCAGCGAGAGGCGATTTTTTTGCAGCGAAGTCAACTGCGCTTGTGCCGCAGTTGGGTCGAGCGTTAACAGCAAATCGCCTTTCTTAACTCGCTGTCCATCCTGGACGTGCACGGTCTTCACCACTCCATTCAGCGGCAGCTTGATATCCCGCACTTGTCCCTGCGGCTCTAGCTTGCCTGCTGCTGGAATCGCCTCCTCAAACTTTGCCACCGACGCCCAGCCGATGCCAAACGTCGTGACACCCATCACGCTCAGGACCACCGCATGAGACACGCGAGGCGATCGGCGCAGCAGAACAGGTTGATCAAACTGGTAGGTGGTAGTCATGGTGTTTGTTATTAGTGATTAGCCGTCAGTTGTTCGTCGTTCGTGGTTGGGTGCCGTTTGCAATTAGTAGTGTTAATTCTTAAAACCTGAGGCGCTAAAAACTAATCACTAAAAACTCATTACAGTTGCGATTCTTGCTGGCGATACAGGCAGTAATAGCGCCCACGCTTGGACATTAGGTCGTCGTGGTTGCCTTGTTCTACGGCGATTCCCTGGTCCATCATCAGGATCACGTCCGCGTTGCGAATGGTGCTGAGACGGTGCGTGATGAAAAAGACGGTGCGCCCTTTCAGCGCCTCAGCAAGGTTGAGGCAAACTTGACGCTCCGATTCGTAATCGAGGGCGGATGTGGCTTCGTCCAGAATCAGCAAGCGGGGGTTTTGCAGAACGGTGCGGGCGATCGCAATCCGCTGTCGCTGTCCTCCAGAAAGGGCGGAACCGCGCTCCCCAACACGAGTGTTGTAGCCGTTAGGCAGGTTCATGATGAAGTCGTGAGCAGCGGCAACTTGGGCGGCGCGGATAATCTCCTCGGAGCTGGCGTCGGGATGGTTGAGGGCAATGTTTTCCTGGATAGTGCCGTCGAATAGCAGCGTATCCTGCGGCACAATGCCGATCTGCCGCCGCAGCGAGTAGAGTTCGACTTTGCTGATGTCGTAGCCGTCGACCAGAATGCGCCCGGCGTCCAGTGGATACAACCGCGGCAGCAGCTTCATCAAGGTACTTTTACCAGAGCCGCTCTGACCCACGATGCCCACAAACGATCCGGCGGGAAACTCCAGATTGACGTTGCACAGTTGCAGCGGACCGCTGGGATTAAAGCGAAACGAAACGTTGTCGAAGGTGACGGTGCCCTGAATACTGGGCAGTGGAATATTCTGGCGATCGAGGTCATCGGCTTCTGGAGGCGTATCAAGAATATCGCTCAGGCGCTCTAGCGATAGAGCCGTCTCTTGGAAGTTCTGCCACAGTTGGGTCAGGCGCAGCAGCGGACTGGTGACATAGCCTGCGATGATGCGGAAGGCGATTAGTTGCCCCAGAGTCAGGTTGCCTTCCAGCACCAAATACGCCCCAGCCCATAGCACCATTAGGCTAGACAACTGACTGAGAAAGTGGCTCGTAGAGCCAGCAATGGTCGAGATCAGTACGGTTTTGAATCCGGCGGATACGTACTTGGCGTAGCGCTCTTGCCACTGCCAGCGCGATCGCAGTTCGATGTTCTGCGCCTTGACGGTCTGAATCCCAGACAGCACCTCTACCAGATACGACTGAGTTTCCGAGTGGCGTTCGGCTTTAGTGCGGAGTTTGCGGCGGACGATCGGCGATGCCAAAGCGGTCAGTATTGCAAACAGCGGCAGCGTCGAAAGTGCCACCAGCGCCAGAACCCAGCTATAGGCAAACATCACTACGATGTAGATGACTGAGAAGATTGCATCCAGTACCACCGTCAGCGCTGTCGTCGTCAAGAACTGGCGAATATTTTCGAGTTCGCTCATGCGGCTTGCCAGTTCTCCAACAGGTCGGCGCTCGAAATAGCGCAGCGGCAACCGCAGCAAGTGGTTGATAATTTCGGACCCCAGCGTCAGGTCGATCCGGTTCGTGGTGTCTACAAACAGGTACGTTCGTAAACTGCTTAAAATTGCTTCAAACACCGCAATTACGACCAGAAAAATGCCAAGGACTTGCAGCGTTCCAAGGCTTTTCTGCACCAGCACCTTATCGATGATCACCTGGGTCATCAGTGGGTTTGCCAACCCAAACAGCTGCACAAACACCGACACCACCAGCACTTCCAGCAGTACCCAGCGGTAGCGATAGACCGAGGGCATAAACCAACTCAGCCCAAAGTTTTTCTTGGGTGTCTCTCGCGTCGGCTGAAGCAGCAGAACTTCAATCCGGTTGGGAGGGTCGCTGGTAGTCTCGGCACCGTCGGGTAGCTCATCGGCAGTCTGGACCTCGACCTCATTGCGGCTATTTAACAGGTCCTGCGGTTTGCGGCGTAGGACGCCTCGCTCTGGAACACCGACCACCATTACGCGATCGTTCACCTCGTACAGGACCCCGAAGCCGTTTTGCCAACGAATCAGGGCAGGGGTTTGTAGACGGCTCACCGACTTGACTGGAATACTGACCAGTTGGGCACTGAGCCCCATTAGTTCGGCAACGGCTCCACACAGTGGCAGAGAAATTGAGCCCGTGCGCTGGTACTGGGTCGTCAGCACCTTGCGAATCATGTCGCGGCGGAACGGCAACCCCATCTGCTGAGCCAACATCTGAAAGCACGCCAGCGTAGACTCTACCGGACCACGACCGGACACGTGCGGGTAGCGACGCCGCGAGGATTTTTGCTTGGGTTGGGGACGATCGCGGGGATCAGTCCGAGACTCTGGCACTACCCCTGGCTCAACGTCGATCGGTGGTAGCGACTGGGGAATCATCGACGGGATTGGAGCCGTGGACGACAGCGCGGTTGCCGGAATCCCAATCAGCCGTGTCACTCCGCTTGTTTCAAGGTCGCGGGGGGCAGTATTCACATCAACAGAACTGCCGATCGCGGGTTTGGGCAGTGGCATTCCACCGCTGACTAACCACAGCCAATCCGGATGCAGCGTGTGGGGAGAGTTTGGGAAGTTCTGTGGCTTCAGTCGCTCGGCTTGTGTGCGATCGTTCGTCAGGTTGTGCACCACCGTCTGCGACCACACGCTCATTGCCAACTCTCGCACGTCTTTGACGGCGGCGTGCTCCAGAATCAGGGCACGATCGGCGCGGCGATTTAGCTCCCGACTCAGCAAGTCAAACACTTCCACAAGGGTAGGGTGACTGTGGAAGTAGACGGCGACAGAGTCCTCCTGCTCTAGCAGCGTCAAAAACTCGCTAGCCGGCAGCGCTAAACAAACGGCATCGGTCGAGGCAATTACGGTTTCGCAAGCAATGCCCCGGACGATCGCGGACCATCCAATCACGGCTTCTGGCTCTAACCGCTGCAGCGTCACGGGCACATTCGTGTCGGGGTCATGCCCCAAACTCCGCGCCTGTCCCTGATAGAGGAGCGAAATTTCAGTCGGCTCTTGGTCCCGCTGTAGGATCGGCTGACCCATCTCGTACCACTGAAACTCCACTTTCCTGGCGATTCGAGACAGAACCCGCTCAGGAAGTGCCTGGAAAGGAGCTAATCCAGATAAAAACGTTTGAGCAACGCTGGTAGTGAACATGTTCGGTGGGGGTGGAGTTTACGATGCGGACTCAAGACGTGCCAAGTTCCCGCGGAGCCAACGTCCAAATAGCTCGTTGAGCAGGCGCTGACGCATGGCGTCATCGAACTTGGCAGGCAGCAGCTTTTCCATGCGCACAATCACGACCCACTCTCCAATACGGCTGGGCGGGTGGAGGTGTCCGGGCTGACTGGCAGCAAGACGCTGCGCCAATACGGGGTGAGGGACGCTTAGCTCGACGGGTCCAACGAGTCCATCGGTGGAGGCTTCGGACCCCTCTGAGTACTCCCGCGCCAGTTCTCCGAAGCTTTGCTCACCTGCTTCAATTCGGAAATACAGTTCTTGAGCCGTGTTCCAGTTGCGCGTGCGAATTAACGAGTAAATTACCTGGTCGAGCTGAAATTTTCGCTGAAGGAAGTAGGACTCGACCTTGGCACCCCACGTTACCTGCTTAAACTTCTCAATCCGCTGCCGTCGTGTCGCCACCTCCTCTAGGTGCTCTGCCGTCAGATAGTGCTGCTCTAACCAAGCCTCAAGATCTGCATCTGACGTAATGTGGTTTTGCTCCAAAAACTGCTGCCGCGCCGCTTCCATTTCGTCCTCGGTGCAGGTGATGGCACCGATCGCCTCGTCGATCAGCATTTCGCGTCGTAGCTGAGGCAGCAGCCCATATTTTCCCAGCAGGGGCAAAACGCTGTCTGGAGACAACATTCGCTCGTATGGTTGCGCCTGAACCTCATCGCTGGGTGGCTTGTCTATCGGTTGGTTGATGTCTACTTGAATATCGACTTGATTGTTTGTTTGGTCGTCCACCGTCTCTGTCCGCATCGCGTGTTCCTCGCAGCCTGATTCACGTTGATTGCGGCAGATGTACCCCTAATTTGACGTGCGTTCTCGTTCTCACGGACTCATCCGGTCGCCGCTTGCATCAGCCATTGCAGATGCAGCGGCAGCAGGTGCGCTAAGTCGTATCGCTCCACGATCGTGTTTCTCGCGTTCGTCCGCAGTTCCGCCATCCGGTCAGGATGGGCAAGCACTTCATCAACGCGATCGGCGATCGCGGCTGGCGAGAAAAAGTCCACCAGCAGCCCGTTTTTGCCATCCTCGATTACCTCCGTCACCGGACCTGTACCCGATGCCAGCACCAAGCATCCCGCTGACATCGCTTCCAGCATCGACCACGACAGCACAAACGGACGAGTCAGGTAGATATGCACCGAGGATGCTTGCAGCACTTGAAGGTACTGGTCGTAGGGCTGCAGCCCTGTAAAGTGCAGCCGCGATCGATCCAGCGGCAGCTTCTCCAGCATCAACTGTTTGTAGGTCTTGCCGTCCGGCAGTTGCTTGCCGTAGGCAACTCGATCGTCACCCACTACAACAACGTGGCAGTTTGGGCGTCGCTCCTGAATCAGCGCTACTGCCTCCATAAACTGCGGGAAGCCGCGATATGGCTCCATGCCCCGCGCGACATAAGTGACAATCTCGGATGCGTGAGACAGATCTAGCCCCAGCGATCGCAATACAAGCGGCGCTCCGGGCTTTGGGCGAAAATAGGTCGTATCGACGCCGTCATGCCGCACCTGAATTTTGCTGTGGAACTCCGGCGGGAACTGCTGCCGCTGCCAGTTGGTCGGCGAGAGTCCGGCATCGCAACTGTACAAATCCAGCAGGATGGGCGAGTTTTTTACCCGGATGCGTAGTTCGTCATTTAAGTCGAGCGGGTCGCTGGGGTCAAAGTCGGAGTCGGAGCCGTGGGCGTGGTAGAACCACTCAAAGAAGCACAGCAGTCGAGCCTGTGGAAACACGTCTTTGATGAACAGCGTTGGTCCCCATCCGGAGTGTCCGTACACGACATCTGGAATAAAGCCCTGCTCTTTCAGCTTTAGCGCCAGTCGGCAAACGGCTTGACCTTGCAGTACAGCGCTCTCCAGCGATCGTACGTAGTGATGCGTTTCAGGATTAACGTCGCGCGACGGCTGATAAATTGCCTTTACTACGCCCGAAAGAGTGCCCTCTTGCCGCATGGTGCCAAAGACAATCTGATGAGCCGGGTCTTTGGCAAGCGCGACGGCTACATGGCGAAACTGAGCTGGAAAGTTGGGATGTAAGAATAAAATACGCATGGAAATTGCTCGATGATAGAATGCGAATCCCTGAGAGCTGTACACCAACGATGGTGAGGGACTCAATGACAAGACCCCCGCCCGCTTTCATCCTCGTCTACTTCTTCTGGACGCTCAAGCCGGAATCGGATGTTCTCAGAGAGCTTTACCCGAAATTTACACCTCGGGGTTGCTTTGTGAGGGTTTCTCTGTACTTAAAATCACGTAATTGAACTGACCATCCGTGTCCACTGCCAACTCTTGGTTCAGCGGCTTGTGTACTGCCTACAGAGTGGCTGTGCGGACGCTAGCCATTGAGATGCTCCGATCGCTAATTGACCCATCGAACCGATCGGCATACTCCTCAAGACAGAGTCAGATATCTCAGCAAACTTATGCAGGCTGAAGTGCCCTCACATTTCTACATACAATTAAAGGCATGAAGGTTGGCATTGGTCGGGCAGCAACTGAATTAGGCGTTTCACGGGATACCCTGCGCCGCTGGGAGGCAGCGGGGAAGATTGCAGTTGAGCGGACGCCCGCCGGACACCGCCGCTACGACTTGGCTCAGCTTCGAGGACTGGTTCCTCACAGAACGCCGACCGAGCGAATTACTCTCGCTTACGCACGGGTCTCGATGCAAAGCCAGAAAAAAGACTTGAAGAACCAAGTCAATCTCCTGGAAGACTACTGCCTTGACCACGGCTGGGAGTTTGAGGTAATTGAAGACCTTGGCTCTGGCGTTAATTACCGTAAAAGTGGTCTGCGGAAGCTGATTCAACGAATTTGCGATGGCGATGTGGGTCGGCTGGTCATGACCGATCGCGATCGTCTGCTGCGGTTTGGGATTGATCTCGTGTTTGCCATGTGCGAGAACTTCCGAACCGAAGTTGTGATTATGAACGTCAGCTCCTTAGAAGACTTTGAGGACGACATTGCGGAAGACATTTTAGAGATCATCACGGTCTTTTCGGCGCGGCTCTACGGCAGTCACAACGATAAAAACCAGAAGATCATTGAACGACTGATGGATATTGCTAAAGAACTGGCAGATTAACGGTGCGCCTAGCAATGCTTGAATGCGGGAACGCCTCGCTTTAGGAAGGCTGCATAGATTTGCGCAGATTCTCTAAGCAATTTTAGAGTTCTTTCAAGAGATGGAGGGTGCTGACGGCTGCGGGTTGATAGGGTTTAAGCGTCAACTCACACAGGAAATTTGAGTCATGAATCTACTTGCTTGGATCGTTTTAGGGTTGATTGCTGGCGCGATCGCCAAAGCCATTGACCCCGCAGCTAGAGGCGGCGGCATCCTCAGCACGCTGCTGCTAGGAATCATTGGTGCGTTTGTTGGCGGAACGCTGGCAAACTTGCTCACGGCGGGGGGTCTGGCGCTGACTGCTTCAACCCTGAGTCTTCCTGGCATTTTGATTGCGGTCATTGGTGCGGTCATTGCCGTTTTCGTTTGGCACCGGATTCGCGCAGCGGCTTAGTTCGGCACGTGTAAACCGTTGAGATTGCAGGAGGGCATGATGCCTCTTCATAAGATTCGCGATTTTGATCCAGACTACCGCACGCATTTCGACCACAACGATATCAAAGGCTTCGACCTCTACAGTGGCGCCGAAAAAGTTGGCGCGATCGAAGACTTATTTGTCGATGACAACGGCAACTTTCGCTTTTTTAGGATTCATATCGGCAGGTTTCCGTTCGGCAAGACGGTGCTGCTACCAATCGGACTCACGCGAGTGGACTACCCAGCTAAACGAGTTGACGTCGATCGCCTCAGCCGTGCCCAACTTGAGTCCTTGCCTGCTTACAACAGCAGCCTGTCCAGCGATGCGGTTGAAGCCCAAGTCCGGCGACTGTATCGGTCTGCGGATGCAGTTCCGCAAGACGCTGAGCTGTATGAATTGAACGATCGCGACCATCAGACGCTTAAGCTGTACGAAGAGCGACTAATTGCCAACAAAACCCGCCAAAAAACAGGAGAGGTTCTAGTTGGCAAGCGAGTTGAGACAGAAACTCAGCAAGTTTCGGTGCCGATCGAGAAAGAGCGAATTGTAGTTGAGCGCATGGCTCCAGCGGATGCCGATACGCCCGTAGCGTTGGGGGATGCTGTGTTTGATGCAGGCGCAGCCGTTCGACTGGATATCTACGAAGAAGCTGTCGATATTCGCAAGGAAGCCTTTGTCCGCGAGCAGATTAACGTCCGCAAAGAAGTCGATCGCGATACGGTTGTCGCCGAGGAGCCACTTCGACGGGAAGTGTTGGATCTGCAAACGAGTGGCTCCGATGTCCTCCGGACAAACGAGCAATCGAGTGAGCAATTCTAAGAATCGTGGATTAAATAACGTAGGATAACTGTCTTAGACAGCCCACAGGACGCTCACCGCATAAAGTTTGCACGCATCTAATCCACTGTTTCAAGCCGTGTATTGCTAACCCAGTGAGCGATCGACGCCACCAAAAGGTAGCCAGCAATTTAGCTGTTCTTTGACAAATCCAATTTTTTGCAGGAGGTTAACGCATGACAATAAGTCCGATAAGCCCCGTGACGAGCAGACACAGGCGGGCAGTTGGCGTGTTTCCGAATCGACGGGATGCTGAATATGCTCTGCACGCACTGAGAGATTCAGGCTTTCCAATGGATCGCGTTTCTATCATTGCCCGCGATGGCGATCGACAGGGTGATATCGCAGGTACCGAAGTCAGCGATTCCGTAAAGGCGGAGCGCTCCGCGAATCACGTCGGTAGCAAGGCAGACGACGGCGCAAAAGTCGGGGCAGTTTCCGGTGGAGCGATCGGCGGGATCACTGGCTTGCTGGTCGGTTTGGGGCTGTTGGCAATTCCGGGTATTGGTCCCGTAATGCTAGCGGGCGCACAGGCAACGATTCTCGCCACGACTCTTGCTGGCGGCGCGATCGGAGCAGCGACAGGCGGCTTGGTTGGCGCGCTGATTGGCTTAGGAATTCCTGAGGAGCGCGCCAAGGTTTACCACGATCGTGTGGCGCGAGGAGACTATCTGCTGATGCTCGAGGGCAGCGACGCTGAACTAGCACGAGCAGAAACGATTCTGTACCATTGCGGCGTTGAAGAATACGGCGTCTACGATCTTCCAAACAGCGCGACAGTTGCGCATACTGCTCCTGCCTCCGTCTCAATGGTTTCCCCAATTGCCCCATCTAGTGGCATCGCGATCGAGCGAAGCAAATATGCGATCGGCTTCTTCGCCAATGAGGTCGATGCCGATCAGGCAATCCGCGTCTTACGAACCGCTAGCTTTCCGCTGAACCAAGTCACACTCGTTGCGCGAACGTTCGATCGACGGCAGGCATTTGCAGGGGTCGATTTGCGCGGTCGCCTCGAGGCAATGCGACTAGGATTACCCGCTGAGCGTGCTCGCTTCTACAACGACCAGATGGCGCAAGGCAGCTACGTGATCGTTATCAATGGGACCGAAGCTGAAGTTCAGCGAGCAGAGTCCATTCTCACCAGTCGCCGTCCTCACGAGTGGGGCGTCTATGACCCTACGCTAATCGGTAGCGCGGAGTCGGTAACGCCCACACCCACGATCGCGTACGACCGCGACCCGCGCCCTGCTACCGTTAATGTCGGTCCGCACAAGCGAGCGATCGGCGTCTTCGCTAACTCTCGCGATGTTAAGGCAGCGCTGACGGATCTGCGGGATTCTGGGTTTTCCATGAATCAGGTGTCTGTGATTGCGAAGGACACCAATCAGCCCGATCGTCTTGCAGGCGTGGAAACAACCTCTCGCCCAATCAAAAAAGCTGAGAAAGGCGCGAAAACAGGAGCCGTTACGGGCGGTGCCTTAGGCGGACTCGGCGGTTTGCTGGTTGGTCTTGGCGCTCTGGCGATTCCTGGAGTTGGTCCAGTCATTTTGGGTGGAGCAGCCGCAACCGCGCTGGCTACGGCGGTTTCGGGTAGCGTGATCGGTGCAGCCGCTGGAGGTCTTGCAGGTGGACTTGTAGGCGTCGGCATTCCCGAAGACCGCGCCAAGCTCTATAACGACCAGTTTGAGCGGGGCGATTATTTGGTCTTAGTGGATGGCACCGAGGATGAGTTGCGTCGCGCGGAAGCCATTCTCAACCGTCGAGGCATTCGCGATTGGGGGATCTTTGATGCGGTCAGTGGCAGCACACCACGTACCCGTGACTCAGCCACTGTAGACTCAGCCACCGTAACGGAGCGTAAGCCGAATGTAACGGTCATCGATCGTCGGCATGAAGCTCGTTAAGTCGTCCGAACCTGGTAGGAGCAGGTGCATCAAACCTGACTCCTACCCATCTAACTACTAAAATTTAACCAAGGATTAACATCATGAAAAAGGTAACTGCTTTTGTAATCAGCGGTCTGTTGCTGCTTAGCGCTGCCGCTTGCGACACGGCTAAAACCAATGTCGAGTCGCCCAACACTACAAAAACCAATGCTCAAGCGCCTGCCCAAGACACTGCACAAAAGACACAAAACGACGCTACTAGTGAAGTTCGCAGAAGACAGCTCAACTCCGACACTCGCTCCCGCGAACAGCGCGATACAGTAGCTGGGAGCGACAACGAGCGCACGGCGGGCGACCTCAAAAGCGAGGTTCGCAGCAAGCTGGAAGCCAACCTGCCTGCTAGTCAGCTAGCCGTTGACGCCAAGGATGGGGCTGTAACCGTATCGGGAACGGTTCCTACTCAGCAGCAGTTCAACAAAATCGAACCGCTGGCAAAAGAAATCAACGGCGTTAAGAGCGTGACAGTCAAGGCAACCGTTGCGCCTGCAAAGCCTAAAAGCTAGTGGCAGTAGGCAGTAGGCAGTAGGTAACAGGATCAGTACCTGTTACCTATTACTGATTTCTAGTGGCATTGCAATATTTAACAAGCGCTGGGTCTTTTCAGCCGCTTCTTACAACACTTTACTGAGGTACTGGTGCACAAACTGCACGCAGATTGAGCCTTCACCCACTCCGGAGGCAACTCGTTTGACCGAGTTATGCCGCACATCACCCACCGCAAACACCCCAGGAATATTGGTTTCTAGCAAATACGGTTCGCGATCGAGCGTCCAGCCTTTGGGGCGTTTGTCCTTCAAATCAGCACCCGTTAGAATAAAGCCGCGATTGTCGCGCTCCACAACCCCATCTAGCCAATCGGTGCGCGGTTCGGCTCCAATGAAAATAAACAGCGATGTTGCCGGAACCGTTTTTACATCACCCGTTACTGCGTTTTGAATCGCAATCGCCTCTAAGCTCGTGTCGCCTTTTGCCTCCAGCACGCTCGAAAACGTTTCCACGCTAATGTTCGGCATCGCCTCGATTTGGTCAATCAGATACTGCGACATGCTTTTAGTCAGCGATTCGCCCCGTACCAACATCGTTACCTGACGGGCGTATTTCGAGAAATACATTGCGGCTTGTCCCGCTGAATTTGCGCCGCCGATAATGTAAACATCCTCGCCCTGACACGCCAGTGCTTCGGTCTGCGCAGCTCCGTAGTAGACTCCGGCTCCGGTGAGGCGATCGACCCCCGGAATTGCCAACCGTCGCCACGACACTCCTAGCGCCATAATCAGCGCGTGACAGCTAATTTCGCTGCCGTCTGCCAGTGTCAGAATGCGATACGGATCTTGAATGCGAATGCCCGTTGCTTCCTGTGGCGTTAAAATCTCCACCCCAAAGCGTCTTGCCTGCATTACAGCGCGGCGCGCTAAATCACCACCGCTCAAGCCTACTGGGAAGCCAAGGTAGTTCTCGATGCGGGAACTGGTACCTGCCTGTCCTCCAGGCGCTTCCCGCTCGATCATTACGGTCCGAAGTCCTTCAGATGCGCCGTACACAGCGGCAGCTAGTCCAGCAGGACCACCCCCCACAATTACTAAATCGTAGAACGGGTTGCCCGCCTGTGTCTTTAATCCAATTCGCTCGGCAATCTGACTAGGCGTCGGCTGCATCAGGGCTCCCCCATCCGCAAAAAGCACCAAGGGCAACTCAAGTCGCGTGCAATTAGCATATTCGGCTAGCTGCTGGGCTTCCTCAGATAGCTCAATATCGAGCCACTCGTAGGGCACCTGGTTACGCGCCAGAAAATCCTTCACCTGATGCGATTGAGGCGACCAGCGGTTGCCGATGACGCGAATTCCTTCAAACGGCGGACGATAGGACGCAAACCAGTCATCCAGCAAATCATCCAGCACTGGATACAAACGCTCTTCGGGTGGGTCCCACGGTTTGAGCAGGTAGTAATCAAGTTGGGCGCTGTTGATGGCGCGAATTGCCGCATCGGTATCGGCGTACGCGGTTAGCAAGACCCGCTTCGCGATCGGAAATAGCTCGATCGCCTGCTCCAAAAACTCTACCCCGTTCATCTGCGGCATTCGCTGATCTACCAGAAACAGCGCAACCGTTTCGTTTCTCAGCTTAAGCTGCTGCAAAACATTGAGTGCAGTAGCACCGGAATCCGCTCGTGTAATGCGAAAGCGATCGCCGTACTGCCGCCGCAAATCGCGCGCGATTGCTTGAAGAACCTCTGGGTCATCATCGAGCGTCAAAATAACTGGCTTCGCCATAAGTCTTAAGTCTATAGAGTCAGCTTTGTAGGATCGTCAAGAAATTTACACCAAGACTGTTTCGCCACTTGCGCTTGCGAAAACCTTACCACAGAAGCACTAAAATCGCTTCTAGCTCAGGTTTGGGATAGTGCGGCTTCTAGATAGCGATCGTCTGAACAATGGTTTGCCTGAAATTTTGAAATCGAGATTTTGAAATCACTGTGTTGATTGGTAGGTCGCGTCCGGTAAAGTCCATCAACCTCCGTAATTAGCCAGTAGAAATAGGTAGTTAAATAGTGTTCCTGATTGCCCGACAGTCGATGACTCCAGCAACTTCCGCTCCTCTCGCTTTTGCAACCGCGATCGTTCAGAGATGGACGCGCTCAGCCTTGGTTTGTCTGAGCCTCTTAACCACGATCGCCCTACCAGCAACCGCTGCTACCGAAACGAAAACGGCGACGTTGGGAGATGTGAAGGCGGTTTTGTCCTACCAGAAGGTTGAAACCGAGGGCTGGGCGCAGTATCCAGACAAGCGAATGACGATTCAGCGATCGGGGCAAACAATTCTGGATGCAGCACTGCCTAATGATAGCGAGTATGACCGACCGCTGGTTGATACGGAGTACGGCTATTTTCGAGTTGTAGATTTGGAGGGCGATCGGGAACCAGAGGTTCTCCTCGACTTGTTTACAGGCGGGGCACACTGTTGCACGTACTCGCTGATTTACCGCTACGATTCCAAAACCCAGCGCTACACGTCAGAGCGATTTGATTGGGCACACTCCGGCTATCGGCTTGAAGATCTCGATCGCGATGGCATTCCAGAGTTCCGCAGCTTAAACAACCGCTTTGCGTATGCCTTTGCCAGCTTTGCTGGCTCAGCAATGCCGCTGCAAATTTGGCAGTACCGTCAAGGACAGCGGGTCGATGTCACCCGTCGCTACCCTAAACTGCTTTACCAGCAAGCCTACACGTTCTGGAACAGCTACACGGAGGCAAAGCAGAAAACCTACGAGGAAGTCAAAGGCTTACTCGCACCCTACCTAGCAGACAAGTGCCTGCTAGGACAGGGGCAAGATGGCTGGCAGCGCGTGCGGCAGACCTATCAAGAGCGCGATCGCGACTCCTTCTTTACCAATCTGCGCCAGTTTCTCAAAGAGGGCGGCTACCAATGTGGTAAGGAATGAGGAATCAGCAATTTGGTCCTGTAGGAACTGCTAATCCCTGACTGCTTCTAAGCACTGACAGTTAACAGCTACCAGCTAACGTCCTACCGAAACATACTGCTGACTGAGCTGTCTTCGTGAATTCGCCAGATAGTTTCGCCCAGCAGGTTTGCCACCGACAGGACCGTGAGCTGTTGGAAGCGCTGGTCATCTGGCACCGGAATAGTGTTTGTGACGATGACCTCTTCAAACAGACCGCTAGAGAGACGCTCGATCGCGGGCGGTGAGAACACCGCATGGGTGGCACAAGCATAGACTTGTCGGGCGCCCTGCTGTCTCAGCAGGCGGGCACCTTCGGTAATGGTGCCTGCAGTATCGATCATGTCATCGACTAGGACCGCAGTTTTACCTGCCACATCACCGATGACGTTCATTACCTCTGCAACGTTGTGCGCCTGCCGTCGTTTGTCAATAATTGCCAGCGGTGCATCACCCAGCTTCTTGGCAAACGCTCGTGCCCGCGCAACACCGCCAACGTCTGGCGACACCACGACTAAATCAGACAGTTGCTTGCTAGAGAGATACTCAATTAGCGTGGGAGAACCGTAGACGTGATCGAGGGGAATGTCAAAATAACCTTGAATCTGAGCCGAGTGCAGATCCATTGCCAGGATGCGGTTTGCCCCAGCCTGCGTAATCAAATTCGCGACTAGCTTGGCGCTGATCGATTCGCGTCCTGCGGTTTTGCGATCGGCTCTAGCATAGCCGTAGTAGGGAATCACTGCCGTTATTTGACGTGCCGACGCCCGCCGACAAGCATCGATCATAATGAGCAACTCCATCAGGTGGTCGTTCACCGGACGGCACGTAGGCTGGAGCAAATAGACATCGCAGCCTCGAATCGATTCTTGAATTTGAATGTAAAGTTCACCGTCCGCAAAACGCTTGCGAACCATCGGTCCCAAATCCATTCCCAAATAGCGGGCAACTTCTTGGGCAAGCGGAGTATTCGCTGAGCCAGAGAGCAACCGGAGACGACTATTTTCAGTGAAAGATGGAAGAGAAGCCTGGATAGGGAGAGTAGCGGAGCGAATCACGGTATGCCCTCAAACGCGCTGATCGCAATATTATCACTTGACTTTGGAAACAGCCTCTAGGATATTCCCGATGTCCTAAACAGTTGTAGCAAAAATTCAGTGAAGTTCATCTGATGTAGAGATTACTAAATGGAGTTTTTGCACTATTGAAGTCAAATTTACGCTAGCTTCATATTGTGCTGGGAAACGTCACAAATTAGTTCAGTACGTCTACGGGTTTCATCTGCTTCATGATGATTAGGAACCCACGATCGCAGCAGGCTCCAATATTGAGAGAGGGTTACATCATGGCTCTAATACGGCTTAGCATGACAGACTGCGGCTGACTAAGCCCGAAGACTCAGCACTTTAAAAGGGGGTTGGGCACTGCCGAATTCAACCCGACGCGATGCTATGAGACGATCGTCTCAAGACAGATAATTTCTGAAAGTAGAATAAAGGTTTGGACCTATGAGTTTGAAAGATCGAATTGCAGAAGACATTAAAACCGCAATGAGAGCGAAGGATAAGATTCGGCTAGAAACGGTGCGCAGTATTAAAAACGCCATCTTAGAAAAAGAAGTCAGCGTGCGTCCGTCTGGACAAACCGAACTGACCGAAGCGCAGGAAATGGACGTGCTCGTGCAACTGAGTAAGCAGCGCCGCGACTCGATCGCCCAGTATCAACAGGCAGGGCGCACAGAGCTAGTCGATCAGGAATCTCAGGAATTAACCATTTTGGAGGAGTATCTACCTAAGCAACTTTCGGACACTGAGATTAGTCAGGTAATTGATGAGATTGTTGCTCAAGTGGGTGCCACGTCTGCGAAAGACATGGGCAAAGTCATGGGACCTGCTATGCAGCAGCTCAAGGGCAAAGCAGACGGCAAGAAGGTGCAGGAACTTGTGAAAGCCAAACTGAATGGCTAGACGCAGATTAACCAACCTTTGACAGAATAGAGGGCAGCCCAGCGTCTTTGCTCGATCGTGACTGAAGCTCAATCCATTCTCCACCTCATTCTGACAGACAGACATGCGACCACCTCTGCCAACCGGAACCATTCTGCAAAACCGCTACCATCTGCTCAGCGTTCTAGGGCAAGGGGGATTTGGTCGAACCTATTTAGCCGAAGACCAAAATCGATTCAATGAGCTTTGCGCCCTGAAGGAACTGACTCCTGCCCAAGGGGAAGGCTACGCACTGGACAAATCCAAAGAGCTATTTCAGCGAGAGGCACAGATCCTCTACCAGATCCAGCATCCACAGATCCCCAAATTTCTAGCGAACTTTGAGGAGGACCAGCGGCTGTTTTTAGTTCAGGACTACGTCGAGGGGCAGACCTACCGGACGCTGCTAGAACAGCGCAAAGCCCAGGGGTCTGCGTTTTCCGAATCTGAGGTGATGCAACTGCTGCGGCAGCTTTTACCCGTTCTGGCACACATCCACGCCAAAGGCATTATCCACCGCGATATTGCGCCGGACAACATCATGCGGCGAGAGCGGGATGGACTCCCTGTTCTAATCGATTTTGGTGTCGTGAAAGAGCTAGCGACGCGGCTTCAAGCGTCAGCGATGGTTCCCCAGCCCACAGCAGTTGGCAAACCGGGCTACGCGCCCAGTGAACAGATGCAGACGGGCAGAGCCTACCCCAGCAGCGATCTCTACTCGTTAGCGGTGACGGCGGTCGTTTTGCTGACGGGTCGGGAACCGCAAGAACTCTTCGATGACACGACTTTGACGTGGTATTGGCAACGGTGGGTTACGGTGAGTCCGGGATTCGGGCAGGTGTTGAACCGGATGCTGAGCTACCGACCGGGCGATCGCTACCAGTCTGTCAGCGAAGTTGTGCAGGCGCTGCAAGCTGCACCCTCTGCGCCCATTATGGCAACTCCTACTCCAGCAGTTCCACCACCGTCGGTACCCGCACCGCCCCCCGCAACAGTGCCTCCCACGCCCGATTTGTCTCGAATGCCGACGATGGCAGTTGGACGCCGACCGGAACCCACCGCGGCATCCAGCACGCAGCGCTCCTCCGATCCGGTCATTCCTTCAACGCGCAGTTCCCTATGGGACGACCCGTGGGCGGTGGCGGCGATCGGCACAGGACTCGTGGTTCTTACGGGACTTGGCTCATGGGCAGTGGTTCGGGCTGTGCTAAATCCGCCACAGCCGACGCCGATCGTGTCGGAGACGCCCATTCCAGTCCCAACTCCGACGCCCTCACCCTCGGTCTCTGTTACGCCCACGCCTAAGCCGACTCCGACTGCCACGCCCGTCACTTACAGTCAGAGCCTTAGCGTGGTGCCCGATGCGCGTCCGGTCCGTCGCAGTGGGACGCTGCGATCGAATGAGACCGTCACCTACATTATTGATGGAGAGCAAGGACAGCAGCTAGACGCGCAGCTTAACAGTGAGGGAGTGCTATTGACGGTGCTGGGTCCAAACCAACAGTCGATCGACAACCAATCGGAGCGACAAACCCGTTGGCAAGGCGAATTGCCTTACACAGGCAGCTATTATCTGCAACTCAGTCCGGTCAAAGGCTTAGACCGCAGCGACTACCAACTCAGTGTTCGTTTAGCCAATCCAGTTGAACCCAGCCCCAGTCCGTCGCCCACGACAACGCCGCCCGCAACGGTGGAAACGGAGCAAATTAGCTTTCCACCAGGCGCAACCGAAACTACAGTCGCTGGACGGATTCGTCCCGGTTTAGTGCGGCGGTATTTAGTGACAGCCGATGCAAGTCAGTTTCTGCGATCGGTCGTGCGGGGCGGCGATGTAACGTTCACCGTTCGCTACCCGGATGGACGCCCCGTAGAAGACGCCGCTGGCTTGGCGTCTTGGGAGGCTCAACTTCCCAGCGGTGGTGTGTATCAGATTGACGTAATTTCGACTCAGGACACGAGCTATCAGCTAGAAGTCGGTGTTCGGAATTAGGGGCAGCTGTTATGCGTTTGTGAGAGACGCCTTTTATAAAGCAGAATTGCCGCAAGGTAGCCTGAAGCCTCTTTCCAGGCTACCTTACGGCTGCTTCTTAGGACGTTACCGAAACGACAACACCAAGGCTTTCAGCTGCTAATCGATTCACCGCACACAAAGCGTAAGTTCCGCTAGGAACAGCCGCAGTCGTTGTCTTTGCTGGCAAGATTTGGCGCAGCGTCCAGCGATCGTTTTGCTTCTGGTACAGCGTCCAGGCGCGGATGTCTGGAGTGGCAACGCTCCAGGTCAACTTACCGTCGCGGGCGCGGACTCGCGTGGGTGGAGTTGGAGTGGACAGCGTTAGCCACGGAATGACCGGAGCCAGAACTGGATCGCGGTAGATGGCGGTTTGGAAACGATCGCTGACGCCCTGCCGATTGATAGAAAACGTTTCCATGCTGTAGAAGATATTGCCAAGGGCGAAGCGATCGCGCTGCTGACGAGTCAGGTCCACCTGGCGCTCAATCTCTGTCACATCGCGATCCTTACCGTTTAACAGCGCAATGTTATTCCCTATGTACACATGCCGCTGCTTGGGATTATTTGCCAGCCACCAATTCAGCAGCACCGGGTAGCTTTGAGCAGGCGCGTCAATTTTCCAGTAGAGCTGCGGCGTCAGGTAGTCCATCCAGCCCTGTTGCAGCCACTTAAGCGAGTCAGCGTAGAGTTGATCGTAGGCATCCAGACCGCGAATGGGTTCCGGCTGCCCAGGGCGATAAATTCCAAATGGGCTAATGCCAAATTTGACAAACGGCTTTTCGGCACGAATACCCGCCGCCAACCGCTGAATCAGTTGATTCACGTTTTCGCGCCGCCAATCTGCGCGAGGCAGCGTGCCGCCGCTGGCTTGATAGGCTTGATAGGTTTTATCGTCGGGAAAGCTTTTTCCGGCGATCGGGTACGGATAGAAGTAGTCGTCGAGATGAATGCCATCCACGTCATAGCGCCGCACCACATCCAGAATCACGCGGTACGTCCGCTCCTGAACCCTGGAAGCGCCAGGGTCCATCCAGAGTTGATTGCCCCACTCGTACACCACATCGGGATTCGTTACAGCGATGTGGGATGGTGCGTTGACGGTTTGCGGCGTAGAGCGGGCGCGATAGGGATTGAACCAGGCGTGCAGTTCAATTCCTCGCTGGTGGCACTGGTTGATCGCAAATTCCAGCGGGTCGTAAAACGGCTCTGGTGGTTTGCCTTGCTGTCCGGTGAGCCAGTGGCTCCAGGGTTCTAACGACGAAGCATATAGGGCATCTCCCTCTGGGCGCACCTGCAAAATTAGCGCATTCAGGTTCAGCGCTTGCATCTGGTTCAGCAGCGCGATAAACTCCGCCTGCTGCTGTGCGGCTGGAAGCCCCGGTTTCGAGGTCCAATCGCGGTTCCACACGGTTGTGACCCAGACGGCGCGGAACTCGCGGGTATGGCTAACGCGGACGGTTTGCAACCAGCGCACGATCGCCTCCGAGGCGATGGGCGGTGCTTGCTCTAGATGCACCAGCGTTTGATAGATGCTGGTGGCAACTTCGGCGCGGGTTGCGGCTTGCTGCGGTCGGAGCAACTGCCACGTTGGAAAATTAACCACGAGTTCGGTATCGGTGGCAGCGGCGATCGCGTTGGTCGCAAAGCTGGGAATTTGCGCACTGTCTTGATACACCTCTGCGAGCGGAATGGATCGCGTCGCGGTGATTCCTAAACCGCTGACTAGCGCCACGAGCACTTGAGCGCGAGTGACCGTTTCATCTGGGCGAAAGCTGCGATCGGGGTAGCCGGACAAAAACCCCGCCTCATAAGCCTGACGAATAGCGTTAGCTGCCCAGTAGTTGGCGGGTACATCGACAAAGGGAACGTTGGGACGCTTCGGCGGACGGGCAAAAGCCGTCTGAACCAAAACGGCAAACTCGGCGCGAGTGACCGCGCGATTGGGGCGAAACGTTTGATCGGGAAAGCCGCGCACAATATTGCGCTGAGCCAAGGACTCGATGAACGATCGTGCCCAATGCGCTTGAATGTCTGAAAACCGAGCCGATGACCCAACCATAGTGCTGTCTAACCCTCTGCCAGCACTACTATACTCTTGCTGATTGCGCTTCTTGCGATCGCATTCGTAAGTTCAAGTTCAGGTGTTGCAACGACACACGGCGATGGAGAGTTACAGCGGATCGCGATCGTGGTGCAGCCTCAGCGCTGCGCGGTTCTCGCTTTCTGCAACTGCTGATCTGCCTTTGTTGCCCACTGAGAATTGCCCTGCGCGGTGTACAAGTCTTTGGCGTACTGCAAAAGTTTTTGCGCATCCTGGAACTTGGTCTGCCGCAGGAATACCAGTCCTGCGGCGTAGTAGGCGTTGGCGTAGTTAGAGTTTGCCTGAGCAGACTGCCGGAACGACTTCAACGCACCCTCTAAATCTCCCTGATTAAATAAAAGAGAGCCAAGGTTGTAGTGCGCTTCGGCGTAGTTGGGAAAAATTTTGACGGCTTGCTCGAAGGCGGCGCGGGCTTCCGGCAGTTTGCGCTGCTGCATGTACACCAAGCCCAGATGGTACGGCGATTCGGGTGCGTTCGGGCTGAGTTGGATTGCCTTTTTGAACATTGTGGCAGCCGCGTCGAGGTTGTTTTGGCGCTCTAGGGTCAGCCCAAGGTTGTAGTGTGCGAGTCCGAGTTTGGGGTCAAGCTCGATCGCCCGCTGCAAGTAGTCTTTTGCCTGCGGCAGGTTGTTGCCTTCTAGTAGCGAGGCTCCTAAATTAGCGTAGGCAAGGGCGAAGGAGGGGTCTGCCTGAGTTGCTTGATAGAACGCTGTGGCGGCGGGCTGTAGCTGTCCTTGCTGCCGCAGCGCCAGACCTAAGTTGTAGTGGGCTGCTGCCATGCGAGGATCGAGTTGCCCTGCTTGTTTGAAGGCGGCGATCGCTTCGTTAATTTTTCCCTGCTGGATGTACTGCAAGCCTTGGTTCACCGCTGCTTCTGCGGTTTGTCCTGCTTGGGCAACGGTTGCTGTAGGAGGGGCTGCTTGAATGGGTAGCGCTATCGTCAACAGTCCGCTGCTCAGCAGAACTGTACTAATCGATCGCCCAAGTTGCCGCATGAATCGTTGCATGGGATGGCTCACTGCCGAAAGAGAATGTAGCGGAGATCTTACCGGAAGTTTGGGAAAAGCGATCGTAAAATCTACCAAAGCTGGATAGGATGGTTTTTGCTTTATTGAGGTGTACTTGACTCCTCTATAATCAGTTCCCAATGCGATCGTCACGCCTGCAATGCGATTGTGACTTGCTGCAATGCGATTGTAAGTTCTGCAATGCGATTGCGGCTCCTGCAATGCGATCGCGATGCGTCTCTCTTGAAAAATCGCAACTTCTAAAGACCTCTAGCGGGAGCTAGAAGTTTATCTGGCTCTCCTTGCTGTGTCGGAGCGGGGATGAGGAATAGGTATTCCGTATAGGCTGTCGTCCCAACTTAAAAGCCTACTCTTGAAGTCTCTGTCCTTGATAAACCGTTGGAATCGCAAGCGTCATCAACATCACCAGGTTTGCAGCCCAGAACAGTACAACGCCAATAAAGCCCACAAATGCCAAAGGGGACAATGATAGTTGGGTGAATCCTTCCAGTAATTGCCACAGTCGAAAAGCGGTGTAGCAAAAGCCAATGGGTACCACGACACTAGGAACTAACCACCGACTGAACGTGTACTCAGAGATTAGCTGCACCGCAACGACCAGTAGGTAACCCCCCCAGAACGTCAATGAGGAAGGTTGCCTCCAAGCCTGAAGGCACAAAGCGATCGGCAGTAAAACCCCAACAACTAGGGCTAACTTGACCCACCACCTCAGAAATGATAGTTGCTGTTCATTAAATCCAATTTCTGCTGAGAAGGGAAGACGTTGAGCTTTAACGCCAACGCCATAGCCGATCGATAAGCTAGTTGCAAACAGAATAAAAAGCGTGATAACTAGTCCGCTATTAACTGCCATAACTTCCTCTACCCAATCTTCAGCACTGCTTTACATCCTTAACCTTAATCCTACTAGCCAAAGATAGTTCTATGAGAGGACACGTTTTTGATCAGCCTAGGGGAGGAATTTAACAGCTCAAATCAGTGGCGATAGACAACCTCGAATTCAGCATCAGCGACTTTCCAGTGCCCACTCTACAGCTCTAAAACTTATCAGAGCCAGCTAAGTTTCGGCTCTACCTCGGACAAGACATCAATGCAATCATTAACTGTTACGACGAAGTAATGTATAAACCCGAAGTTATTCAATCGAATTGCACTCCGTCCAATTCGATTGTGAGTCCTGCAAGGAGATCGCGAAGCGCCACTCTTAAGGAATCGCAGCCCCTTCAGTTATTTGTAAATTCGGTTACGCTCCGCTAACCCATCCTGAGCAAAAAATAGATGCATTACGTTGGCACCAATACATCCTACTGACTAATCTGCTGAAAATTATCCTCTACTAAATCTATTAGCGATCAGCCAAGATAGTCCAATCGTCCCAAATTGAAGAAACATGAGCCAGGGTGTAAAAATATTGTTCAGTGTCCATATAGCCCAACCTCCGGCAACCACCCTTAGCATTTTATCTCCAGCAAAAATTCCAGTAAGTATAGTTGTTACAGCTATTAGTAGTTGATAGGACATTACAGACATAAAACTAACCTTTTAGACGTGGTGTTGTGTAGAACTGATAGATGCGCTACGTTGGCACTAATGTATCCTAATGCTCTTCTTAACTATCAACAAATGAATTTCATAACGATTTGAATTCCTGATTTAAGCTCATACCTAAAGCTAGAACTTCATCTACAAATTCTGAGTACTGACTAGCTTGATTCGCAACTTCTACATATTCAAGCTCTGCAAATGTCATTTCGGCGCTGGTCTGTTAGAAAGTGATGAGTAAAATGGTTGCATCGAGTGGATGAGAGCCGATGCACTGCCCAGTCTGTGAAAGTCAGCAGGTCGTCAAAAACGGCAAGGTTACCC
>NZ_JACJPG010000627.1 GCF_014695955.1 Leptolyngbya sp. FACHB-36 | reverse complement strand
CACACGATCTTGATTGGGTCCAGCTACCTCGGCAGCTTGGAGTGGACTGTGCGTCAAAAGCTCTGCTCGCTGCTGTTAGGCATCGGCGTTCTGACGGTGCTACTGATCCGGTCTCGCAGCGTCTGGTCTGTTCTGCGGCTGGAGAAAATCTACACGCCTCCCAAATGAATTGCTCTACCTTGATCGCCGCATGAATATCCGCACGGCTTTACTCGCACTCCTTCTCGCCTCACCGATTCCTGCGCTGGCGCACAACGTCGAAGTTGCCGGAGATGTCGCCGTGACAATGCATCTGGAACCGAACCATAATCCGAAGTCAGGGGAGCCATCACTGGCTTGGTTTGCGCTGACGCGGCAGGGCGGACGACTGATTTCGCTGGAGCAGTGCAACTGCAAACTGATGGTCCGCGCGGTTCCACGCACAGCCGCTGCTCCGGTGGTTGCGCCTGCGCTGAAGCCGATCGACGCTGAACAGTACCGGGGCATTCCGGGTGCAACGATCGTGTTTCCCCAGTCGGGGCAATACACGCTGGCGCTGAGCGGCAGTCCCAAAGGTGGAGAAACCTTCAAGCCCTTTGACGTCAGCTACACCGTTACCGTCACGGCTGGAACTGCTGCAAGTCCTTCGCCCAAATCACAAGCTGTCAATTCCTCACAAGCGCCAGAGAGCAAGCCGACGGTTCCAGCCGCACCGATCGCAGCGCTGCTTGGATCTGGCGTTGCAGTCGCTATCACTATGGGGTTACTCCGCCGCCTAAAGAAGTAGTCCCAAAGAACCGCCACAGTCCTCTCTTGAGATTGATGCCATTCGGTGCGCTGCACAGGAGGATGTCACTATCCGCGCTGCCGAGACGATCACTAATAAATAATCCTAATCGTTAATTACTAACCGCTAACCCATGAAAGCTAACGATGTTTTTAAGCTAGTCAAGGATACGTTTACCGAGTGGAACGAAGATAAAGTACCGCTCTGGGCAGCCGCCTTGGCGTATTACACCGTATTTTCTCTAGCTCCACTGCTGCTGATTGCCATTGCGATCGCGGGCAGTATTTTTGGTGATGATGCCGCCCGTGGGCAAATCGTCGGTCAGATTCAGGGATTGGTCGGCAGGGAAGGAGCCGAGGTAATTCAGGGGATGATTCAAAACACCCAGAAACCTGGATCGGGCGGACTCGTGGCGACGATTATCGGGGTTGTGACGCTAATTTTTGGGGCGACGGGTGTGTTTGGGCAGCTTCAAGATGCGCTGAACACAATTTGGGAAGTTAAGCCAAAACCGGGATTGGGCGTTCGCAGCTTTGTCCAATCTCGGTTCTTGTCCTTTGCAATGGTGCTGGTGCTAGGATTTTTGCTGCTGGTATCGCTGGTGCTATCGGCGGTGCTGGCGGGAATTGGCAATTTCTTCGGCAATTTTGTTCCGGGCTACGTGCTTGTGGGGCAGGTGCTGAATTTTGTCCTCTCGTTCGGAGTGGTGACGCTGCTGTTTGCCTCGATTTACAAGTTTCTGCCGGATGTAGATATTCCGTGGAAAGATCTGTGGGTTGGCTCGGCGGTCACGGCGCTGCTGTTTAATTTTGGTAAGTTTCTCATCGGGCTGTACCTCGGCAGTAGCAGCGTGGGATCAACTTATGGCGCAGCCGGATCGCTGGTCGTAATTTTAATTTGGGTGTTTTACTCGGCTCAAATCATTTTGTTTGGGGCAGAGTTCACCCAAGTCTATGCCAAGTATCGCGGCTCTGATCTTCCTCCCAGCAAGCACGCCGTCCGAATTAACAAAGGCAACCCAGATCGCGACGAAATGCCTGCCCGTCTTGAGAACGATCGCCCAGTTGCAACCCGCCGCGCCCACAAGCCTGGCTACGGTCGCTACGCCGCTATCATGCTGGGATCGATCGCGACGCTGGCAAGCAGCCTACGCCGCCAACCTTCCCGCCGTCGCCGTCGATAAGCGGGTAATTGAATTCACGTTTCTGGGCGAATTGCGTGCAAGCTACCTAAGAGCCACCAGAGGTAACTGGCTCAAACGCGCCGATAATGTCTTGGGGGATCGCTTGCGGACGCATGGTGCTAGCGCTGACCCAAACCCAAGTCGCCTCTGCTGTGACTAGCAGAGCGTCTTCGCCCTGTCGCCGAATCTCGTAGCGGCGCACCGCACGAGGACCGCGCATTTTGCCAACCCAAGTGGTTACGCCTAGAGTGTCGCCTGTTACTGCCGGACATAGGTAGTCGATCTCCAATCGCCGCATCACAAAAACGCCGCCGAGTTCGCGGTAGCGATCGACCGTAAAGCCCAAGTGCTCGATCGCCGCCTGCTCTAAATAGTGCTGATAAACGGCGTTGTTGACGTGTCTTAGGGCATCCATCTCGTAGTGTCGGACGCGCAGTTGAGTCGTGAACATGGCATCCTCTAGCTCAGTTCTCGTGCCCAAGGCACCCGTGCCTCTGCTTTGGGCGGCTTGCCTGCTTTGGCGTACAGCTTGCCGACCTGCTTCAAATCCACGTTGCCGCCGCTGATGATCACGCCAATGCGTGCGCCAGGTGATGAAATGATTCCTTCCAAAATGGCTGCGGCTGCCAGTGCTCCGGT
>NZ_JACJPG010000626.1 GCF_014695955.1 Leptolyngbya sp. FACHB-36 | reverse complement strand
CGTGGGCTATCGGTTTCGTCAACCTGAGTCTTAATGGTGAAGCTGCGCTCGTTCCGCATCCGCATTGCGCTGTTGTCTGCGGTCCTGGCTGGAAGCGCTCTGGCTGGATTTGGCGTCATCTCGTGGTGGCTGATCTATGACGCGAAGGTGAGCCGTCTGGATGCCGAGCTAGAGAGCCAACTGATGCGGGCAGGTCGTCCTCGATCGCCCGAACGTTGGCAGGCTTACGAAGCGTCTCTCTCCCGCGCGCTTGGCACCAATGCCAAAACCCCGATCGCGATCTTTGTTAGGCGGATTGACGGGCAAGTGCTGTATCGATCCGAGCAATGGGCGGTAGATCTGGATGTTAGCCGCTTCCAACAGCCGGTTCCATTCCGTCCGGGTGCTCGTTCCTCAACCCCTTCTGAAGCGACTCCGTTCTCTTCACGATCGCCCCTGCGTCTTCGCCCGCCGGAGCTTCCGCCACCATCTCAGTTCAGCACTCAGCACACGGCGACTGGAATTTGGCGGATTGGTGCAGCCATAACACCTACTGCTCAGGTCGCGATCGCGGTCAGCCTGAATGCGGTTGATCAGGAGATGGTTGCGATCCGCAACATCTTTCTGATTGCCATTCCGGGGGTGCTGCTGCTGGTTGCAGGCGGCGCGTGGGGCATTGCTGGCAGTAGCCTCCATCCGATTCGACGGCTCACAGCGGCAATTGGCAACGTTACGGCAAGTGGGCTGGAACAGCGAGTGCCGATCGGGACAACGGATGTTGAATTCGTCGAACTGATTCAGGTGTTTAACCAGATGTTGGAGCGACTGGAACGCAGCTTCAAGCAGGCATCCCGCTTTAGTGCCGATGCTGCCCACGAGCTAAAGACGCCGCTGGCAATTTTGCAGGGAGAATTGGAGCGCACGCTGCAACAGGCGGATCCTGGCTCCGAGGTGCAACAAACGCTGAGCAATTTGCTCGATGAAGTGCATCGTTTAAGCGGAATTGTGCGGAAGCTGCTGCTGCTTTCCCTTGCGGATGCTGGACAGATGCGCTTGCATCGAGTTGAGGTGGACCTATCCGGCTTGCTGTTTGAGATGCTAGAGGACATCGAACTCTTGGCACCGCACCTAGAGATTCAGTCAGCGATCGCTCCAGGTTTACGGGTGCAGGGCGATCGAGATCTCCTGGCTCAAGTGCTGCAAAATCTAATCAGCAACGCGATCAAATATAATCTACCGAACGGCTGGATTCGGATTCAGGCTCGACGTCACGCCGCCAGCGTCTCCATTACCCTCAGCAATCGTTCAAACGACATTCCACCCCACGATCGCAGCCGGATTTTCGATCGCTTCCATCGCGGAGATCCGGCTCGAACGCGCAAAGTCGAGGGAATTGGATTAGGACTGAGCCTAGCGCGCGAGATTGCGCGAGCGCATACAGGTGACTTAGCGCTTGACCCAGCGGTTTCTGGGCAGACCGCGCTCACCCTAACCCTGCCCGCCGCACCGTAGAAGCGCGAGGCTGGAGCGCTTGCAATCAGCGCTAGCGGAACGGTGGCGCAAACAGCAATCCGCCTTTAGTCCACGTCGTATTCTGTCCGCGTGGCAAATTTAGGCTGGTTTTGGGACCTAGGTTGCGATCGTACACTTCGCCGTAATTGCCCACATGCTTGACGATGCGGACGGCAAAATCGTTCGATAGCCCCATGCCTTTGCCTAAGTCGCCTTCAGTTCCCAAAAACCGCTTGATTGTAGGATCGTTACTGGCTGTTTGCTGCGTCACATTCTGCGTCGTGACGCTCAGTTCTTCAGCTTTGAGTAAGGCAAACACGACCCATCGAACCACATTGCTCCAAGCGGCATCGCCATCGGCAACGGCGGGAGCCAGCGGTTCCTCAGATAGAGCGTCTTCAAGAATCACGTGATCGTTTGGGTTGGGCAGCGTTGTGCGGCGAGAAATGAGCTGAGAGCGATCGGCAGTTACCCCGTCGCAGCGTCCCTGAGCGTAGGTGGCAAAGGTGGTATTGACATCCTCAAACACCACGGGGGTGTAGGGAATGTTGCGCTTCCGCATTTGGTCGGTCAAGTTCTGCTCCGTCGTGGTGCCCGTTTGGATGCAAATCGACTTGCCCCTCAGGTCTGCTAAGGTTTTAGCACCGCTGGCGCGTTTTACCATGATGCCCTGTCCGTCGTAGAACACGACTGGCGCAAACTCCAGCCCCGTCGAGGTATCACGGCTAATTGTCCAGGTTGTGTTTCGGCTGAGGATGTCCACTTCGCCCGTCTGAACAGCGGTGAAGCGCTCCTTCGCGTTCAGGTTGCGAAACTCTACAGCGTCGGGGTTGTCGAACAGTGCCGCGGCGATCGCTCGACACACATCGACATCCAGCCCGGAATATTTGCCGTCCTGTGTCACAAAGCTGAATCCGGGCAGTTCGCCGCTAACGCCACAAATGAGTTTGCCTCGACTAAGGACCGTTGCCAGTCGTCCTTTTGCCTGCGGTCCACCGCCAGCGTTTTGTGCTGGAGCCGTCGCTGACGGATCGTCTCCGCAAGCCGTCAGCGGCAGAACCAGCAGAGTTGCAGCAAGAAGAAAAGAAGTCCAGCGGCGCATGGGGAGTGGGAAGTGGCTTATGGAGTTGCTCGATCGTGCTCAGCACGTTGGTCACACATGCCACTGTACCGCACTCTACACCGCTTTCGACGGCTGCTAGCGCCGATAAAACTCCACCACATGCTGCTTGATCTTCACATCGTAGCTGTTGAAGAAATCGTGTCCCAGCAGCCCGACATCCATTTGCTCTGCGATCGCAACATCTACATCGCGAATCGTCGCGCCGTCGATCGATAAGGACTTAACCCGACCTACGGGAAAAATCACGGTGCTCCCGTCTGCAATGGTCGATCGCACTCTGCCAATAACGGGTACCTGAAGCGCTTTTGCCATGGATCGCGTAATCAGCGTGCCGCTGGCTCCAGTATCAACAATCATTTCAAATTTGCGGCTGCCATTAAAGGTGACATCAATGACTGGAATGCCATTCATGCGCCGCTTAATTCGAGCTGAGAACATGCCTGTGGCAGCAGTCGAAGCCGGCGCGAGCGATGGAGAGGACGACGTTCCAGCCCCACATAGCTTGTCCAAGCTCACTGTACGACCAGAGGAGGTCGTGAAGAAGCAGACGTTGCCATCTTGAGCCTGCGGAACTGCCCTTCGAGGCTGAGCGATGGCGGCTGACGAAAGCGCAACAGACACGACGCTGGCGATCGTAGCCAGTCCAACCAAACCTGTCTTCACGGTGCTTACTCCCTTGGATGAATTGCCCTGACTCAGGCAGAGCGATCGTTCAATACTCTTCTCTTGTTCTGCCACGCTTTGGATGCCTCGTCAAACAGTAGTTGCCCCAGTATTTTCCCTAAAACGGCACGGTGAGTGCGGCTCCTAACAGCACGACTGCGGTGGTGTCCACGACGCCGTGGATGATGATCGACGCCCAGAGTCGATTCGTTTCCCCAAACGCGAACGAGTAAAACAGTGACGCGATCGTTGCCAACACCGCGTAAACGGCTTTGTATTCCAGTGGTGACAGCACGCTGGCTGCTCCGGGTTCGTTGCCAATGTGGGACACCCCAAACAGAATCGAGCACGCGATCGCCGACGCGAGCACTAAGGTTTTGAGATCGAGGCGTTTCCACTGCTGAAACTGATCGCGAATTAGCGTCATTAAACCAGAGCGAAACAGCACTTCCTCAAAAACCCCGACTCTGAAGCTAAATAGAATCGCGTAGCTCAACAAAAATAGGGCACGGCTCAGCGTAAATTCAGTAGCCGTTGGGTTAACAAATTGTCCTAGCAAGGCAATCGGAACTAACGTCAAAATGGCGATCGCGATCGCGATCGCCAAATATCGAACATCCTGCCAGCGCACCTGAAAACTAAAGCCGAAGTGCTCTCGCCCCAGTCCGGTTCCATGAATGACGACCAGCACAAATAGAGTCAGGCTAATAAACACTCCAAAGCTAAATCCGGGTGTCGAAAACCAAAATAGACTGCCAAGACACGCGGCTGCCAACAAAAAATCAAAGCCAGAAGATGTAGAGCGTTTGGCGATCGTTCTGCTGATTAACCAGGAAATAAGAATGTAAGCGAATCCAACAAAATAGCCTGAGTTTTCAGAGTTAAATCGAATTGAAATAAGCGATGTATTCGACAGACTGATATAAATAAAATTAAGAAATAGAAGAACAAGTAGCTCTACGTCTTGATGAAATGGTTTACGAATAGGGCGATTGCGCAGCTCTAGGAGTCGAAACGGAATTCTGAGAACAACGAAAACGCCAATCAAAAGTAGAATTGTGTTCAGCCAAAACTGATTTGAAAAAATCAGATCATCCAGTCGATTTAACCAGATGAAATTAATCGAATTCAACCCTAAAAATTTAACCAGACTGATATAAGTTAACAGCAAAAAACAGACGATCGCTTGAAACCAAAAACCACTTTTGGCAAGCAGAACCTTTCGCGCAAACGCAGTTCCATGAGGCGTTGCGAGAAAAAATACCGGGATTCCAGCAAACACCACAAATGATCCCGCTTCGACTAGCTTCTCTATCAATGTCCAAGGTTTGCTGCTAAATCCTAATCGAATCACAATGGCAAAAAACCACAGTAAACAGCTTACGATCGCAACCTGAACCTCACCCTTGCCGTCGTATTTTTTAGGTTGAGCGAATTCACATCGATCGAGCAAAAAGCGCACAGGCATTGACAAAGCAACCGAGCTTAACGAACCCTGAAATCATAGCACTCTCGCTTTTCTCGCTTGTTGCCAAAGATGCCATGCCGTCGTCGTGTAGAGTGTAACCGTTGCGGTAGGGTGGGCGCAGGTGGGCAAGTGGTGGAACCAGCGAGAAAATCGTCAGCTAGCAGCATTGCTGCTGGGAGGACTGCTCCTGCGGGGAACGATCGCCGCCTTTTTGCCACCGGGCTTTGATGAGGCGTACTACTACCTCTATACCCAGCATCTTGACTGGAGCTATTTTGATCATCCGCTGCTGGTGGCGCTGTCTACCGGGTTAGGACCGTGGCTAACGGGCGTCGTGTCCCAGTTCACAATTCGCTGGGGCGCGCTGCTGCTGTACACGGGCGCGCTGCTGCTGGTGTACCGCACGAGTGCTCACTTATTTTCTCGTAAGGCGGCGATCGTCACGGTGGCGATCGCGAGCGTTGCGCCGATCTTTTTTGTGGGATTTGGCGTGTTGACGCTGCCGGATGCGCCGCTGATGTTTTTTTGGACGGCAGGGCTGTACGTAGCGGCGATCGAGTTTTTTCCGGCGGCAGAACCGTCGCAGCGCGAAGCCGCCTATTGTCCGAGCTATCGGCTAGCAGTGTTGGGACTGCTGGTGGGGCTGGCGTGTTTAGCAAAGTATCACGGGCTGGCGCTGGGGTTTGGGCTGGTGGGGTTTTGCCTGACGAGCCGAAATCATCGCAAAGCGCTGAGGTCGCCGTGGATGCTGGCAAGTGTGGGGCTATTTTTGCTGGCGCTGTTGCCGATCGTGATTTGGAACGTACAGCACGACTGGATCTCGCTTCGGTTTCAGTCTGGGCGCGCCGTTCCCGATCGCGGCTACAGCCTTTTGGATCTGCTAGTTACGGTCCTTGCAGGGGTTGGTTACCTGTTTCCGACGATCGGCGTTCCGCTTTGGTGGACTAGCCTCCGCACCCTGTTTTCCACGCCTCCTGCCTCATGCAGTTTCCTGCTCTGGCTGTCTCTGCCGCTCATGCTCACCTTCACGCTGATGGGTGGCTACCGTCCCATTCTGCCGACGTGGGCAATGCCGGGATTCTGGAGCGCGACGCTGCTGCTGGGACACTCTGCAGCGCAGTGGCAAGCGCGGACACGACGACGGTGGCTGTGGGGAACGGGATTGGCAGTTAGCAGTTTGCTGCTGGTGGCGCTGCTGCATGTGACCAACGGCATTTTTCAGAAGCCAAGCCAGTTGGCGCTGTTTGGCGGCTTTTTGTCTCCGAGTCAGGATGCCTCGACGCAACTGCTGGACATCTCCCAGCTTCGAGGGGAATTTGCAACGATCGCTCCACAACTGCGTCAGGCAGATTTTGTGTTTACCAGCGATCTGTTTCTAGCAGGACAGGTGGGCATGGCGATCTCTCCGCTGACCCCAATCCCCATCACCTGCTTTAGCCACGACCTGCGCGGTTTTGCCTTCTGGTCCACGGCTGAATCCTGGGTTGGACGAACGGGGCTGTACATTGGCTTCGATCGTCCCAGTCAAACCGTGCAGGCTCAGTACAGCGACTACTTCGAGCGCATCGATAAACTGGGGGAGATTCCGATTCGGCGCGGTGGGGCGATCGTGCAGGTGCTTCAGGTTTACCGCTGCCAGACGCTACAAAAGCCTTACCCACGACCTTACTGACGATTCGTCTCCCTCTCTTGATAGACGGCGAAATTTGCCTTAGTTTAGTAGGGTGAAGGCAGCGCCACTGTTCAAAGCGGTGCCTGTTTTGGTGTTGTTTAGAACTTCCCCATGCCAAACTCCGACTCTTTAGATTTTCTGGCAGATAACGAGCGGCTTTCTTCTCCGGCGGAGTACCCGACGGTGACCTCACAACTGTCCGAGAATGTGATTCTGACGACAGTAGACGACCTATATAACTGGGCAAAACTGTCTAGTCTTTGGCCCCTCCTATACGGAACGGCATGTTGCTTTATTGAATTTGCGGCGCTGATTGGATCGCGATTTGACTTCGATCGCTTTGGACTAGTTCCTCGTGCCAGTCCCCGCCAAGCCGATCTGCTGATTCTGGCTGGAACCCTGAACATGAAGATGTCAGCACCCACTCGGCGCATCTACGAGCAAATGCCAGAGCCTAAATATGTCATTGCCATGGGAGCCTGCATGATTTCTGGTGGCATGTTTAGCGCTGACTCTCCTACGGCAATTCGGGGTGCAGACAAAATTCTGCCGATCGATGTCTATATTCCCGGCTGCCCGCCGCGTCCCGAAGCCATCATTGACGCCATCATTAAGCTGCGAAAGAAAATTGCCAACGAATCGCTGCAAGAGCGCGGCAAGATTCAGCAGACCCACCGCTACTACACCATTCCGCATCAGTTAAAGAAAGTGCCGAACGTCAGCACGGGACAATATTTGCAATCGCCCTACCGTGACAAGCCGCCTGCGGAACTCGCAGAGCAAACGGGCATTCCGCTGCCTGAGGTACTTAAGGCAATGGAACCGAAGAAATTCGCTGAAGGATCGGGCGCGTAGCCCGTTTGGTGAAACTGCTTTCGATGGAAAGCCCGAACCCCGCCTTGTCAACGAGGCGGGGTTCTTTTATGGGACAAGCTTATTACTCGCCTTCGACTTGCTGGCGGTACTGGTCAGCCGTGAGCGCGTCAGCGAGATCGCCAGAACCATCAACCCGCACTTTCAGCAGCCACGCCTCGCCGTAGGGATCGTCTGCTAACTGTTCTGGGGCATCGACGAGTGCGGTGTTCGCTTCAATCACCGTGCCCGTTACAGGAGAGTTGAGATCTTCTACTGCTTTAACGGACTCCACCGTGCCAAATTTGTCGCCTTTCGCCACGGCTTCGCCGACATCGGGCAGTTCCAGAAACACGATGTCGCCGAGTTGATCGACGGCAAAGGCAGTGATGCCGATCGTCGCGATGTCCCCGTCTAGTCGAGCGTATTCGTGCGAGTCGAGGTATTTGAGATCGTCAGGATAATCAAATGCCATGAGATGCCTCAGTCAATCAGCGTGCTTCCTAGGATTCTAAGCCAGTGCTGCAACTCTGAAAAGGATTTCTAGCGCTCTACTCCAATGAAGATCGCGTGAACGTTGCGGGAACGTTATCAGAACGAGTGTTGTTTTTCACAAGCGTTTTGAGCAGAGCATGAAGACGATCGAGCACACCTCTACTAGCCTCAAATTGAAACAGCCTGTGTGGCACGGTTGGGCGTTTGGTTTCGTCTTTGCGGCGGCGGGAGCACTGGCGATCGTGTTGTTTGCCAAGCTGGATGTGCTGTCATGCAGTCGTGCCCCGCTTACCGACAGCCTTTGTCACCTGAAGCGCTCAAGCGTGCTTGGTTCTACGACTCAAACGATTCCACTCAGCACTCTACAGGGAGCTGAGATCGAGACCACCTCCAGTAGCGATGGTGGCAGCACGTATCGAGTTGTGCTGCTGACGCCGCAAGGAACCGTCCCGTTCACAGACTATTTCAGCTCTGGCTACAGCAGCAAAGAGGCTAAAGCGACACAGATTCAGACCTTTGCGAAGAGTTTTGAGCCAAGTCTCTTGATCGAGGAAGACGGTCGCTGGCTTGCCTTTCCATTCGGTGCGCTATTTATTGGCGTCGGCAGCGCGATCGCCCTGTTTCTTGGCAGGACGCATGCCTTCAGCTTCGATCGGCACCAGAACACGCTAACCGTCCAACGAGGACGCTGCCAAGACCACTACAGCCTGAATGACATTGCAGCGGTCGAGGTGGAAGAAAGCTCGGATAGTGACGGCAGCACCTATCGCGTTCGCTTGGTGCTCGCTTCTGGGGAACACATCCCGCTGTCGCGGTATCTCAGCAGCGGCAGAGAAAGCAAAGAGAAACTGGCAGCCACGATTCAAGCGTTCTTAGCGACGCCGTAAGATTCGTACGATCAACGGTAAAACGGACGCTTGACGACGGTTGCTCCATAGAGTTTGCCGCGAATTTCCACGGTTAATTCTTGCCCAATCTTGGACAGCGCCGTGGGCACATAGGCAAGCGCGATCCCCTGTCCTAGCGTTGGCGATTGTGTTCCGCTCGTGACTTCCCCAACGGGCTTGCCCTCATGAACCACTGGATAGCCGTGGCGGGCAATATTACGTCCCTGCATTTGCAGTCCCACGAGCCGTCGCTGTACCCCGTCGCGCTTTTGCTGCTCCAAGACCGATCGCCCAATAAACTCGCCCTTCGTGTCTAAGTGCACCAGCCAGCCCAATCCGGCTTCTAGCGGCGTTGTGGTGTCGTCGATGTCCTGTCCGTACAGCGCCATCGCTGCTTCTAGCCGCAGGGTGTCGCGGGCACCCAAGCCGCACGGAACAACACCAGAAGCGAGGAGCGATCGCCACAGCTCCAGCCCCACGTCTGGATCAACCATAACTTCAAAGCCGTCCTCGCCTGTGTAACCTGTGCGCGCCAAAAATCCAGGATGCCCCAGCACCGCTGCTTCCAGATGCCCAAAGGGTTTAATCGTGGACAACTCCGCTGCAACAAGCGGCTGCAACTGGTTCACCGCTGTGGGTCCCTGCACTGCCAGCAGGATTTTTGTTGGCGATAGGTCCTCAAACTCAAGCTCAGCGGTGTCTAAATTCTCTAGCATCCAAGTTTTGTCTTTCAGGCTCGTGGAGGCATTGACGATCGCCACCCAGCGCTGCTGTCCCTCGCGATCGCCCTGATAGTAAAAAATCAGGTCGTCGATAATGCCCGCCTGCGGATTTAGCAGCACTGTGTACTGCGCCTGCCCCGGTTGCAGACGGCTGAGATCGGAGGGCACGAGGCGCTGAATTTGCTCCAGCACATTGCCCGTCAAGGCAAACTTGCCCATGTGGGAAATGTCGAACATACCCGCGGTCGATCGTACGGCTTGATGTTCTCGACTGATGCTGCTGTACTGCACTGGCATTTCCCAACCAGAAAATGCAGTCATGCGGGCGTTGAGATTTATCGCGAGGTCAAATAGTGGCGTGCGGATAAGCGGCACCGGAATGTCCGAGTGCAAGTCTGCTGCGCTGCGCTGACTGGATTCAGCCATAGAATTTTGAAGGGTATTGGAGCCTCAGAGCTTTGATCTTAATGCTTCATGACGTTCGTCGTTCAGGTTCAGTTGCAGAGAGTCCGCCGTCGATCGTTCTCCTACTCCTGATTTAAGGTCCGCTCGTGCTCGATCGTTTCCATGTTGCCGCAGTCGTTGACCCATCCATCCCAGCAACTATGACGCACACTGCTTTCAACCAGACTCCGAATCCGCTGCTTTGGTTTGCCCTGAAGCGGCTGATTCGGCTGCAATTTCCTGACGTCAGACAGATTTCGACAGCGGAACTTGCAGACTGGCTCGACCAGCCAGAGAGACCGCAGCCGATCGTACTCGATGCTCGTACCGCAGACGAGTATGCGGTTAGCCATTTGCCGAATGCTCAACGGGTTGATCCGAACGCAGTAGACTTCGCCGCCTTGAGCAATTGTGCCAACATGCCCATTGTTGTCTACTGCTCGGTGGGCTATCGATCGTCGCGACTCAGCGATCGTCTGCAAGCCGCCGGATTTAACCAAGTTGCCAATCTAGAAGGCTCAATCTTCGAGTGGGCAAATGAAGGTCGCCCACTGTTCCAAGCGGGTGAGGCTGTCAAGCAAGTGCATCCCTATAACGCCACGTGGGGGCGGTTGCTGCGTCGAGAGCTGTGGAGTGGAACATAGCAACGGCTGAATCAGATTGCCAAGATTTCGCTGACGGTGAACGATCCACTAAGCTGAAACTACTCTTGGGTTCCTCAAGCGACACTTGGGTTCCAGAAAACGGGGTTAAATGCGCCTGCCGCTGAATTGACGCCTGACAGCGCTTCAGGTAGAGTGCCGCGATCGTGTCCAGCGGATTCTGCTCCACAACCTGCTGAAAGGACGTGAGCGCTAGCGCTGGATTGCCTTGAGTCCACTGCTGAATGCCTTGTTCAAATAGAGGCTGCAATTGCAGTTTTGCGGCATCTAGCGCGATCGTGGTCGTTCCTAATACTTCGTAGAGCTGGCTCTGCTGCTGTTTTCCGCGCGGCGTCACCGAATCGATCCAGCGACAGTAGAACTGATCTGGCTCGGTGAGGCGATCGATCACCGCGTCGCTAGCAAGAATGTAACAGTCGTAGAGCTTAGTTAATTCCTGCAATCGCGCGGCAGTATTGACCGCATCGCCGACGACGGTGGAGTCCATCCGGTGCTTGGAGCCAAGCGTGCCAATGATGGCTTGACCCGTGTGAATGCCAATGCCCACCTCGATCGGCTCTTTCAGCTTGAAAACAGCCCGATCGCGGTTAAAGTCGTTTAAGGTTTGTCGCATCATTACCGCAGCATCCAGAGCATCCTGCGCCTGCTGCTGTGGGCGATCGAACACAGCCATCACGGCATCGCCTAAGTATTTGTCTACGAAGCCGTGATGAGCTTCGATGACGCTGTGCATGTGCGAGAAAAAGGCATTCAGCCAATCAAACGTTTCTGTGGCGGCTTGTGATTCCGAGATCGCCGTAAAACCGCGAATATCGCAAAATAGCACAGTCACTTCTTCTTCGGTTGCATTGCCGACTTGAATCGACTCGACTCCCATTGGTGCAATGCGCGACAGCAGTTGGTCAGGCACAAACAGCCGAAATTTCTCCGACAGGACTTCATTAACGCGCCACGCCGCTTCTGCCTGCTGCTTGAACTGCTCCTGCGGCTGAGCGGGCGGCGACACACGCGCCTCACGCATCTGACTCAGGCGCAACAGGTTCGTGATTTTTGCCAGCAGCAATGGATGATTGATCGGTTTAGTGAAGTAGTCGTCGCCCATCGCCTCCAGTCCCTTTAGGCGGGACTGATCGTCCGTCAGAGCCGTCAGAAAGATGATCGGAGTCGCCTGTAGATGCTCATCGATGCGTAGCTGCTGACAAACTTCGAACCCGTCCATTTCCGGCATCATGACATCCAGCAGGATGAGGTCCGGGTGACAAGTCCGCGCGATCGCCAAGGCTTCAGCGCCAGAGCTAGCCGAGTGAGTTACATATCCTTCCGCTTGCAGGAGCTCCTCTAGCAGAAACAGATTAGTGGGTTCGTCATCAACGAGTAAGATGCTGGGAACACGGTCTACCATGAGCCTGGAGGGGTAAGCGAATACAATGGCTGTGCCGTCTTTTCTTAGCACGGTTGATGCACTCCGACGCCGTAAACGCGATCGCGTTTGCTGCTTGAGAGTCTGAATCGACAGCAGTAGAGCACCCCTAGCACCACATTTCCTTCTACACAGTTTAGACGTAATCTCAGTCACATCGGTTCGTGATCTAGATCAAATCCGCCCCTGGATAGACTGAACTAGGTGTACGTTATTACACAACGAGGAGGCTGTATCAACGCTTACGAACAGAGGCGTTTGACTAGACAACTCGGCGTTGACGAATACATTCGGCGTACCAGTGGAAGCTAGCTTTAGGAAAGCGTCGCTGCGTGGAATAGTCAACGTAGATAATACCGAAACGGCGATCGTAGCCCCACGCCCACTCAAAGTTGTCCATCAGGCTCCAGATGAAGTAGCCGTGAAGCGGATAACCCTCGTCTACGGCTCGATGCACCGATTTGAAATACTGACGCAAGTATAGAATTCGATCGGTATCCAACACCTCGTTCTGAGGGGTTAATCGATCGGGAGCTGCGCAGCCATTCTCGCTAATAAACACCGGTAAATCGGGACGGTTCAGCGTTTCGCGTAGGTGGCGCACGCCCCAATAAATCGCGTCGGGCACGATCCACAGCCACGGCATATTAAGGCGCGGATAGGTATCAGAAAATTCTAGAAACTCGTAGCCCCGTTCGTTCTCAGCCGCCCGAACGTACGTGCCCGTGTAGATATTGAGTCCTAGCGCGTCGATCGGCTGGTGAATCGTCTCCAGATCGCCATCCTGAACGATCGGGGCGTCCTCACCCAGCTGCTCCAGCAACGCAGGACTGTACGCACCCGTCAAAGCTGGAAACAAAATGCCTCCATTGGCTCCGCACGTATGCAGCGCTCTCTGAGCAGCTGCAATATCGGCGGGCGATTCGGTTAGCGGAACCGTAACGGCTGGATTGTCCACTAGCGCAATAGAGCATGGACCCGGAGACGCCGCCCGAATTGCCTGACAGCCCAATCCGTGCGCCAACAGCGCGTGATGCGAGGTCTGCCATACGTCCCTAGACCGACGAACGCGAGTACCAGGAGCGTGGGGCGGGTCGTGGTCTACGGCGTAGCCCATGTGGGTAAAGCAGGCAATTTCGTTGATGGTCATCCAGCTTGTGACTCGATCGCCCAACCGGGTCACAACAGCGGTGCAGTAGTCTGCAAAATCTTGCGCGATCTCTCGACTGCGCCAAGAGCCGTAGCGATCCTCTAGTGCCTGCGGGCTGTCCCAGTGAAATAGGGTCGCATGGGGTGTGATGCCGTGGTCGCGCAGGCAATCGACCAACCGCTTGTAGAAATCAATTCCAGCGTCGTTCACCGCGCCGCGCCCGTCTGGAATGACTCGACACCACGACACGCTAAAGCGGTAGTGCCGAATGCCCAACTCCGCCATTAGTTTCACGTCGGCTTCGTAGCGATGGTAATGGTCGCAGGCGATCGTGCCCGTATCGCCGTTGAGCGTGCGTCCCGGTGTGGCGCTAAAGGTGTCCCAAACGCTGGGCTTGCGTCCGTCTTCAGTAGCAGCACCTTCAATCTGGTACGCAGCGGTTGCTGCTCCCCAGCGAAACGTGTCGGGAAATTGGTAGCTCGTCATACTGTCAAAAAGTTTTGGGTGCTGAATTCCAAATTATGGATTCTGAATCACGGTGGGTTCCTTGAAAAGTCACAATTCAAAATCCATTTCAAAACCTGGCTTCGACCAATGCGGCAATAGGGCGGCTCGATCGACTGATCGATCACCTAACTCGCCGCGGACAACAGCCCAACAACGGTAACTCTGGTAACGGGTTATTGGCGATTACCCATTCGTTGTTGGCAATTACCTATCTACCGAACGTTCTACCACCGGATTGCCAACGGCTAACCCCTTAAACTTCTAGAACGAATGTATTAACTGCACTGCCATCCAAGCTATGATTTGCCAAAGACTAGGCAAAGGTTGGCATGACTCTAGAGCAGCCATTAGGCTCGGTAATTCAGGGATCGTTGAGTCAAGGACTGGAAGTTCGACTACATCCCGATGTCTCCGTAGAAGAAATGCGCGTGGGCAAATTTCTGGTCGTGCAGGGCATGCGATCGCGCTTTTTCTGCATGCTCACCGATGTTGCTCTAGGAACTGCAAGTCCTCGCATCGTGGCAAATCCGCCTGATCCAACCAATACGTTTTTGCAGGAAGTACTAGCAGGGTCGGGCACCTACGGGACGATCGACTTAACGCCCATGCTGATGATTAATCAAGGGAAGCGGGAACTAGAAGAAATTCAAAATCCAAAATCCAAAATCCAAAATTCCTCCCTTTCCTCCCTGCAACCTCAGTCGAGCGCCGACATCGAACTACTTCCAGTCAAAACAATTCCAAGCCACTTTAGTCAGGTATACGACGCCAGCGAGCAAGATTTCCGCGCGGTGTTTGGCTGGGAAGATGACCCGCATCGGCGTAACTTTGCCATTGGGCAGCCGATCGATATGGACGTGCCCGTGTGCTTGGACCTCGATCGATTTGTGGAGCGCAGCAATGGCGTGTTTGGCAAGTCGGGGACGGGAAAATCGTTTCTGACGCGGCTGCTGCTATCGGGGATCATTCGCAAACAGGCAGCAGTGAACTTAATTTTTGACATGCACTCCGAGTACGGCTGGGAAGCCGCACGGGAAGGCAAGCAGTTTAGCACCGTTAAAGGATTGCGGCAGCTATTTCCCGGTCAGGTGCAGATCTACACGCTTGACCCTAGCTCTACAAAGCGGCGCGGCGTGCGCGATGCTCAAGAACTTTACATCAGCTACGACCAGATCGACGTCGAGGATTTGCTTCTAGTGCGGGGCGAGCTGAATCTCTCAGAAGCC
Source organism: Leptolyngbya sp. FACHB-36 (assembly GCF_014695955.1). Lineage (GTDB taxonomy): Bacteria > Cyanobacteriota > Cyanobacteriia > Leptolyngbyales > Leptolyngbyaceae > FACHB-36. The sequence goes on along the minus strand of NZ_JACJPG010000626.1, from coordinate 9,368 downwards.
AGTCTAGAAAATGCGATTATTCTGCGCAACGAGTTTGGCAAATCCTGGATCACCCGCTTGCTCGCAATGAGCAACAGTGAGATTCAGGAGTTCTGCGAAACCAAAATGGGCAGCAAGTCGTCGATTATGGCGCTCCAGCGTAAGCTGACCCGACTCGATGATTTGAAGTACATCCGCAACTCCTGCCCACATAACTACGTGGGGCAAGTTCTGGAGTCGTTGGAAGCCGGAAAGCATGTCGTTGTAGAGTTTGGCTCTCAGTCGAATTTGCTTTCGTACATGCTGGCAACAAATATCATCGCTCGTCGGATTCACGCTAGCTATGTGCTGAAGGCGGAGAAATTTTTGCAGACGAAGAACGTCACCGATCGCCCTCGCCAGCTTGTTGTGACGATCGAAGAAGCGCACCGCTTTCTCGATCCTGCTACGGTAGGACAAACAATTTTTGGCACGATCGCCCGCGAAATGCGGAAATATTTCGTGACGCTGCTGGTCGTCGATCAGCGACCGTCGGGGATCGATAACGAAGTCATGTCGCAGATTGGCACCCGCATCACTGCCCTACTGAACGATGAGAAGGACATTGACGCCATCTTTACAGGCGTCTCTGGCGCTCAAAATTTGCGATCGGTCCTATCAAAACTTGACTCGAAGCAGCAAGCACTGATCTTGGGACATGCCACACCCATGCCCGTTGTCGTTCGCACCCGCCCCTACGACGAAACCTTCTACGCCGAGATTGGTGACACCGCTTGGGAAGAGCTACCCACTGAAACCGTGTTGCAGGCGGCAAAGTCGGCCAAGGCAGATTTGGGGTTCTAGTGCGGTTAAGTCTAAATTCTTAATCTTAAATTCAAAGTTTTTGAAGTTCTCTCGTACCCAGCTATCCGTCCTTTAGCAGAGGCAAAAGTACGGTTATCCCTCTCAGATGAGACTAGATTGTCGCGCGCGATCGCGGCACTATTAATAGTAACGAGTGGACCCTGTTGATGCCTCAATATATTGATGTTCGTATGGCGCCGAGCCCAAGCAATTCTATAGATTTTGGATTACCTGAAGCGGGTGCAATCCTTCAGCCAAGTCACCCGATCGGAGGAAACCTAATCCCTTTACTTCCGTCTATAATATAGGCTACAATGAAGACTGAACTCATAATGATTCCGTCTTACGCACTGACCCCGCTTCTACATCAGTAGCCTAGTTTGGTATTCATTCACCGCTACAGGGTCACACCATTTTCTAGCCACCTTCCAGCGTTTCCGTTGAACCCCTCCGTATCCTGGCAGGGTCTTAGTTCAGCTTCACCTATCCCAACGCTCCCTTGCCTTGGCATTTCTGGAGGTGCTGACTGATTCGCCTCAGTCCCCTAATTTCCATTTTTTGTCTACGGAGTTCATACTGCATCCATGCCTACTGCCAACACGACACAGAAGCCTGCAAAATCGACCTTTACGGCAGATATGGTTCGTACGTATTTGCACGAAATTGGTCGCGTGCCGATGCTGACCCATGAACAAGAGATTGTTTACGGTAAGCAAGTGCAGCAAATGATGGTGCTGCAAGAGAAGAAAGACGCGCTTACCAAGAAGCTGCACCACGAGCCAAGCGAGAAAGAGCTAGCCGATCACGCCCACGTGAGCGAGGACGACCTGCGATCAATTATGCAGCGCGGACAGCGCGCTAAGCAGAAGATGATCGAAGCCAACCTGCGGTTGGTTGTGTCGATCGCCAAGAAATACCAGAAGCGCAACCTAGAATTCCTGGATTTGATCCAGGAAGGCACGATGGGACTAGAGCGCGGTGTTGAGAAGTTTGACCCAACTCGCGGCTACAAGTTCTCTACTTATGCCTACTGGTGGATTCGTCAGGCGATTACTCGCGCGATCGCGCAGCAAGCCCGCACGATCCGACTGCCAATCCACATCACCGAGAAGCTGAACAAGATCAAGAAAGTGCAACGAGAGCTGGCTCAGTCGCTGGGTCGCGCTGCCACGGCTGCCGAAGTTGCGGACGCGCTGGAGCTTGAGCCAGCCCAAATCCGCGAGTATCTCACCATGTCTCGTCAGCCCGTCTCGCTGGAGTTGCGCGTCGGTGACAACCAAGACACCGAGCTGCAAGACTTGCTAGAAGATGACGGTCCTTCACCAGAGTCCTACATGGCTCAAGAGTCGCTGCGTCAGGATCTAGAGACTCTGATGGCAGATCTGACTCCGCAACAGCGCGAAGTACTGACTCTACGCTATGGCTTAGAGGATGGACACGAGCTGTCGCTAGCCAAAGTCGGGGAGCGGTTGAGCCTCAGCCGCGAGCGCGTGCGCCAGCTTGAGCGGCAAGCGCTTGATCAACTGCGTCGCCGCAAGGCGAATGTGCGCGAGTATCTCGCTAGCTAGTGCTGTACAGGAAGGACAGTCGTCTTTCCTGGCTGTCTAAAAATCCCCGGTTTCTTTGGGAAGCCGGGGATTTTCCGTGCCAGTACAAAAACCGTCACCGATCGTAACATCCGCTACGATTCCTTGGTGATTTGATAGTGATAGAGCGACGCAGTACAAAAGCTTTGCTCTACTCATCTCTAGCTAAGTGAGTAGTTATTCGTCCAATCAGGTGAACCGTATGGACGACGCGAAATGTCCCTGTTTTTCGTAGTCTTGTCTCTAAGGTTTCTGGAATGCAGTCGATTGAAGCTGTAGTTAGTCTCAACGACCGCCCCTAGGGGTTGGGGCTTCCTGAAATCGCACTGTTACGAACGATTCGTTTCGATTTTCAAACACTGTTTTAGCCGCAGTTTAATTTGTTGACCCACTTTTTTATCCGGAGGAGAACTGACGATGCAAAATACAACGATTCATTTCCAGTCGTGGTCATCTCTTCTGCATCAGTCGTGTCGGGTTGCGGTAGGTGCGTTAGTCGCTAGCGTTGCAACGATTGCGGCGTCCACGTTTGCCACTTCCGCCGCTCCTCAGTCATCGGCTTCTGTACCAGCAACCCTGCCGAATGGCGTTTACCTCTACGGACAGTCGCCAGAACCGGAGCAAGTTGGACAAGGCTATTTCGTATTCGAGGTAAATCAGGGAAGCGTTGTAGGGGCTCTGTACATGCCGCGCTCGTCGTTTGACTGCGCTTCTGGCAGCTTTCAAGCCGACCAGCTAGCGTTGAGTGTGGTGAACAGCTACGATCGCTCCAAGAATCCATTTGAAATCGCTGTTGAACGCACTACTAATGTGGCATCAAGCGGAAATCCGGCTCAGCAGGCAGTTAATCTACAAGGCTTTCACCGCCTGACTTCCCTGAGCGATAACGATCAACGCATGCTGGACGTGTGCAAAGCTGATCTTCAGACGCAAGCAAAGCACCTGAATTAATCGGACGTAACTGCAACGAATTCCTTAGAGAACCCAGTGGACTGCTAGGGAATGCTTTAAACCTTTTGACAGCTCGTTGCTGAATGCTTCTGTCCATTATCCTTGCGAAGTCCTCCAAGCTTTGGGGATTTTCGAACGGTTAGACCCTTCCTTCCAGCAACGTCCCTGCCTAGGCGGCTAACCTAACAACAGAAATGCTCGTAACCCAACACGCATTGAAGCGATAGTGCTAGCATTCTGTGTTAGACGCTGCTCTTGAAGCATTGTCTATTTATCCCTGCACTCCCAGCGCCCATGTCCAACTGGCTTGAACACAGCGTCCAAATTGAAGTTGAAGCCCCGATCGAGCATGTCTGGGGGCTGTGGTCGGATTTAGAGCAGATGCCCCGCTGGATGAAGTGGATCGACTCTGTGACGGTGCCAAAGGAGACTCCGGATATTTCGCTCTGGAAGCTAAGTACAGGCGGATTAGAATTTTCTTGGAAATCGCGCATTCTCAAAATCGTGCCGCAGCAGATTATTCAATGGGAATCGGTGGATGGCTTGCCCAATCGGGGCGCAATTCGGTTTTACGATCGTGGCGACAAAGGCAGCATCGTCAAGATGACCATTGCCTACGCAATTCCTGGATTCTTGGGGCAGCTGCTTGACAATTTGTTCATTGGGCGAGCCGTAGAATCGACGCTGCGGGCAGATTTAGAGCGCTTTCGCCAGTACGCTCTGCAAGCCAGGACGCCGAACTAATTTTCTTTTCAACAGCCGATGGGAAATGATGCGATTGAGGGATGTGGACCGATTCGTTTCTCCCACGGCGTATGCCAAAAATCGATCAGCTTCATAATTCAAGCAGCAATTTCCTGAACGGTGAGTTGAGCAAATTGCTGCTTGAATCCTAATATCTGTCGATCGTCATGCCTTGACCGTGGCATCGGGTACCGGAGAGCGATATTCCCCGTCGGGCGTCGTGCCCACTTGCATCAGAGAGGCTTCCCCGGTGATTAACCGAGCGCCTCGCTTGCGAGTAAAGTAGCTCCAAGCCCACTGAAGCATCACGATCAGCTTGTTGTCGAACTCGATCAGGTAATAAATGTGGGCGAAGACCCAGATCAGCCAGGCGATCGGTCCTGAGAACTTGATGAATCCCAGATCTGCCACCGCTCTGTTTTGCCCAATCACCGCAAGGCTTCCGGCATTCGTATAGGTGAAGGGAGGGAAATCGCTGCCGCCCTTGAGTCGCTGTCGAATCAATTTAGCGACGTACTGGCCTTCCTGCATGGCAACAGGAGCGACACCTGGAAGCGGCTTACCATCCTGATGAGAGACGTTCGCCAAATCGCCAATCACGAAGATGTTGGGGTGTCCGGGAACGCTGAGGTCCGGACTGACCATGACCCGTCCAACCCGATCGAGGGCTACTCCCGCACGATCAGCAATTACTTGCCCCAGTGCTGACGCCTTGACCCCTGCTGCCCACAAAACAGTTTTGGCAGAAATTTGCTCGGTCTGCTCACCTTGGCGTGTGGTGATAGTGGCTCCCTCAATGTCTGTTACGAGCGTTTTGGTTTGCACTGTAACGCCCAGTCGCGTCAGAGATGCAGCGGCTTCTGCCGATAGCTCTGGCGGATAGGGCGGCAGAATGCGATCGAGTCCTTCCAGCAGCAGTACGCGCGCTTCAGTGGTGTCAATATTGCGAAAATCATCACGCAGGGTGCCAAAGGCAAGCTCAGCGATCGCTCCTGCCAGTTCTACCCCCGTAGGTCCGCCGCCCACAATTACAAACGTCAGCCAAGCGCGGCGCTTTTCTGGGTCGGTTTCCTTTTCCGCTGCTTCAAACGCCATAAAGATGCGTCGGCGCATCTCCAAGGCGTCTTCAACCGTTTTCAACCCCGGAGCCGTGTCTTTCCACTGCTCATTGCCAAAATAGTGATGGCTGACACCCGTTGCTACAATTAGAGTGTCATACGGCAGCTCTTTGCCCTTTAGAATCACTCTTTGCCGTTCTGGATCGAGATCGATCACCTCTTCCATGAGTACGGTGGTATTTCGATTCCTGCTGAGAATAGAGCGCAGCGGCGAGGAAATGTCGGCAGGGGATACTGTTCCCGTCGCAACTTGATAGAGAAGCGGCTGAAATAGATGAAAATTGCGCTTATCGATCAGTGTGACGTCGACTGGACCGCGACGCAGCGCTTTGGCCGCGTACAGTCCGCCGAATCCTCCTCCTACAATGACCACTTGATGCCGTTCAGCGGTTTCAACCATGTTGACTGTCTGACCTTTCCTAACTTGTCCACTGTTACTAGCATAAAGTGGACAACTTGGTTGTGTGGGTAACAACAGCTACGAGGCTGTAAAGATTCGGCTAATCGTCCGTCATGATTTGCTCAAGTTGCCCACTCATTACAAATTGCGGGCTTCTAGGGCACGAGCCAGCCGATCGATCGCGACTGCCGTTTGCTCTTGTAGCACAACAGCGGGATCAGGTGCTTCTTCTGCAACGGCTTCTTCTCGTACAAGGCGTTTTTTCGCTTGCTCAAACGCGCGAATAATTACGAAAAGGCAAAGGGCGACCACCAAGAAGCTGAGAACGGCAGCAAGAAACGCGCCATATTTGATTCCGGTATCTGGAATCGTTAGCTGTTGCAGATTCTCAACTCTGGCTGCCTTGAGCGCCGGATCGAGGATGGCAGGCGTAATAATGTCCTCTACCAGTGACGTGATAATCTTTCCAAACGCACCCCCAATTACGACAGCAACAGCTAGGTCAACAACGTTGCCATGCATTAGGAACTTCCGAAAATCCGATAAAAAGCCGCCGCTTCGTCGTGCCATAGTCCTCATCCTTATATATAATGCTGAATTTCGTTTAACGGGTGAATTATATAGGGAAGCACAAAGCTCTGTAAAAAGCTGAAAGAACGGATTCCCTGGAAGGAAACGCGCGGATGGAAGATCACACGGTGCCTGAAGTGAATTCGGTACTTACCGGACGATCGACTATCGCTCTTGAGCTGAATTCGTTAAGATGGACTTAAGACGGAATCGTTCCGACATTAATTCTTTATCGGTGAGTAACAGATTCATGGCTGCTGAGGTTTTGGTTGAGAAGAAGAAGTTAGCAAAGCCGCCGTTAGAGATTTATCGTCTCGGCGATCGCGTGTTACGTCAGCCTGCAAAGCGAGTTGCCAAAGTCGATATCGAGGTAAAGCAGCTTGTTCGGGAAATGCTGCAAACGATGTACAGCGCTGATGGGATTGGCTTGGCTGCACCTCAAGTAGCCGTGAATAAGCAAGTGATCGTGGTAGACTGCGAGCCTGACAATCCCGCTACACCTCCGCTGGTGCTGCTCAACCCAGTGATTCAGCAATCTAGCCGCGACATCTCGGTGACGCAGGAGGGTTGCCTCAGCATTCCCGGTGTGTACCTAGATGTTAAGCGTCCAGCCGCGATCGAGGTGTCCTACAAAGATGAGCACGGTCGTCCGCAGAAGCGCTCGGCAACTGGACTACTGGCATGCTGCATTCAGCATGAGATCGATCATCTCAACGGCGTTCTATTTGTAGACCGCGTTGAGAATGCGCTGCTGCTGAACCAGGAACTCGCTAAGCATGGATTTTCTGCTCAAGCAGTCAAAGCGCTGCGTTCGTAGAAGCGTAGCAGTTGGGCAATCATTCTTATGTAATACGAGGATTGGCTCACCGACCGCTTCACCCTACTTCGGACAAGCTGTCAATTTTTTAGGATATAGTAAGCGTGACTCCAAAAAGTGGTGTGTTTCTGGCTGGCTCCTGCATTGCCGCGATCGCAGCAGTTGGCTCAGTGTTTGAACTGTCGTCTGGAGAGGCACAGCTAGGCACACTGACAACTGGAATTATTTTGGCACTGAGTATTCCGCTAGTGATTGTCTTTTTTATGGCGGCGGTTCGGGATGCGAAGGCAAATCAGCCGTAGCGAGTAAGTCGCGATCAGGTGTAGGGTGTAGGGAATCGACAGTTGACAGTGCTCCCTGACCATGGTGGGTGATCGGTCTATTGCATTTCTGCGGCAGGTAGCGACTAGTAGTGCGGCAGAGCCACGCCAGCCGCGACACGCGCTGTCAATGACAGAACCCGTGTTGCTCGGGCGCGATCCGCGCTGCGATATTGTGCTGGACCCGCTTTTGCATCGATCGGTGTCGCGACGGCACATCGAAATCAGTCCAATTCTGGGATTTGGCTCGAGTGATACCTTGCAGTTTTGGCAGGTCTGCGACCTCAACAGCGCCAATGGCACCTTTTTGAATGGGCAGCGCTTAATGGGATGCCAGGTGTTGCAGCCTGGCGATCGACTGATGCTGGGGCAAAAGGGTCCTGAGTTTGTGTTTGAGTACGGCTATGCCCCTGAGCCTGCGAATAACCCCGCGCCGGATCCGGCTAACGCTGCCTTTCGCACCACGCTTCCACCTGCTCCGGCGTCGGTGCCACCTGCACCACGATCGGACTCGGTGAGTCTAACGCAGCTATTTCCAATTTTTTCTACTGGGCGAGAACTCACTAGCAAAGCCTATCTGCTGCCAGGTGGCATTACTGTTGCGTTCGTCGTGCTGCTGTTTTTAGCAGTGGGAGACCCGTTGGTATTCAATCTGCTGCTGTCGGCATACCTATCTGGCGCAGCCCACTACTTCATCTATCAACTCTGCGGCAAGCACAAGCCGTGGTGGTTACTGGCAGGTGTGTCAGTAATGACCATGCTGATTTTAGTCAGTCCGGTGCTAGACGGCTTTATTTTTGTGTTCCGCACCATTTTGCCCGGTCAGATTCCCGATGAGGATGCCAGCGTCAGCTTTCCTGTTCTGCTGATCCAGATGTTTTTTGGGGCGGGGCTGATGGAAGAGCTGCTGAAAGCGCTGCCGATCCTGTTAGTTTACTGGTGCGGTACCTGGCTACGATCGCCGTGGCGAGAGCGAGTGGGCGTATGGGAACCGCTCGATGGCATTCTTTTGGGTGCGGCATCAGCCGTGGGCTTTACTCTGCTGGAAACGATGGGACAGTACCTTCCCGAAATTTACAAAGCCACGCTTCAGTCAGGCGAAGGAGCGGCTCAGCTTGCCAGTCTGCAGCTGCTGATTCCAAGAGTGCTAGGATCAGTTGCCGGACACATGGCATACAGCGGCTATTTGGGCTATTTCATTGGCTTGAGCGTGCTGCGATCGCGCAATCGCTGGCTAATTCTGGGAGTGGGATACTTGACAGCTTCGGGGCTGCACGCGCTCTGGAACGCTACGGGCACACAGAGCCCGATCGTTCTGGCGGTCGTCGGAGTCCTGTCCTATGCTTTTCTTGGAGCTGCAATTCTGAAGGCGCGGGAGTTGTCTCCGACGCGATCGCAGAATTTTGCCACTCGGCTGTATCGGTAGTCAGGCAGCGGGAAGATTTATGCTTTAGCCTGCGTCTCTAGCTCTGCCAGCGCACAGCTCGCGATGACCAAGCCTAAACGAGCTTTCTCAGTTTCGGATAGTGCATTCCAATCAAGCGATCGCACTTTAGCCAAACTGTCTTCTACAGCGGTATTGGCAGCAGGACCACGCATTTCAAACGCGAGCGGACGCGCCATGATATACAAATCGTCCTCAACTATTTGGTTCAGGCTGGGTAGGAGATCTTGAACGCACTGCACCAACTGCTCTGACAACGAGCGGGATGAGGACACGATCTGCTGAGCCCGATCGACGATCGCGCTGAGAACAGCATCTGGCACGCGAGCGCTAAACCGCTGAGCCAAGACTTCTCGTAGGGAAACGGTAGGCGTCGCCCAGAGACCATCAATTTGAGCAAAGAACGCCTGCGATCGGGCTGAAATTTCCTCGGCTTCCATTGCGTCAAAAATAGAGGACTGCTCCACCTGCGCGAAGAACTCATCCGCCTCTAGATCAGCTGGATTCCAGGGATACGAAATTTTAGCAGCAGGGGCTTCCGCAACCGTGACGCTCTCTTCGCTAAACGACTCATCGGCAGTCCCCTTACACGTGAC
>NZ_JACJPG010000625.1 GCF_014695955.1 Leptolyngbya sp. FACHB-36 | reverse complement strand
CCTTGAACAGCTTTGGGTGTGCAAACAGCCGATAAACAGGGCGATCTACCGCCAGCACCGTTCCCCTGCGGTCCACAATGTGACGACGCGGCACAAACGGACGCAAGAAATTGCTCTGCTGCTCGCGCGCCAGCTTTTGCAGCGCTGGAGCTTGCTTCACCTGCACATGAAAAAGATTGACTGCTAGAACCAGCATTCCTGCCATCAGCACTGCCCAGACCAGCACGAGCCGAAACCGCGATGGACCGACCGAAAGCGTCTGCGGGAACGAAGCTCTACCGACCACCGAAAGATGGCGACGCGATCGAATCGAGCGGGGAGGACTGCCCATGAGTTCAACCAGTGAGGAGGGAGGGGGGAGCGGCGAGTTAATCGCGATCAGTTAGTAACCTAGCGGCGTACTAGCGGTGGACTGGGGCTGCGGTGCTGACTGAACTGGGGGCGCAGGACGGGGCGGCGCTGGCTGCAAAAACAGCGTGTTGGCTGGAGTTCGAGGAATTAGCCCAGAGTTTGGGCGTTCGGCTTGCTGCGCCAACTGATGCTTCAGCGCTTCACTAGTCGTAGTAAGTTGCCGCTCGTTGCGCTGCATCGTTTTCAGCTTGTTGTACTCCCGACTCCAGAGTTGCTGTGTGTAGACGGTGCTGCCATACAGAACGAGTGCCGCAATCACCAGCACCACCGCGGCAATTAGTGAACTGCGCTGAACTCTGACCAGTAGTCGTAGCCACAAGGGCAGCGATCGCTGCGTAGACGGGAACCGCCGCACCTTCGTAGGCTGAGCGGACGGTGGTACAACGGCCAGCGGACGGGCCGATCGAGGTTTCTGCCGGGTAATCGGTACCCGAGTGGGCACGGCATAGAGTGTTGAGTCCGGAGAAGGGGAGGGTCGAGAACGGGCAGCCCGTCTAGGTGCAGTAGACATTTGCGTTACATCACTTCTAGGCATGACATCAGCAGGCTCAATTGCAGGCTGTTACACCAACGGGAATCGTAGGGTGCAATCTCTAAACTTAGGGTTGATTATAAACATAAACCGCTATAGGTAGTAGTCAAGTGCTTACAAAGTCTCTAGCAAGTCGAGAGAATCGGGAATTTCTGCAACAAAACATTAGATTTTTGCGGATTGCCCTCAACTCAGTCATTCGCTGTTAGGATACTAGCCGAACCGGAACGAATTAACACAGTCTGCTCTATGGCTTCTGCATCCGAGAACAAAGACCAGCAGCATCCCTTGTGGAGCAGCGATCGCCAAATCGTGGACGCGCTTCTCGCTGGACAGCCAACCGACTACAACTTGGCAGAGCTAGCACGCCTGAAGATCCGCTATCTGGGATTTCCGGGCGCAAGAGACATTCAGTCGGATTTAGACAAGGTGCTGAAGCAGTGGGACCTGACGGAAGAGGCGCTCTATGCGAAGACGCGCCAAATTCACGCTTCGACGCAGGTTTATCGAGTGCAGAGCCGCCGACAAGAGGATTGGAGTTAGAGAGTGATTAGTCGCCAGCGATCGAACCACTAAATCGCTCGAACCACTAATCACTTTACTAGTCACGTCTAGCGCAAATCCTGAAGCAGACGCACCTGCACAACTTGCCCTGGTTGAATTGTGGCGGGCTTGGGAGCCGTGAAAAAGGTGGCAGCGGCTCCGGCAGCGGCTCCACCCACGATCCCCAGTCCCGAAAAGCCTCCTACTAGTCCGCCCGCGATCGCGCCGATGCCAGAGTTACGGGCGAGCTTATCGTCTGAAACTCGTCGGTTGCCTGTAAGCTCACCGGATTGGGCGTTGAGTGGCAGATTGCGTCCTTGCACCGAAATCGCCTGAGCCACAAACCGGCTGCCCGTTGAGTTCGTTTCAAACCGTCCGACCACCTGGCTACCCTGTGGAAAGACAAGGTTGCCAATCGCGTCCCGAATCTCTGATTCCAGCAGGAGCACTTCTTGGTGGGGTGAATCAGTCCGCAGACTCAGCGAGTCCCTACCTGGATAGCGCAAATTCAGCAGCGTTCCTGCAGGCAGTACAGTTCCTGGCGCAGTTGGTTGTGAGGTTGGCAACGGCTGACCAAACTCAACGATCGAACTGGGTTGTGGCGCGGCAAACGACTGCCCTCGCTCAACAGCAGAGCCAGTTGGAGCAGGCGCACCGCTGGCTGAGGAAGGCACGCCCACAATAGGAAGGCTGGAGGCGTCTGGCTGTCGTGCAGGTGCACTGATGCTGGGCGTCACAATTAACGCACTGGGCGGCGGCGAAGACCCCACCCCCACGATCGGCGGAGCTGAGGCTGGGGATTTTGCACCGAGCGGTGGCACACTGACGCGCACGGCAGGGCTACCGGAACTGGACTGGGGTAGCGCACTTGGAAGCTCAACTGGGCTCGCCTCGATCGCAGCGGCAGGGGGCAACGGCGTGGGCACAGCAGCAGTAACGGGTTGCTGGCTTGGAGTAGGGCGGGGCGTTGCATTGGTAGCAGGTGGAGCCGCTGACGCCTGCGCGGGTGGAACGCTGGATGGAACTAGGGGCGGAACCGCGATCGTGACATCGCCGCTATTGCTGTCTGCTGGGGGAGTAGACGGAGGCAGAGGCGTTTCAGAGGAGCTGGCTGGGGCGGGCGGCGAGGGGGCAACGGGCAGGGGAGGTGGAGAAGGGAGATTCGCGTTTACCGAGGCGGGCGCGGGAGAAGGGACGATCGCGGTTGGGGCAGGAGGAGACGGATCGCGGCGGCTGATTGATGGAGTAGCCGGGGTTGGAGGGGCTGCCGCTGTGGACTGAGCAATCAACGGACGCAGCCGCCATTTGTCGCCGGACACTTGCTGAAGTTGAACCTGTCCTGGAGCCAAGCTAGTTCCCGGCGCTAGTTCCATCACGATGCGGGTCAGTCCTGGCTGAAACTGGGAGACGCGAATTTGCCGCACGGAACCCGTGTAGGTATTCTGCGCTTTAACGGCACCAACAGAGGTATTGGGCAGCTCCAAAACGATGCGGGCGGGCTGCGCCATCAGAAAGTAGCGTGGAGTTGTCCGATCGCTGACGACGACTTCGAGGTGATTTGCAGTCGGGTCAAAGCTCCAACTCGTAAGCGACGCAGCATGGACAGGCGCGATCGCAGCCGCTACAACGAGGGTGCTCGTTGCTCCGACCATCCACGGTTGCAGACATCCGAAACAGGTCAACAGGCTCGACTCATAGGTCTGGCTAGGCATTGCTTTAGGCTGAACGCAACGAGGGTAAGTTGGGAGGCGAGTTCGCGATCGTCTCCAAGTTCGCTCGATCATGCCACCAGATGTAGCGGTTGAACCAATTTTTTTGATTAATTTTGCATATTGCTCTGCAACGTTGGGCAATACTGCTACTGGCAGAGCCGGGATCTATCCAGCGCTACAGGTTTCCAGAATGCCGCAAGCTATCCGCCTTACCGTTCTACACCCAAGCCAGTAAGGGCTGCGCGAATTTGGACAACGTGTTCGGCGTAGGCGCGATCACTTAAAACGGGGCGTTGCTCATCCAGGGCGATCGATGCATTCAGGTCGATCCAGGATTTGCACCCGCCGTACTTCGGCTCATACAATAGCCGCTGCGGTTCTGGCAGTCGATAGACGCGCAGCAGCAGTACCGAAAGCGGCTGACGTGGCTTCCACTTGAGGCGCTCTGTTACAAACGCCTCGTTCCAGATGTGAAACGGTAGTAGGGCAGCGAGACGATCTCCCTCGCTCACCTCTAAAACATCCGTGATGCGTGCCCAAGCTCCAATCCGCACGTCTGCCGGATGCCAACCCGATTCCACTGCCTCCACTTGCTGAGCGTACTCTGGCTTCAGCAAATCCGGGCGCTGATGCTCATAGGTTGGGTACAGCAGAACCTCGGTGTGAGGCACCGTAAACCGTCCTGCTTCTTGAATGCCGCCTTTTCGCAGCAGCAGGCTTAGAGTGCCCTGCTCCAAGGCGGTCACGGCAACACTCCACTCTTTCAGCGCGTGCACAGTTTTCGGCAGCACGACCATTCCTCTACTTCATGAGGACCTTGGAAAGAAACTCTCCAGACACCATCACAAACGGAAACACAATTCCGGCGATTCCGAACCAGCCCGCGAACAGCCCCAGCACTGAAAACACTGACTTATTAGTGCCAGAGGAGCGCTCGTTATTAATTGCCATAAATCGGGAGCTTGAGCTTAGCAGAAACGCGCCGCCAATCCCAAGCGGAATGCTGAGGGTAAACCAGGCACCGAGACGATCGCCAAAATCAATGCCCATCATCGCCGGCAGCAATAGAAAGCTGACGAGTTCAATGACCGCCCACAGCGTCAACCCAGTGAACAGATCTTTGCGTCCCAGCTCCTCAAAAGAGAAATAGTTGGTGCGCTGGCGGGGGGGGCGAGCGGGAGGCCGTCTGGAAGGGGCAACCATTGATGATCGACGCTTGTTCACGGGGAATCTCCTGTACTGGCTTTTATCCCATAGAGCCGTAGTTCTACGGTGTCTTTCTAAGTCTACCGGGGAATCTTCAAATTTTCTCAACTCTTGACCCGGTCAAATCCTGGTATATCTCACTAGGATTGAGACAATGCGATTGTACAAAAGGAGCAACGATGAACACACACGATTTGCTGATGCTGGTGCTGCTGCTGATCCCAGGGATTCTTCTGTCAGTAGCCGTTATGGCAACGTTTGCGGCGGGCGGCTAGTGAGCCGT
>NZ_JACJPG010000624.1 GCF_014695955.1 Leptolyngbya sp. FACHB-36 | reverse complement strand
CTGCGAAGCTCTTTGCAGCTTTGCTGTTCGTAGTATTCACCGTAATGACAATCGAAATACTTGACCGCATCACCAGATGATCGAAAGCTCTGCGGAACGATCGACGGAGAGCCTTCAGCAAATTCCTGCCTAAGCCAAACTTTGAGAGTGTACTTCTTGTTGTCGGAAGTTGACCAAACCTGATAGAAATTGCCGCCTCCTTTACCTTCGCTGACCATATAGTCGTTTGTCGTTGCCTTCGAACGACTAGGCGCACTGGGTCTAGACAATCTGGGAGCCGGAGCAGATTGACGACCGGAACAAAGCTGACCTAGGCTAACTACGCGACCGGAAGAGGTTCGCATGTAGCAAGGATTATTAGATTCGATCGCTCCGACGCTGGACGCGATCGCAGAAGCCGACAGCGGAATCACTGCCAGTAGACACAACAACGACTTTGACATGGTTTGAGTTTGAAATAGAACGAGAAGCTCTATTTCAAAGTGCCCAACGTCGAAAGAGACTGCCTAGAAAATGAGTGTTTCTTGTCCCAAGTTTCACAAAACCATTTAGTTACGATCGTCCATTGCAAAGTTGGAATAGCGACGATCGCCTGTTGTCCAGTCTTCGTTCTCGCCACCGATAATGATCCGCTCAAGCACAACGTAGTCGCGGCTGAACTGCTGCAGCGCGTTGACCAACACGTCGAGGGCGATCGCATCACTCGTTCCCAGATCGAACCAGCAGCGCGCCCACACGCCCTCATATTCCACATCGCCCATGTTGTGCATTAGCGCTTGCAGACTGCTCTCAGCCGTATCGTCGTCGTACTCCATGTGGCTGATATCCAAGCCAACATCCTGAACCTGCAAATTCTCAGCATTAAATCCTCCCAGTTTGCCTAGGAAAAACCAGGAGTTAAAGACCTCCTCTACATATTGCTTTTCCATCTCCGACGGAACTGTAGTGAACTCAATCCAGATCCACACGCTGAACGGGTCAAACTCACGAAACTGTACTTGCATTTAGAACAACTCAAAGAGGGACTTTAAAACGTTACAACCGTGCGAATTCCTTCGCCTCGGTGCATCAAATCGAACGCATCATTAATTTGCTCAACGGGCATGACCTGCGTAATCAAATCATCGATATTGATCTTGCCGTCCATGTACCAATCCACAATTTTAGGGACATCCGTGCGACCTCTTGCGCCACCAAACGCGGTCCCCCTCCAGACGCGACCCGTCACTAACTGAAACGGGCGAGTGCTAATCTCCTGCCCCACGCCTGCTACACCGATGATGATGCTCTCGCCCCAGCCTTTGTGGCAGCATTCGAGCGCCTGCCGCATCACTTTAACGCTGCCGATGCATTCAAAGCTGTAGTCGGCTCCACCCTTCGTTAGCTCCACAAGATGCGCCACCAGATCCCCTTCGACCTCGCTGGGATTAACGAAGTGAGTCATACCGAGTTTTTCTGCCAGAGCGCGCTTCTTGGGGTTGAGGTCCACCCCCACGATCATGTTTGCGCCAACCATGCGGGCACCTTGAATCACATTCAGCCCAATGCCGCCCAAGCCAAACACGACAACATTCGCGCCGGGTTCGACTTTTGCTGTGTTGATCACCGCTCCGACGCCCGTTGTGACTCCGCAGCCGATGTAGCAGACCTTCTCAAACGGTGCATCTTCGCGAATTTTCGCTACAGAGATTTCTGGCAGCACCGTGTAGTTGGCAAACGTCGAAGTGCCCATGTAGTGATGGATTTTTTGACCATTGAGGGAGAATCGACTGGTGCCATCCGGCATCACACCCCGTCCCTGGGTCGATCGAATCGCCTGACACAAATTCGTTTTGCCACTGAGGCAGTATTCGCAGTTGCGGCACTCTGGCGTGTACAGCGGAATCACATGGTCGCCCGGTTTCACCGACTTTACACCCGCTCCTACGTCCACCACAATGCCTGCGCCCTCGTGTCCCAAAATGGCGGGAAACAGCCCTTCCGGGTCAGCACCAGACAGCGTGTACGCATCGGTGTGGCAAACTCCAGTGGCTTTGATTTCCACCAGCACCTCGCCTTCTTTCGGTCCCTCAAGCTGCACCGTTTCGATGCTCAAGGGTTTGCCTGCTTCAACGGCGATCGCGGCTTTCACGTCCATCGCTCTGCTCCCGTGTTTTCATGACGGCTCAAACTATTGACTATCCCATACTCATCATCGGTGCTTCACCGTTTTAACGGTCTTTACTGAATTGAATTAGGTGATGGATAATCAGTTTCCGATTTCCCATAGCGGGTTCACTTTCACACTTCTAACATGCTCCTAACATGAAGACCAACGCCGTCCGCATCCTCGACAGCCTGGGCATCGCCTATCAACTGCTTCAGTACGAGGTTGATCCAGCAGATTTAGCGGCGGAGCGGGCAGCAGAGAAGGTTGGATTGCCGCCGGAGCAGGTGTTCAAGACGCTGGTGGTACGCGGCGATCGCGCTGGAATTCACCTCGCTGTCATTCCTGCCGACACGTCACTGGATTTGAAAGCGCTGGCAAAGCTGACGGGCGATCGCAAAGTCGAACCCGTTCCGCTGAAGGACGTTCAACCACTCACGGGATACATTCGCGGCGGCGTCACCGCGATCGCCTGCAAGAAACCGTATCCCGTTTATATAGACGAAACCGCAGAACTGTTTGAGCAGTTCGCGGTTTCAGCCGGAGCACGGGGAGCCTTGGTACTGCTAGCACCTGCGGATTACTTGCGCGTGGTAAGCGGGGTGCTAGGCGCGATCGCTCACTAACGCTACGCGCTGATCGTCGGCTTGTACATCAAGTCTCGCGCCTTTACCATAGACGCCACCAGGCAATCCATTTCCTCGCGGGTGTGCAGCGCGTTAGCGGTAATGCGAATGCGCGGCTTGGCAATGAACCAGATAGGAGAAACCCAAACGCCATAATCTAGCAGTTGGCGAGCGTACTGCTTCGGGTTCACCTCTGGCGGCAGCAGCACGGGAATTACGTTGGTTTCGCCCAGCGTCAGAAAATCGTTTGCTTCTAGTCGAGACCGCAGATAGCGAGCGTTTTCCTGCAAGCGCTTGACGCGATCGGGGTCTCGCCGCACGATACGAATGCTTTCTAGCGCGGCAGCGGTCGTCGGCGGCGGCAGAGAGATGGTACCGATCGACGTCGGCGACACATCCAGCAGCGGCTTCAGTTCTGCTACGTGGCTGCTGATCGCTGCGCCTGCGGAGGCAGCAAATTTGGAGAACGTTGTCATGACCAGGGGTACGACACCGCGCTCGATCGCCTGCTGCGGGCGCAGTCCAAAGTGTTCATAAATGCCGTGTCCGGTTGCGCCGATCGAGCCGCTGGCGTGCGCTTCGTCTACCAACAGGACGCTGCCTTCGTAGTGGCTCATCACGTCAATGATGTCCGGCAGCGGAGCGATGTCACCGTCCATTGAGAAAACGGAATCCGTCACCACCATAATCCGATCGTCCGGTCGGGCGTATCGCTGCAGCTTGCGGGAAAAGTCGTCCATGTCGCAGTGGCGATACGCTCGCACACGCACTCGAGGACTGTGCCCAAAGAGCTTTCCAGAGCGGGTTCCCGCGTTGGCAATTGCGGTAACGATGCAACCATGATTCAGCACATCGGTCATGATCAGCGTTTCGCGGTTGTTTTGGAAATTGGGCACCGGAATCGCCAGATGGCAGAACGCATCCATTAGCGCCTGCATTGCCATCCACGCGTTCAAAAACAGCTGCGTGTGACCTAGCTCTTTAAAGGTGGAAATTTCTTGCTCTAACTGCCGATGCAGCTCGATCCGTCCGCTCAGTGTAGACACCGAACTATTCGAGGTGCCATAGCGCAGGATGGCATCGATCGCTGCCTGCTTTACCGCATCTTCCTGAGTTAGCCCCAGTACGTCATTGGTGCAGAAGGTGAGAACGGTTCGACGCTTACCCGTCGCTTCTTCCTCAATTTCGACAAGGTTGCCTTGCTTGTTGTGGCAGATGTAGGTGTCGGGGTCAAGCCCACTCTCGTACCAACGCTGCACGTACTCTTTAATAACTTGCACGGTAAACTCCTCTCACCTTTTTGACAGCCATCGCCTTTAGCTCAACAGTATATTTTCCTAGCGAAGTCTTGGCTATCCAGAGCGACAGAATCCTGAACCCAACCAGACTCTGGGATTGCCGATGAATGCCGCCATCACGGACAAAACCGTGGACACGATTACAACTCCTCCCATCCTACGGCACCGCCTGACCGGAGTCTGCATCCGATGATGTAGCTGCCATAGAGCGATAGACGACCTCTTGCGAAGATTTGTGCCCGTTTGACTGCGACGAAGCCTGCCTGAACAAATCGTACTGCCGCACGATTAGACGCTGCACGGCAATGATGGCAGGGTTAATCTCGATATACTTGCGGTTGGGATTCGCCAAATAGTGCTGCTGCTCGCTCTCCATCATCTCGATGTCCTGCGCCAGAAAGCGATGAAGCACAAATCGTCGCAGCAGCGATCGCAGCACAGGTCTGAGCGGCGTTAGCACCCACTGCGGCAGACGGACTCGAAAGAAGAACAGCGCGAACGATCGACTCTCGACTGAACTGACAGGCAAGCGCATTAAGTACAACGACGAAACGCCCTCTAGCGTGCTGTAGTAGTGGGGATAGCGGTACTCAACGGTGACAGGCAGCGTCGTGACTTGGTCGGCGCGATCGGTCAAACCCAGGAATTTCGCGATTTGCCCCTTATACGACACCTGATACTGAGCGCTGACCGTGCTCTCGGTTTCTTGCAGCTTCAGCAACACCGGATCAAACCAGCCCTGCAAGTTTTCGTGCAGAAAACCGTGAAACACATCCATCGAATTTTCATTGCAAATCGAGAAGTGTGAGTTGAAGTGCGCCGTTACGGATACATCTAGCCAACCTGGTTGTGCATACTCGGCGACTTCTGGCGGCTGCCGCTCTTCAGCGAGATCCGGATTCCCTGGAAACACCCAAATTAAATCGTATTTCTCCTGGATTGGAAAGGTGCGAGCGCAAGCAGGAGGAAGCTTCTGGGACTTGGGCAAGTAAGGAATATTGACGCACTGCCCACCGTCGCCAAACTCCCACCCGTGGTAGCGGCACGCCAGATTCTCTCCAATCACCTTACCTTTGTGTAGCGCCACACCTTTGTGTGGACAGGCATCTTCTAGAGCATGAAGCCGTCCGCTGGTGTCCCGGTAGACGGCAATCTCCTGATTCCAAGCCACTACAGGTATCACTTGACCTGGCTTCAACTGATGCGACCAACCAACGGGATACCAGTAGTCTGGATTTATTCCCACCTGCCGGACACCAGCGCGAACTGCTTGACTCTTTAAGGTCGTCGCCAGTTCCATTCCAATCTCCTCACACTTCCTGCGCGACTGTTGCAATGCAACAAATGCCGAACTTGGAGTGAATGATACCACTTAACTTTACGTTTGCTTCCAGAAGATAGACCCTGGGAGGCAAGGAACAGGGGAGAGAATGCATCTCCCGTTCCCCATCCTGTTCAGGAATGGCAAAATAATCAGTAGTCTGCGGAGGAGTGAGGGACTCATGTCTATATTGTCAATGAACCTGCTGATTGGGACAGTCTGTTTCACGATCGCGTTCGTGTTCGCCAGTCTTGTAGAGTACTGGATGCACCGCCTGATGCACAAGTCGCCACGCATCGGAGAGCGGCACCGAGACCACCACCGCCGCAATGAAGGACAAGGCGTTTTGTGGGAGTTTCGCGACTACGTCAGGGGCACGGCGATCGTCATGCTGCCGATGTTTTTTGTGTCGATCGCAGCGGGAGTCGGTTGGACACTGGGCGGTGTTGTCTATGCAGCGTTTTCATCCTATGCCCACCAGCTACAGCACGAAAACCCAACCAAGTGCTTCTGGATGAAGATGCCCGTCCACTACGTCCACCACAAGTACGGCATGTGGCACCACAACTTTGGGCTGGCAGTGGACTGGTGGGACCACGTTTTTGGCACCTACAAAGCTGTGGACTGGCTAACGGAGGAGGAACAGAGTCAGCCAGAGCGGAATTACTTACAGTTGCGCTGGTGGTAACGTAAACGGCTACTAGCGATTCGCTCAATTCCAAAAACTTTCGATCGCTCCGCCTGTTCCCTCCGCTCCCCGTGCTATCGTTCCTGAAACCTTTAGCACGGAGGAGGAAGCCTTGAGCTACTTCCAAGACGCAAAAGCCCATTTTGTTGCCTCCCATCAACATCCAATCAATCAGGCATTGCACCATCTGACGAATACGCTGGCGATCGTTGCCGTTGTCCTGCTGTTTTACGATTGGCGGTGGACGCTAGCTTGTCTGGTGCTGACCCAGGTGTTCGCGCTGGGTGGCCATTTTGTCTTTGAAAAGAATCAGCCTGCTGCCGTCAAATATCCCGGCATTACGATCCTGGCGTCGCTGTCCTGGTCGCTCGATCACTGGTTTGGTCTGCGTCAAATTCTGAACTACCTGAACCGCCCGTCTGAAACGCGCGATCGGACTAGCTGACAGCTAGTTGCTAATCACCAAAAACGAAGTACTTCTACCCTCTAAAACAACCATGTACGAAGGTCTACTGGTAATTGATGCCGATGCTCACAAGCTTGAGAATCCGCTGATTCTGCGTGACTACCTTGAGCCGGAATATCACGATCGCGTCGGTCTGATTGTGGATAACCTGGGCGATCAACGGGCAAAAATTGTCGATTTTAATCCGGCGACTGGCAAAGCTGACCTCGTGCGGATGTTTCCGCAACCTCAAGGGCTGGGCAAAGGCGGCTTCCGCAGCCTGCATCCCGAAACGACACTGGGAGCGATGTTTAATCGGGTGCGAGTCGAGCACATGGACCGCGAAGGCATCGATGTGCAGGTAATTTTTGGCACCTTGAACCTGATTTTCTCTAGCATCCTGGACACCGATTTGGCGGTTGCCCTCTGTCGCGCTTACAACAACTACATTGCTGATGATTGTCGCGGCTACGACAATCGATTAAAGCCGATCGGGGTGCTGCCGCTGCAAGATGTGAATGAGGCGGTGAAGGAAATGCACCGCTGCGTCAACGAACTGGGCTTGATTGGCGTTGCGGTTGCGCCTAATATGCCGATTCCTCATCCCAGCGCCCCCGACGCTTTCCCCGAAGTTCGCACTTGCAAGGCAATTAGCCATCCAGATTTCCGTCCAATTCTGCAAGCAGCGGTGGATTTGGACATCGCCCTCGGTATCCACGGTGGTCCTGGCTCCTACATGATGGGTGGCATTTCGGACCACATGGAAACCTTTGTGCTCACCCACATCTTTGTGCAGCGCAACCAGCAGCAGCACGCCCTCGCTCGCATGGTATTCGACGGTGCATTCGAGCAGTTTCCAACGCTGCGCGTAGGCTTTTTGGAGGGCGGCTGCGGCTGGCTCCCCGATCTAGCGCACGCCATGCACGAGCATTGGGAAAAGCGCATCCGCGACTTCGACCCCCAGCATCCTTACCGTCCGTCGCTGATGGAGTTCACCAAACTGATGATCCAGGAGCGCGGCGCTCACAACAACACCAACATCATCAGTCAGGCGAAAAACCTGTTTGATTTGATGTGGACTAAGCAGCACGATCCCACGAAAATCGATGACGCTAGCCTGTTTGAGCACTACGACTTGCGTCATCGCGACCCGCTAGACTACTTTGAGCGAGGGCAGATTTTCACCTCGTTCGAGTCCGACGATCCGGGTCCCGTTTATCTTCCCGTGGCAATGGGCGAAGTCGGCAAGCACCTCACTTGTTTCTCCGGTGACTACGGACACTGGGACGGTGTGCTGCAAGACTGCGTCAAAGACGCTGCTACGGTTGGCGACTACGATCGCGACTATCTTGCCCTCCTCCTCGGCGGCAATGCCCTAGCGCTGTATGGCAATCGGCTACGGCACTCTCTTCCGTCACACCTGTCCTCGGCATCTCGGCTAAGTAGTGTAGGCTAGGAGGCATGAGTGTTGAGTTATGAGTGTTGAGTTGAACGTCTTAACTCCTCACTCCTCACTCTTCACTCCTGACTCTACCGATGGCATCGATCGCCCGTAAAAATCTATTTGAAGATATTCCCCGCTTTCTGGTGGCGCAGGCTGGCATCATGTTTGCTGTTAGCCTCGTCACCATTCAGACGGGGATTTTAAATGGGTTCACGCGATCAACAGGACGCTTAATCGACCAGTCTTCTGCTGATATTTGGGTCTCCTCCAGAGAAATTTTGCACTCGGAGGTGTCGCTGCCGATTCCACTAGAGCGGGTGCAGCAGGCGCGTCAGGTTGCCGGAGTCGAGCGGGCAGAAGCGCTGTTTTCGCGATCAGCGCTGTGGCGATCGCCCAATGACATGATCGTTCCTATCCGGATCTACGGCTTTGACCCTAACGGACAGCTCTTTGGCAACTGGCAACTTAAGCAGGGCGATCGGGCAGACCTGCGGACTCCTTACTCCGTTTGGGCGGAGCGATCAAACCTGAATTCGCTAGATTTTCGCCAAATTGGAGATGTCGGCTCGATTAGTTCGCTGCCCGCCAAGCTAGTTGGCATTACGGAAGACACCCAGTCGATGGCATCCAGCGCCTACATCTTCACCTCGCTAGAAAGCGCCAACGCCTACGTTAACTCTGGGTTAACCTCGCGCCTCACGTGTCGATCGGGACCGAATCAGCCAGTGGAATGCCTCAATACCTTTGAAACGGCTCCAACGTCTTCTGGAGCGCCACCTGCGCCAAAACCGCTCTCGGCGTCGGACCCAACAACGTTCGTTCTAGTTAAGGCAAATTCTGGGGAAAACCTGGACGCCTTGAAGCGCCGTTTAGAAGCGGCACTCCCGGGCACCCGCGCCCTTACAAAGGATGAAATTGGCTCAATGACTCGGGATTACTGGCAACGCCGTACAGGAATCGGGTTTGTCCTGGGATTGGGAGCGGCTGTCGGAATTGTCGTCGGCATGGTCGTTGTGAGCCAGATTCTCTACTCGTCGGTGTCCGACCACATCCGCGAGTATGGAACTCTTAAGGCAATGGGTGCGTCAGATTGGGTAATCTACCGCGTCATAACGGAGCAGGCGTTGTGGATGGCAGTACTTGGCTACATTCCCAGTATGGCGCTGTGTTGGGGCCTGGGGTCTTGGACGATAGCAGCGAAGGGGATCATGATTCTAATCACGCCCGCAACAGCGGTGACAGTGTTTGGCATCACGATCGTCATGTGCGTTGGTTCAGCAGTTTTTGCGATTCAACGAGTGACACACGTGGATCCTGCGATCGTCTTCAAGGCATAAGATTTAGCAGAAAAATTACCTACTCAGGTGATAGATGTCTGGGGGAGACCCCGTTACACTAGACATAAGGCTCAGTTACAACCCCAATGGCTTCCGGACTTCTCCTAGTCGCAGGTGAATCCAACCATAGCTAAACTCACTTCGCTCTCCGTTCACTCCTCACGGCTCTTGTTCAACTTAATGCACTTATAAGTGAAAACGGATGATTGCTTCTCAGGTTAAATCAACAGAACTAATTCGGCATCAGGACCGCACAGCTTCTACCCCAGTCTTCTTAGACAAGGCTGGCGACGATGCAGTGATGGCACGAGATGTAGAGATGGTGTACTACTCTGGTGCAGAGCCTTACCCGGTGCTGCGCGGAGTTGACCTGGACATTCAGCGAGGCGACATTCAACTGCTCATGGGACCGTCAGGGTCGGGCAAGACGACGCTGCTGTCCATTCTAGCGGGTATTCTGACGCCTACTGCTGGAAGTGTGCGCCTGCTGGGGCAGGAAATCACTCGGATGTCCCGTGATCAGCTTGCTCACTTTCGCTTAGAAAATATTGGCTTTATCTTCCAGGGATTTAACTTATTTCCGGCGCTGACGGCGGTAGAGAATATTGAGTTAGCGCTGAAGGTGAAGGGGATGCGGAGCAAGACTGCTCGTAAACGGGAAGCGCGGGATCTCCTGGAACAGGTTAAGCTGCTGGATAAGGCAGACCAACTACCCCGCGATCTATCGGGGGGACAAAAGCAACGGGTGGCAATTGCCCGATCGCTCGCAGGTGACCCGCCGCTGATTATGGCAGATGAACCGACCGCCTCTTTGGACTCGCACAATGGACATGCGGTGATTGAACTCCTGCGGCAGTTGGCGAAAGAGGGCGATCGCACCGTGCTAATTGTGACCCATGACACGCGCTTGATCGATGCTGCAGACCACGTCGCCTATTTGGAAGACGGAGTGCTTCGATAAATAAGAAATTTTGAATGGTGAGTTTTGAATTAGGCGCTGGCTGTAATTCATAATTCAAAGCTCACCATTCAAAATTTCATTCCTTTCATGTTTCAACAACTTCAAAGTGGACTGGTCGTATCGTGCCAAGCGCCCGTGGATTCGCCGCTGCATGATTCATTTGTGATTGCGGCAATGGCGCAGGCGGCAGTTAATCAGGGTGCGGGCGGCGTTCGGATTGACACGCCTGCTCATGTAGAAGCTGTGAGACGGCGAGTAACAGCACCAATTATTGGTTTGTGGAAGCAGCAAATCTCTGGCTCTGACGTGTACATCACGCCGCAGTTTATTCATGCGGCGGCGATCGCTCGTGCTGGCGCAGACATTATCGCCATTGATGCGACGCTGCGGCAGCGTCCGGAAGGGGAAACTGTTGCAGAGCTGATTCAGCGGATTCATGCCGAACTGGATAAACCCGTGATGGCAGATGTGGATACGCTGGAGGCCGCGATCGCGGCGGCAGACGCCGGAGCCGATTGCGTAGGCACAACCCTATATGGATACACGGCTGAGACTCGACACCTGAAGCCACCCGGATTTGATTTGCTGACGCAGATGGCGGAAAGGTTGCAGGTGTCGATCGTCTGCGAAGGAGGCATTGCCTCTCCAGAGGTAGCGAGACGGGCGTTGGAGTTAGGCGCAGATATCGTTGTGGTAGGAACAGCAATTACGGGAATCGATCTACAAGTAAAGGCTTATCAGGCAGCAATTACACGGGATTAACGGGATACCGCAGGATTGAAAATTAGTTGTGTCAGAGGCTAGGAAAAGGGATCTCATGAAGACCATTTCTGAGACATCAGTAGTACGATTTTAAGAACCTCTACAGCACTTCGGTTTTCCGTTGTCTGCAATAGGGTCAACACGTCTTAATTTGTTATCTGTTTCACAGTGTTATGTTGCATCTCGCACTTTGGCGAAGATAAAAGTATCTCGCGGTGCGGACGATAAGTTAGGACGAATCATGGCACAGCGCAACGTTCCCTCACACAACAACCCAGTCTTTTCCAGAACCCGCGCTGATGCAACATTCTCTGTGTCGCAAGTTGCCCAAACCCGATAGATTTCGGGAAGACTCATGACCCACGATACGACGGTACTGACTGCTTCCGTTGCATAGCCTTGTCCCCAATATCTACGATTCAAAACATAACCAAAATCCGCCATGTGACCCTCTACACGACACGCAATTGTCCCGATCGCGTGGTCTTCGGGCTTGGCCGTGATTGCCCAACAAAACTCGTCACCCGATTCCCACCGAGGAGCACATCCCTCAAGAAACTCAACAGCATCGTGAATACCAGTATGTGTATGCCAGTCCATATAGCGGGTTACTACCGGATCACAAGCAAACTCAAAGATTGCGGCAGCATCTGCAAGGGATGGGCGACGGAGAATCAGCCGATTTGTAATTAGCAAGTCAGGAGCTTGGCTCACCTTGCAACTTCTCAACGCAATTTCATTTAAGGTTGAATACTAAACGTTGAATACTGACAGATAGTTTTTTGGCTATGTCTTTCATCGACAATCCCGCAGCCTAGCAACTGAGTTAAGCAGATAGAGATAACTTTTGCAGCGTAACAGATAATCTTTGTTCCGTTTCGCTTCAGCAATCTGTTATGCGATCGTCTGATGTACTAAAGATTTTGTGCTCGTAAAGAGCAGAACCAAGTTTTAGATTACTCACCTCAAACATCTATAAGTATTTTAATTGAATCATAATGTTAGTACTTGTACCTGAGACTGAAATCGCTGCATCTCTAAAGCTGGGTGGACCTATGCGAATTCTCGGGTTACGAGAGAAACCAAAACCCTCTTTAGGAATGCCAAGGAAGCCTTTGTTCAAAGTACCATCCTTATTAGCATCATGAATAACGGCAACAGCGTAGCTACCTGCATTCAAATTACGAAACGTCACTGCTGTCTCAGTGCTTATAACGCTTACACACTGAGATTCTATGGCTCGATCGCTGCTACCAGGAAATCCTTGTCCTTCTGAAAAGAGGCTCAGACAAACTTGCCCTTTCTGATTTCTTAGCCCACTAATCGTCACCGTCAAGCTGCTACGTTCAGCAGCATTAGCGTGCGGTGCAGCGGTTAATCCGACTATAGCTAACAGTAAAGCGTAGCTTGTAAATCGTTTCATTGTCATTTCCTCAAATAAATCTCATTCAGCAAACTTCCTACATAGCCGCTTCTTTAGAAACGAAGCTAATTCTCCACCAAGTGATTGTCTTTTATCTTGATAATTCGATGATTTTGACGAAGCTAGAGAGGCGCGATTGCATCCAAGCGGCTCTTTGGGCACAGCAAAACTCGGTTTTGTTAATTTAAATTTCCCTTGGGTAACGGAGATGAATTGTATCATGCATTATCGATACTTGACGTGAGCTTTCACCTGCAGTATTTACCAGATCTACCCGGAGTCACAGTTGAAACGTGTAGCCGTATCGAAAATCAATTCGCGCTACAACTAAGGATTATCGCCGAGAGAATGTATTGTCTACGCAGCGGTCAATCTAACGCCAAAGGTCTTCAAGCGATAAAACCAACTAACGGTAAAAACCAGTAAGTTGCAGACCAAAACAATTCTATAACGAGCTACTCAAGTTTGTTGAACTCTGACCGATATTTTACCGTTCCAACACAATCATCTAATGCACCACTTTTCAACTCCAACACCATAAATGCTTCATCTGGCACTGGGTACTCACATCTCAATCCCTTCTCTCTAGCTGGAGTAAACCCGAATCGCAAATAGTATTTTGGAGAACCTAATACGACAACGGCTTGGCAACCTAACTGAGTGCACTCCGCTAAACTATGCTGGATTAGCAATGACCCAATTCCTCGTTGTTGATAGTCTGGTAATACGGCTACCGGCGCTAATCCAAGAATGAGCAAATTATCTGCACATTTTCCTTCGATCGCAACTGGGCTAAAGAAAATGTGTCCAACGATTTGCCCGGATTCTACAGCAACGAAGGAAAACGTAGATGCAACACCTCGCAATCGATCGACTAAATCCGCCTCACCTTCTCGTCCAAATGCCGCAACATTAACCTTGCGAATAGCTTCTATATCTTCTGGCTTCTCGGCTCGAACTTCCATAACTCAGAACCATTAATTGCAGCAAGTTTGAGATATTTTTAATCAAGATCAAGATATTCATCTACTGAGGGTAAATACTCGGCGTTTTGCTCAAGATTACCTCGTACCGCAGATTATCCTGAAACTGGCTTGTAAGACCATACCGAGACCAAATCTCAAAGAGGTCATAAGCAACTTGGTGAGGCGACGATCGAGAAATCGATCGCGGTAAAAACGGGAGCAATGGCGCAGCTGCGTTAAATAACGTTCATTACGACCTGAAATCTAGCAGCCGCAATCAATAAACTTCAGTGCAGAAGTACTAAGCTAAGGCATACTAGGGGGCATTGCGCGTCGTCCTGGCTTATGGAAATTCTCTCGGTTAGCCTAAAAAACTTTAAGTCCCACAGCGATCGCCACTTCACCTTCCAACCGGGGACGAACGCAATCAGCGGCGAGAACGGCGCAGGTAAAACCAGCATTCTAGAGGCGATCGCCTGGGCGCTGTTCAACCATCGCGGCGGCTACAAAATTGAAGATCTGATCCGCAACGGTGCGGCTAGCGCCCAAGTTAGCGTGGCGTTTGTTTCCAATCGGGATCAGCGCACCTACGAAGTGAGCCGCTGCACCCGCACAGGCTACACCATTTACGATCCCCAACTGAGCGAAAAGCTCGACTACACCCGCATTGAAGAAGACGTGATGCCGTGGCTGCGGCAGCAGTTCGGTGTCTCAGCGGGCACGGATTTAGCCGACCTGTTTGCCAACACGATCGGCGTTCCCCAAGGCATGTTTACCGCCGATTTTCTGAAGTCCGATCGAGAGCGCAAAAAAACCTTCGACACCATTCTTAAAGTAGATGAGTATCGCAAAGCGCACGACGAGCTACTGGCGCTGAGCAAGTATTCTGAAGCTACCGTCAAAGAGCTTGACGCCGAGATTGCTCGTCACGACGAAGCCCTAGCAGAACTCGATAGCCTGTTAGAGAAGCGACAGGTGCAGCATCACGCGATCGAGCAGGCGCAGACAGATTTGCAGCGATCGCAGACCGAACGCGACGCGCTGCACGCTGAGCAAACGCAATTAAGCACCGTTGCCGTCGAACTTCAACAGCTGGAAACGCAGCTAGAGCGTTTGACGGCAACGCTTCAGGTCAACGCCAACGGCATCGATCGGTTAAACGCAGAGTTGCGGCAGGTAGAGCAGGCAGTCGCCATTTGCACCGCCCACCGTGACGCCTACAACACCTTTCGGGAAGCCGAGGATACTTACAAATTGCTTCAGCAGCAGAGCCGTGTCGAACAGGGCTTGCAGCAGCAAAAACGCCAGCACGAAAAGCTCCTAAGCGATCGCCAAACCCAACTAGCGGCCCTCACTGTGCAGCTCGACCAATTGAGCGAAGCGAAGACAGCGATCGAGCATCTAGAACCACTCGTGCAGCAGCAGCAGCAGCTAGAGCAAGCGCAGCAGGCGCTGACTCAGCAGCTACAAACATGCCTAAGTTGGCAGCAGGCGCTTAAGGTCCAAGAAAAACAGCTGGGACAGCTACGCAGCCGCCAGCAGCAAATTGCCCAAGAGATTCACCGCATTCAAGCTCTAGAGGTCTCAGTACAGCGCATCCCGATTCTAGAGCAGCAGCAGCAGCGCTACCAGCAGCAGTTGAGCCGAATCGCCGCCGCCGCCGAATTTGAGACAGAGCTACGCCATCTGCTAGGACAAGTACAGACGCAGGGCGATCGTTACGGACAGCAGGTGACGACCGTTTCCGCAACGCTGCGCGAGTTGCAGCAGAGCGTCCCTCTTTGGTCGCAGGTGCTCGATGCTGCCCTTGCCACAATGCAGAATGGCGTTGATTGGCAGCAGTCGCTGCAAACGCTACTTCAGGGAATTCTGGCAGATCTGGCAGAGCAAACGTCCGCTAGCAAGCTGGAGCAGCAGCTTCATGCCGCTCAAACCGAACTGCACCGCGCTCGTCAGCATCAGGCAGAGTT
>NZ_JACJPG010000623.1 GCF_014695955.1 Leptolyngbya sp. FACHB-36 | reverse complement strand
CCACCGATTCAGCGATCCGCTTAGCGGTTGAGCTGTGGTTTGATCAGAAGAGCGGTTTGGTTGATTAACATCCACCATGAGAGCCTTGAAACCTGCCGAATGATTAATGAGTCCGTAGCCTGTCGGTTTGACCCCATAGAAATAGCACACCCTAGCGCGATCGACACACTTTGTCCGCAGCATTCTCCAAAAACGGCTCCTGCGATCGTCGTCCAACGACAGATGCAGCCGACTATTTGATTCTGCTTACTAAAACTATGGTGCAATGATCCAAATAGGGCTGCGTTTGTTCCAGTTCGTTGACACTTCGCAAGGTCCACTTCATCAACTTAACAGGTGCTTGAACGTATGACAGATTCTCCGACTGCGGCTGCCCGCAAGCCTTCTCGCTCCTCAGCCGAGGTGCTTCTGAGTTTTGCGACTGTTCCGCTGCTGATTGGGTTGGTAGCAGGAAAAGCGATCGCCGACGCCGTTCAAGAAATTGGACTGCTGAGTGAAGAAGTGTTTCGGGGCGATCGCTTACCGACGCTCAACGTCCCCGTCAATGCAGCCTCTGATCAAGAAGACGTCGATCGCTGACTCAGGGCGCGGTTGCCCCAGAAATATTGAGGTTTGGCACACCCCCAAAATTAAGGCTTACCCCATAGAATGATTGAATATTGTTGGCTAGAGCAAGCTCCATGACGACACGACCTTCAGATGATGCCCTAACGTCGGATACCGCAGCCGAGCCCAATGTGTCCGAAGAAATGACGGTTAGTTCTGTCTCTGATCTGTTTTTGCGTCACCGTCTCAGAATTATTGAAGATCTTTGGGAAGCGGTTCTGCGGCAGGAATGCGGTCAGGAACTCGTCGATCTGCTCAACCAACTTCGCGATTTGTGCTCTCCAGAGGGGCAAGCGCCAGCGGTGATCGAAGCCGAAGTGCTCAAAGTCGTTGAGAAGCTCGACCTGAATGCAGCGATTCGGGCGGCGCGTGCCTTCGCCCTCTACTTCCAGCTAATTAACATTGTCGAGCAGCACTACGAACAGCGCGACCAGCAAGAGCAGTACCGCGCTGCGCGGGAGCTAGCAGGCGTCGTCCAGCCAGACCCGTCGCAGCATGACGGGAACGGAGCCTCCGTGGCAGGTCGGCTAGAAGCAAATCTGCTGGAGAAAAGCCTGCAAGAAGAAAGCATTCGCAAAGGGGTCGGCACGTTTCACTGGTTGTTTCCTAGCCTGCAAAGCTTGAACGTACCACCCCAACATATCCAGAAGCTAATCAATCAGCTGGATGTCCAACTGGTGTTTACGGCTCACCCAACAGAAATTGTCCGCCACACGATTCGCGATAAGCAGCGTCGCATCGCCAAAATTCTGCGCCAGCTTGATCAAGTGGAAGACCGATTGATGGCGTTGGGTCTGCCCGCTACCTCCTGGGAGGCAGAACTGCTGCGCGACCAGCTCACCGAAGAGATTCGGTTGTGGTGGCGCACCGATGAGCTGCATCAGTTTAAGCCCACGGTGCTAGATGAGGTGGACTACACCCTGCACTACTTCCAGGAAGTGCTGTTTGACGCGATTCCGCAACTCTATCAGCGCTTTAAACAGGCAATGCAGGCGTCATTTCCAGGGATGCAGCCTCCCCGCTACGACTTCTGTAAGTTTGGCTCGTGGGTGGGGTCCGATCGCGATGGCAACCCCTCGGTGACACCGCAGGTGACGTGGCAGACCGCCTGCTACCAGCGGGGCTTGGTGCTGGAGAAGTATCTCCAGTCGATCCATCGCCTCAAGGACTTGCTGAGTCTGTCGCTGCACTGGAGCGATGTGCTGCCCGATTTGCTGGAGTCGCTGGAGCAAGACCAACTCCAGATGCCAGAGATTTATGATCAGCTTGCCATCCGCTACCGTCAGGAGCCGTATCGCCTCAAGCTGGCGTACATTCAAAAGCGACTGGAGAACACGCGCGATCGCAATGCCCATCTTGCCCACGGCGACGGCTTCCAGCAAGAGAACGGCGACTTGAATCCGGCAACGCTTTACCGTTCGGGTGGTGACTTCCTGGCAGAGCTGCGCTTGATTCAGCGCAACCTGACGGAAACAGGGCTTTCCTGCCGCGATCTGGAATTTCTGATCTGTCAGGTTGAAATCTACAGCTTTAATCTGGCGCATCTCGACGTGCGGCAGGAAAGCAATCGCCATTCGGATACGCTGAATGAGATCATCGAGTATTTACAAGTTCTGCACAAGCCGTACTTGGAGCTGTCTGAGGCAGAACGATCGCGCTGGCTGGCAACCGAGCTGCAAACCCGCCGCCCGCTGATTCCGACGGAGCTTCCGTTCTCAGACAAGGCGCGAGAGACGATCGAAACCTTCCGCACGATCCGCCGACTTCAACAAGAGTTTGGGCAGGAGGTCTGTCAAACCTACGTCATCAGCATGAGCCACGAAGTCAGCGATTTGCTGGAAGTGCTGCTGTTGGCAAAGGAAGCGGGGCTGTACGATCCTGCAACCGGAACTAGCACGGTGCAAGTAGTGCCGCTGTTTGAAACAGTAGAGGACTTGCTGAAAGCGCCCTCGGTGCTGACTGAAATCTTTGAGCTACCCGTTTACCGCACAATGCTGGAACGCAGCTTCGGGTCGCTTCAGGAAGTCATGCTGGGCTACTCAGACAGCAACAAAGACTCTGGCTTTCTCAGCAGCAATTGGGAGATTCACAAGGCGCAGCAGGCACTCCAAAGCATTGCTGAACAGCATGGCATGGAGCTACGGATTTTCCACGGACGCGGCGGCTCGGTGGGACGCGGCGGCGGACCCGCCTACGAAGCAATCTTGGCGCAGCCCGGACGCAGCGTCAACGGACGGATCAAAATCACGGAGCAAGGCGAGGTGCTGGCGTCGAAGTATTCGCTGCCAGAGTTGGCGCTGTACAACCTGGAAACGGTGACTACGGCGGTGATTCAAGGGAGCCTGCTGCGCACTGGCTTTGACGACATTCAGCCGTGGCACGAAATTATGGAGGAGCTGGCGGATCGATCGCGTCGCCACTACCGCTCGCTGATTTACGAACAGCCCGACTTTATCGATTTCTTCCATCAGGTGACGCCGATCGAGGAGATCAGTCAGCTTCAGATTAGTTCTCGTCCCGCCCGACGCGGCGGCAAGAAAGACCTAAGCAGTCTGCGAGCCATTCCCTGGGTGTTTAGCTGGACGCAGAGCCGCTTTCTGCTGCCCGCTTGGTACGGTGTTGGAACGGCGCTGCGCGATTTCCTAGTGGAGCAACCGGAAGA
>NZ_JACJPG010000622.1 GCF_014695955.1 Leptolyngbya sp. FACHB-36 | reverse complement strand
CTCCAGTCACTCTCCCATGCCGCAATTCCTCGCTATTTAGAGCAGTTTGAACTCAGCTCCACCCACAGCAAGCGAATTGTGCTGGTGCAGACCTACCTCGACGCGCCATCGCTAGAAGAGCGAATGCAGGCAGGACATCGGTTCTCGGAGACTGAAGTGAAATGCATTGTGCTGGGTGTGCTGAACATCTTGGTCTATTTGCACGATCGTCAACCGCCTGTTGTCCATCGCGACCTCAAGCCCAGCAACATTCTGTTAAAAGACGGAATGGTGTACCTAGTAGATTTTGGCTCGGTGCAGACTCTCGCAACCAAAG
This sequence comes from Leptolyngbya sp. FACHB-36, assembly GCF_014695955.1. Lineage (GTDB taxonomy): Bacteria > Cyanobacteriota > Cyanobacteriia > Leptolyngbyales > Leptolyngbyaceae > FACHB-36. The sequence continues at coordinate 6,874 of NZ_JACJPG010000622.1, read as the reverse complement.
ATGGAAAAACCGTAACCGTCGTCGGTACCTATGGCTACATGCCGCCAGAGCAGTTTGGTGGCGTTGCGTCTCCTGCGTCGGATTTGTACAGTTTGGGCGTGACCGCGATCGCGCTGCTGACGGGGCAGCATCCTGCCGATCTGCCGCAGACCGATCTCCGCATCCAGTTTGAGCACGCGGCTACCGTGAGTCCCACGTTTGCTGCATGGCTCAGACAGATGATTGACCCCAATTTAGAGCGGCGATTCTCCTCGGCGAGGGTTGCCTTGCGTACTCTAAAGTATCCGCTGCCGCCTGTCCGCGCTGCCAATTTACAGCCGCGCCAGCCCGTAACCAGAAAGCGAGTGTTTAAGCAAGCGATCGGGCAAAGCACCGCGCTGGGCGCACTGATTGGAGCCGCGTATGGTGCCATTTTTGGCACGGGACTGCTTCCCCTGTTTTTCACCGTTTACGGCGGCGGCATTGGTGTGGTCTATGGATTTATTTTGGGCGGCTTCAATGGGCTGCTCATAGGTCTGTGGACGTGGCTATTTCACCTGCCGCTGAAAGATCCACAGCAGCATCGCCGATCAGTTCGGTTTGTCAGCACTCTGCTGTGCACTGTGGTGAGTGGTTTGCTCCTCATTCCCCTACTCAGAGATTTTGAGGGCATGGCTGGCGGCTGGATATTTTTAGCGGCGGCGATTCCGGGAACTGCAATGGGCTTAGTCAGTAAGCAGTTTGCCCAATGGTATGAGCGGGAGAGCCGAAAACTCGAAGAGTGAGCGATGTAGAAAGTTCGTGGGGGCAGCGCATTCGGTAAAAAATCTTTGCAGTTAAGCAGAGATTTCCTGTTCGATGCGTTGCCCCTACGTTCTTATTCATATCAGGTGCACTGTTGAGTTTTTAACTGCATGTCTCACCCTCTCGCCAATCGCTACGTCATCCAAGCCCAACTCGGTCGGCAAACTGGACGAGAAACGCTGCTGGCGCAGGATTTGCAGACAAATGAACTCGTCGTCATTAAGCGCCTACTGCTGGGCGATGAGTTTGAGTGGCAAGACCTGAAGCTGTTTGAGCGGGAAGCAACGGTGCTTAAAACGCTGTCGCATCCGCAGATTCCGCGCTATCTCGACTATCTAGAATTTGACTCAGCCGACGAGGGCAAAGGGTTTGCGATCGTCCAGAGCTACGTCGAGGCGCGATCGCTAGAGCAACACCTGAGAGCCGGACGCACGTTCAGCGAGTCGGAGGTAAAGCAGTTGGCGCGATCGCTGCTGGAGATTCTGATGTATCTACACGAACACCAGCCGCCCGTCATCCATCGCGACCTCAAACCCAGCAACATTCTGCTGGCAAATCGATCGGGCGATCGTCCGGGTGAAGTCTACTTAGTAGATTTCGGCTCGGTGCAGTCGCTTGCCGTCTCCGAAAGTAGCACGATCACCGTTGTCGGCACCTACGGCTACATGCCGCCAGAGCAGTTTGGTGGACGCGTAACGCCTGCCTCGGATCTCTACAGCTTAGGTGCGACGCTGATTTTTCTGGCGACAGGGCGCCACCCGACCGAACTGCCGCAGCGCAATTTTCAGATTCAGTTCCGGCAAGCCGCGAACCTAAGTCCAGCATTCGCCGACTGGCTAGAGTGGCTGACAGAGCCGGGGCTCGATCGCCGCCTTTCCTCTGCGACCGAGGCGCTGCAATCGCTCAATGCTGCAAAACGCCGTCCGCCTAACGCGATCGCAGTGCCGCAGCCTGTGGGCAGCGACGTGCAGCGAACCAAAACCGCCACCGCGCTGGAAATCCTCTCGCCTCGGAAAGACATCAGCTACAGGAGCTTAGCCGCGATTGCGCTCGTTATCCCGGTTGCATGGTGGCTGTTTGGCTCTGGCTGTTTCTTCAGCCCGACGATTCTGCTGAATTTGGGCGCGTTGGTGCCCAGTGGGGCGATCGCGTTGGGGATCGCGTTCTTGCGTTTGCGGCAAGTCTGGCTGCACGTGGACGATCGAGACATCATTCTGGCAAACGTGCTGTTTGGCTGGAAGTGGCGTCAGAGCACAGCGTCCCGGCAGATGATCACGCGGTTAGTGCTGCAGCGCTATCAGGATCAGAACCGTCAAGGCGATGTATTTTGGCGCGTCGCCCGGCTGCGCATTTGGGCAGGCAGTAAGCAGGTATTTGATCTGGAAACGGACCTGTTTACCGAAGCTGAACTCTGCTGGCTGGCGGCTGAGCTAAGTCACTGGCTGGCAATTCCAATTGACGACGACGGCGGCTGACGAATCATCTGCTTGTGCGCTCAAGCCAGCCCCACTGGACCTGCCGTCGAATCAAATAGCCGTCGCATCAAATATCAGGTAGATCATTCCAGCTCCCAACAGCAACACCACAATGCTGATTAGTACGATCCAGCGATCGTGCGGTTCGTATGTATCTTCTTCAATGTCGCGGGCAGCTTTGAGATAGTGCTGAGTTGCCAGATAAACTGCGACGATCGCAATCACCGCCAAGGCAATACTCAGCTTCCAACTGTCAGCGGTAAAGGATTCCCTATCCCATTGCAGCATGAGCAAAGAAAATCCCAACAGCGCGATCGCGCTTCGCATCCAAGCGAGATAGGTGCGCTCATTGGAAAGATGCTCCCGCACCCGCGAGGTGTCTGCTGGCGCGGATGACGCTGAATTAGCGGTATTGGCGGGCGTTGTTTCCATGTCAAATCTAATCCAACAGAGCAGCGTGCCATCAAATCCGCGTGCAGGATGACTGGCACGAAACCTACGCTTAATCGGGCACTAACAGGTTCATCGATTCGAGCGGCACCGTGAACACATAGTAAATGACTCCAGCTCCGAGCAGGGCAACGGCAATGCTAAACAGAATCACCCAGCGATCGCTGGGTTCGTAGGTATCTGCATCAATGTCCGTGCGAACCGAGAAGTAGTGCTGCGTGCTCAGCAGCACCGTCACCAAACCCACCAGCGCAAACACCAGCCCAAGCTTCCAGCCATTCCCAGGACTAGGGGAGAGCGGCGGACGAAGAATCCGCAATCGGACGATTACCACGCCAAATCCCATCAGCGCGATCGCGGTTCGCATCCAGGACAAGTACGTACGCTCATTTGCCAGGTGGTCGCGCACCCGCGAAGGATTCAGCTTCTTCAGCGGCTCGCGCTTTTCCGATGTCGTATCCGAAGCTTGTAACTTGAACAGCGATCGCATGGATCAGATCCTTTGATGCACATTAAATACTGTTGATAATACAGATCCCGCTTGATTCGCTGCATCCTTCTTAACTAAACAATTAAGTGTTAACCCGCTAGAACCAAGGTAGGAGTTGGTAGCTGTGGCTCTCTATCAAAATGAAGACCCCTAAACCAATGAATACAACCGGGACGATCACGCGACCATACTGCATTAGCAGTCGGGCGATCGTGGGCTGACCAGCTAACTGAAGCGCCGCGTAGCACCACACGCCGATTAGCGCATAGAACACACCCAGAATCACCAGCAATTGAAAGCCAGTGGAACTGGCAAACAGCGGTACATAAATTCCGATATTGTCGGCTCCGTTGGCGATGGTGATGCCAGTAACACTGAGAACTTGAGGGCTAAGGAACCGCACTGCCTTGCTGGACGCTTTGAGTGATTGTCCAGACCACTGCACCTGCTCGTCGTCCCGCTTAAAGAGTTGAAGGATTCCCAGACCGATCGGCACAAGTCCCAGCAGCCCAATCCACGCTTTCGGCACCATTAACCCGCCAATAAAGCCAGGTAGACTGGCAAGGAATAACACCGTTAATCCCAGGTATTGACCGATGACAATATGTCGGGTTTGAAAACTCGCGTTCCTCTGAGAAAAAAGCAGCATCAGAATCACGATATCGTCCACGTTAGTGGCGCTGAATGCGGTGATGCCAGTAAGAACGGTTTGAATAACGGGGATCATAGTGAATTAAGAGTAAGTCACTCTCAATTTTCCACCTCAGAGGGCGGCTGAAATCGCCCCAGCATCACTAAGCAAAGGTAAACGGTTGCGATCGCAATCACGGTCAGCAGTTGATTTTCTAGCGTGCCGCTGTCCCACAGAATAAAGGCACCGATCGCGATCAGCACAAATGGAACGCACGGGCTGCCATAGCGCGTTAGCCGGGTGGCGATCGCGGGCTGTCTCGTTAGGCAATACGCCGTGTAGCACCACACGCCCACCAGCGAGAAAAACACGCCTAGCGTCACCATCAAATTTGGCAATTCGCTGCTGGCAAACAGCGGCATATAAATGCCAATGTTGTCTCCACCATTCGCAAACGTAACCGCTGCAACCCCATACGATTGAGGAGACAGCAGACCTGCGAACGCCGTATCAGGCGCCGCAGAAGGCAGGTCGGCTTCCTCATCCTCCTCCCGGTTGAACAACTGCCCCAGCCCGATCGCGATCGGGACCAACCCCAACAGTCCAATCCAAGGTTGAGGCATGATTAATCCACCCAAGAAACCAGGCAGACTCACCAGCACTAGTGCTGCAAAACCGAGATATTGACCCGTAACGATGTGCCGACGCTGAAAGGTCGCATTCACCTGGGAGAAGAGCAGCGTCAGGATCACGATGTCATCGACATTGGTCGCCGCAAACGAGGTAATGCTGGCTGGAACGGCTGTAATTAATTCACTCATTGTTGCGTCCTTTACAGATCATCCGTAGCGGGAGCCGGAGTTGCAAACTGGGCGTGCAGTTCATCCACGCGCTGCTGCATCTTTTTCACCAGTCCAGGAGAGCGCCGACGCTTTACTATAAACCAGCCACAGCCCAGCAGTAAGTACAGCAAGAACAGCCAGGGGAACAGATTATACGGATACTCCGGCACCGGAAACACGTCACTGCCAGGAACTCCAACCATTCCTACCACGGGCAGCAGCATGAACGCCACGCCTAACACCGAGAAAACGACATCCAATCGACGCAGTTTGCCAATGCGATGCAGGTAAACCGGGGCAGCGATGCAAACCAGGATATAGACCGTCAAAAAGCCGTAGGTGCAAATCGTTCCCAAAAAGCCCATGCTCTGAAATGGCTGTAGACCCAGCATCGACAGTCCAGCAGGCACCAGGAAGATCAGCAGTGAGCAAATTGTAATTGCAATGTGCGGAGTGCGATTGGCACGATGGGTCTCTCCTAGAGAGGTGGGAAACAAGCCATGCCGCGCCATCATGAAAAACACCCGCGCCGCTGGATTAATGCTGCCCAGGACGCAGGCATAGAAACTCAGAAGCGCCGAGACGCCAATCACCTGTCCCAACAGTCCAACGCCTGCTTGATCTGCCAAGAACGTCAGCGGCTCCTCGTAGTTAGCGAGGGAGGCTGAACTGCCGCTGAATCCTAGCACTTCGATGTAGCCCATCACGATAAAGAATAGTCCGGTCAGAATGGTGCTGGACATGACCGATTTGGGAATGGTCTTCAGCGGCTTCCGCGCTTCGTCACCCAAAGAGGTGGCGCTTTCAAACCCAGAGAAGCCAAACACGACCAGCACCAGTCCCATTGCAATGCCGCTGGGAGTAGACCCTTGGAGGGTGAACTGGCTGACATCGATCGCAAAGCCCTTGTGCGCCCAGACAATTACACCCAGCAGCAAGATGAGACAGGCAGAAACCCCTTCGATGATCAGCATCGATGTGGCGGATAGTTGAATATCCCGGTGCGCCATGTACCACGCAATTCCTGCCCCGATCGCCAGCAGCGTTATTGGAGCCAGATGAAGGCCTAAATGTCCCAGCAGAGACTCCCCAAAAATGCTGAGTCCGCACAGCGTAGCCATTCCCGTGAATAAATACGCCAGAACCAAACTCCAGCCGCAAACAACGCCTGCCATTGGACCTAAACTTTTAGCAATGTAAGAGTAGAGGGAGCCAGGAGACGCCGATCGTTTCGCAAACTGGTTGATGTTGACGCAAACGAACATCAGCCCCAGCGTGCCTAAGAGAAAACTCAAGCAGGTTCCATTTCCGGATAGTGCGAAGATCAGGCCCAAGTTAGCCGCTGGCGTAGTGGTGGGTGCAATCACCGCAAACGACTGCGCCAACACCTCTTTAAATGACAAACATTCTGACTTTAAGCCGTGAGCGCTTCGCGCTGATTGAATATCAACTGTCATCCGTTAATTCCTTAGTGTGCATCCTGTACTGCCGATCGCATCGATTTTGCAATGCTGTGAACTGTGATTCGGCATTAATACGGCATTTTCAGTAAGGCTTCGTGCACAAAGCTTGATTACTCTTGATTACTAACTTTACGCAGCCTGCGCCGAAGGAGCAAACGGCATTAATTCTTAGAACGATAGATTAAAGTGATTGATTGTGCTGCGCGCGACAAGTTTTAATGCACAGACAGATCTGTCTTAAGAGGGTTCCCAACTAGTAAGCGTTAATACACTGAAGTTTGAGCGATCGTCGCAAAGTCAAGCTAAGCGCCTTTGCGGAGCGGTCGCTCTTAGCGCGCCTACTGATTTGATGCAGGCAGCCTGTCGTCGGGGGACGATCGCTCAAACCGAAACAGGGCAGGAATGCTGCGGCGGTAGTAGAGGAGAGCCAACAGGCAGGCAACCTGAATGGCGCTCAGCCCAAGCAGCGCGTGAATATCTGGCTTGATGAAATCTATCAGCAACCGGAAGCTCAGGTAAGCAATCAAATAGAACTTGAATAAATCGCCCGATCGATAAGCGTAACGCTCTCGCCACTTTAGAAACCCCAGAAGTCCCAGCAAAAAGGCAATCTCATAAAGCTGCGTGGGATGACGCAAAACTCCGTCGCCAAAATCAATTCCCCAAGGGAGCGATGTGGCAATGCCGTAGGTGCGATCGCTTAAGCCCGTGAGGAAGCAGCCAACGCGCCCGATCGCGGT
>NZ_JACJPG010000621.1 GCF_014695955.1 Leptolyngbya sp. FACHB-36 | reverse complement strand
ACAGTTTGCACACTAACATCCCGCTACGGCAGATTATCCTGCAACTGGCTGGATAATATCTGCTACACGGATCTTATCCAGCAACTTTCAGTCTATTTTTCACTTCTACAGAACCTCGGTACAGGCGATGAATAATACAAGCGTGCGATCGGCTCTAGACAGAACGATCGCCCCTTCCTCCCAATTCCAAACTCTCCAGTCAAGGGATTGACGGAACACCCGCACTACCGCTATCCTCACAAACTAAGGTTGCAGGTGTGTTCTCTCACGTGCAATCCGTATTCCCAAAAATTCAGTCAACGCTACCCGATGCTGCTGGTCACAGCAAAGGGCAGCTAACCTCCGAGACTGATTCTGGCAGTCACGGTGGCTAAAGGCGGATCTTAGCATCCTCTTCAGCCACCTTGCTTCCTTGTGTCGTGGGGTGGCTGAGTTTTTGGGATTTCCTCCCCAACAAACATAGGAGATCCCAATGCTACGAGCATTTTTGTCATCGCTACCGCCGATCGATCCCGGTGCGCCACTGCCCGATCGTCAACCTTCTGACGCTTGGGAAGAAGTGCGCGTTCTCGTCATCAGCAGCCCTGAAGGCGTGCGCGAAACCGTGCACGAATTACATCGACGCGGCTTTGCTCAAGTGGGCGTGTAGAGCAAACTGCTACCCGCACCGACCCCCGGGGAAGTCATGAGCATCCTGACGCGCAGGCGCACACAAGAGCGATCGAACTAACCACCGATCCCCGACTTGAAAAAGCCGGGGATCACTCAAGTCTCGTTTCACACCCTAAAGAAATTCAGCATCTCTAGGGGGTTCCAGCGATTTCGGCTTTATTACTATCTGAAACCCGCCAATGATTTGCTGAATGACTCGTTTACTCGATTTTCCGCTGTCGCGCCCCATTTCTCGTCGCCTGCTGCTGAAACTTTTGGGCACAGGAGCCGTGGCAGGAACCCTTAGCTACTCGCGCTTCGCCAAACCTCAGCCGACCGTCTTTGATCAAGACGTGCTTTCCCTCCCATTCCGCCTCAGTGAGCCGCGCCGCGTTGTCGTTGTGGGCGGCGGACTTGCCGGACTCGCCTGCGCCTACGAACTCAGCCAGCGCGGTTTTCAGGTAACGCTACTAGAGCAGGCACCGCAGCTAGGCGGCAAAATTGCAAGCTGGTCGATCGACGTCAACGGCGAATCTTTGCAGATGGAGCACGGCTTCCACGGCTTTTTTCCCCAGTACTACAACCTCAAAGGTCTGGCGGAAGAGTTGAGCATCCGCGACAATTTTCGCTCCCTCAAGTTCTATTCGGTGGTGTATCGCGGCGACGAATACCAACCAGAAGTCTTTCGCCCCAGTCGATCGGCATTTCCCTGGAACATCGTCGATTTGGCGATTTCCTCCACAAATCGTCTCCACTGGGGACTTAACCTAATCAGCCCGCAGCACTGGAACGTGTTTCGTGAAATCACCGGATTTAAGTCCGAGAGCAGCTTTGCCCGGCTCGATCGCCTATCGGTGCTGGACTGGGTGGATCAAGGCTTTCCCAAAGGGCTATTCGATTTGTATTTTCTGCCGTTTGCCAAATCCAGCCTGAACGCGCCCGATGCGCTTAGCGCTGGGGAACTGATGCAGTTCTTCCACTTCTACTTTTTCGGCAATCCCGAAGGGCTGGCATTTGAGGGCACTCGTCAGGACATGGGCAGAAGTCTAGTGCAGCCGATCGCCCAATCGATTCTGGACAACGGCGGCAGCATCCTCACCGATGTTTCTGTCAGCAATCTCCACTGGGAGCAAGGACGCATCGCCTCACTCAGCTACCAAACCGGCAACCAGGCAACGTCTGCGCCAATCTGGGTTGAAGCCAATGCAGCGCTAAACTCGTCTGCCAAGGATAGCGTTCGCTTTTATGGCGCGGGCGATGCTGTCTATGCCGCAAAGGGCGAAACGGCGATCTCCCTCACCTGCACGCATCAGGGCTGCACGGTTAAGCAGGTAGACAACGGCGAGTTCCACTGTCCCTGTCACGG
>NZ_JACJPG010000620.1 GCF_014695955.1 Leptolyngbya sp. FACHB-36 | reverse complement strand
TCAGCATCAAACGGCTCAGCGCCAGCAGCGAATTTATCAGGAGCTGGCGCAGGCGTTCGGCAGAAACGGCATTCAAACGCTAATGATTGAAAACGTTCTGCCCCAGCTCGAAGCCGAAACGAACCTGATTCTCAGCCGCCTCAGCGCGAATCAGCTTCACGTGCAGTTTGTGACTCAGCGCTCCACCAAGTCAAAAAGCAAATCCATCAAGATTGACGACGTTAAGACCTTTCGCTCCAACGCCAAAGAAGGTGCTGCCGATGGAGAAGCTCCACGATCGCGCCTCACTCACACCTCATCGGCTCGCCTGATCGAAACCCTCGATATCCTGATTGCTGATGCCCACGGCACTCGCCCCTACGAAACCTATTCTGGCGGCGAGGCGTTCCGCGTCAATTTTGCGATTCGACTGGCGCTGTCGCGCCTGCTGGCGCAGCGATCGGGCACCGCCCTACAGCTACTGATTATCGACGAAGGCTTTGGCACGCAGGATGCAGAAGGCTGCGATCGCTTGATTGCCGCAATTAATGCGATCGCGCCTGCCTTTGCTTGCATTCTCACCGTGACCCATGTGCCCCACTTTAAGGAAGCCTTTCAGGCACGCATCGAAGTCATCAAGACCGAGCACGGCTCGCAGGTCAGCCTGTCGCTGTAGTCTCCTCGTCTACAGAAGCCAGAACTGGAAGCCGGACCAAAACCTCGGAGGTTTAACTCACTACGTTGCTCAAGATGTTTGATGCTCGGTTAAAACCTCCAAGGTTTGCGTAAGTTCAGGTATCTTCAAAATCATCGCTTCTTACTCCTTCAGCCTCACGCCTCACTGCCGCAGCGATAGAATGAAAAAAATCATCTGAGCATAGGCTATGATTCCTACCGTTATTGAACAGTCGGGTCGCGGCGAACGCGCCTTCGACATTTACTCGCGGCTTCTGCGCGATCGCATCATTTTTCTAGGACAGCAAGTTGACGCCGATCTCGCTAATCTGATCGTTGCTCAGTTGCTCTTTTTACAGGCAGAGGACCCGGAAAAGGATATTTATCTCTACATCAACTCTCCGGGCGGCTCGGTGACGGCGGGCATGGGCATCTATGACACCATCAAACAGCTGACGCCGGACGTATGCACGATTTGCGTTGGGTTTGCTGCCAGCATGGGCGCATTTTTGCTCAGTGCAGGCACAAAGGGCAAGCGGATGAGTCTGCCGCACTCGCGCATCATGATCCACCAACCTCTAGGGGGTGCTCAAGGACAGGCAACGGATATTGAGATCCAGGCAAAAGAAATTCTGTATCACAAGAATCGCCTGAACACGCTGCTCGCTGACCACACGGGGCAACCGCTAGAGCGGATTCAGGAAGACACCGAACGCGACTTCTTCATGTCCGCAGAGGACGCCAGAGACTACGGTTTAATCGATCAAGTGATCGATCGTCGCCCCTCGGCAACTCATCCAGCGGCACTGGTGCAGTAGTCGCTCACGCCGAAAACATAGGCGAGCAAGCGAGCTAACAGCGAATTGCTGTTAGCTCGCTTTACGAATGGAACGGTAGTTCACTCGGAGACGGACAGCCCTTCAGGTAGGTGAGAAAATCGAGCAGTTCCTCATCCGTTAGCTGCTGGCGAGATCGCTTACTGTACGTCCGCATCAGGTGCTTCTGTCCCTTTTCCCTGGTCCATCCAATCCGCTCTAGCTCCATGTCGGTTTGAGCAATCAGCGAGGAAAGATCTTCCATTGCTGGGGCGGGTGGCTCGGTCTGTTTTGGAGGCGGCTCTGGAGTTGCGGTCGAACGCGACTTGCCGTTGCGGGATTTGGGTGGAGCCGCATCAGAGTCCAGCAACTTCGTGGGCGCTACGGTTGGAACTGCTACAGGAGCCGTGTCCTCCGACTCAGAAAATGGGTCAACTTCGCCAAGTGGCGGAAACGTCGATCGCGGCGACTCAGACACACTCGAAAAATCAAATGGCAGCGGTGCAATTTCCGGCAGGGGTTCGCTTCTAGAAATCGGCGGAGTGGCGTCCTTGAGGCTGGGAAGCGCAGTGGGAACTAAATCGGGTTCTGGTGCTGGCAGGCGCGTTTCAGTCTCGATCGTGCTTGGCAGCAGTGAGGACGGCAGTTCGTAAGTAGGAGGCTGGATACTTTGACGCAGGGCTGGCGCAAAGGTGGAAATGCCCAGCAGCTTCAGCACTCGCAGCCGTGCCTGATCTTCCGCCAATTCCAGCGTTGCGGCGGCTGCCATGCTAGTCGCAAGCGGGGTCCCGCTCACCTCCACGATCGCCCGCACTAAAAAGTTGCCTTCGTGGATCTGAACGAGTTCGGCAACTAGGCTGCTAGCGGGATAACGGGCTTGCAGTTGCGTAAACAGGGGATGAAAATCAATCGAGTCCGGCATGATGGCATGAGGTATCTAGTGAAATCGAACTGGGCTTGCAGGCGGTAGACGCGCAGCGAATGTCGATAGATTGTATCTCCCGATGCTAACTTTGAACGCGCAAGACCAAATTGATTGTAAGCACTATCGCTTTGAGCCTACGATTTATTTCTATTAAAGGATTAGCTGCCTAAAAGGAATTTGCGCGATAAACTAATGATCTAATTCAGAAAATTGGATAGTGTGTTGAGCGCATTCGTTAAGTTTCATGCTTTACTGTGTGCCACTGACTTCACCGGAACACTGCCTGTGGCTCAGCTATTTTGAACCAGTCTAAGCTCCAGTGGTCGTTTCCTAAGTCCATTCCTATCAGTTTTGGCGGGTGAGTTATTGAGCAGTTCACGACCTACAACCCGTGCTCACTTTGAGCGGCAGCTGAAGGGCGTTCAACAAGATGTGCTACGTATGGGTGCGTTAGTTGAAAACTCCTTCTGGCTAGCGCGTCAAGCTCTGTTTGAGCGGAATCTGGAGGTGCCCGAGCGTATCGCGGTGCAAGATAAGCAGATTGACCAGTTTTACCGTCAAATCGAGCAGGATTGTGTCCGTCTGATCGCTCTCGAAGCTCCGGTTGCCCGCGATCTACGCCAGCTTACCGCTCTGATGCAGCTTGTTCGCGACTTAGAGCGAATCGGAGACTACGCGGAAGATTTGGGAGAAATTGCCGTGCGCCTGTTTCCGTACCCTAGGCAGTCCTGTATGGAACAGGTGCAGGTTATGTGCGATCGTTGTCGGGCAATGCTGGCAATGAGCCTTGCCGCTTTGTCTGACTTGGATGCTGAATCCGGACTCGCTGTTAAAGACAAAGACGATGCGGTGGATCTGGATTACGAAACTCTTTATAACGAACTGGCGCTCCAGCGAGACGTTGCGGGCATTGTTGAGCCGATCGTGCTGCTGATTCTGATTATCCGCCATCTAGAGCGCATGGCAGACCACGCCACCAACATCGGCAAGCGCGTTGCTTACATCGTAACTGGGGAGCGGTAAGGAGCTAAGTTCCAATTCACCCGTAGTAAGACGGCTAATTCTACCAATGCTGCTCCATCGAGTGTCATCAAACGGGCAGCAACCTATGCATAATCAAGCTGTTGGGTTTGACGACCCTCAAGCAGCTTGATCATGGCACTGGATAGCTTCAAGTACAGTTCTGTGTCGTTGTCTATGTAGAAAACATTAGGAGGAGTACAACCACAAAGCTGATTCAGAAAGTTTTTGGATAGTTTGTCACCGTGAGCAGTGAGGCTTTCGTGAACACGTTGAGCAATTTGACAAACAACTTGCAGACGTTCCTCATTAGTTATGAATCGATCGAAATCTGGATCAAGGCAACCATTGATGTGTAACTCCGCTTGCTCCCGCCAAAACGCACAGGCTTCTTGTAACCAAGATGGAATTTCTGGCGATCGATCGATTTCGCGGACTGCCAAAAATAGCCAGACCTCAATCTTATAGTCTTTTGCGCAGATACTCTGTTCGCGAAATGACACCAAAGAGTGCCCCATAGTCAATCTAGGAGATGTTCCAAAGAATTCCAGCTTGCGTGTCGAGAGATAACGTGGAAGGACAGCCTCAGCAAGAAGTCCACCCATCTAAACGTTCACTAAGACGAGACGGCATAGTGCACTAGCTGCCCCAGCTTGCGCCGCAGCGTTTCTAAACCCAGACGATCGCTAGCCGACACGAACACCGCTTGAGGGAATTCCTCTTTGGCAAGGGACAGACGATCGCCGTCTACCTGGTCAATCTTATTGAACACGATTACCGCCGGACCCGGTGTAATCGGCATCTGTGACAGAATCGTCATCACCGATCGGATCTGGCTCTGCCACGCAGAATGGGACAAATCCACGACGTGCAGCAGCGCGTCAGCTTCAGTGACTTCTTCGAGCGTGGCGCGAAAGGCGTCCATCAGTGAAGCGGGCAGATCATGGATGAAACCCACCGTATCCGTCAACAGAATCGGGCGTGGCTCCTGCGTAGTAACATCCGGCACGACTAGGCGGCGCGTAGTGGGATCAAGGGTGGCAAACAATTGGTCAGCGGTATAGACCTCAGCATTCGTTAACACATTTAGCAGCGTAGACTTGCCCGCGTTCGTGTAGCCAACTACCGCGATCGACGGCACTTCCTCGTGCTGGCGGCGCTGCCGCATTCGGGCGCGGTGAGCCTGTAGCTGGTTGACCTCCTGCTGAAGCCGCGAGATCCGTCGCTGAATCGACCGTCGCTCGGTTTCTAGCTTGGTTTCACCCGGACCTCGCGTGCCGATACCGCCGCCTAATCGAGACATGGCTTGTCCACGTCCGGTCAGTCGCGGCAGGCGGTATTCCAGCTGTGCCAACTC
>NZ_JACJPG010000062.1 GCF_014695955.1 Leptolyngbya sp. FACHB-36 | reverse complement strand
CCGTATGAGTGAACGAATTCGTGCCCGTGTCGTAGTTTCTGGACGAGTCCAAGGCGTTGCCTATCGCGCGGCGACTCAAGAGATGGCAACCGAGCTAAAGTTGGCAGGCTGGGTGCGGAATTTGCCCAATGGTCGTGTCGAAGCTGTTTTTGAGGGTGCGGAAGATCCGGTTGAGGACATGATCGGCTGGTGCCAGCAGGGACCTCCTGCCGCTTTAGTCAAAAATGTAGAAGTCGAGTACGAGGAGCCAGAAGGACTTCAGGCGTTTGAGATTCGTTGAGCCGCGGACATCGTGTACTGAGTTGATGCAGCCAAAGCAGCCCTCATCCTCCTAGTCTCCTGCTACAGGCAAAGGAGGAGCAACCCCGCAAAGGTCGCGATCGGGGACTCAAAAGCGATCGTTGGACGCCCAAATACAAAATTTGGGCGCTTGAACGCGATGTAGAGGAACTCAAACGCAGCTTACGGAACCCTAAACGCAAGATTTGGGAGCTTCAACACAGCATTCGAGAGTTTCAACACGGCATTCAGGAGCTTCAACACAGCATTCAGGAGCTTCAACACAGCATTTAAGAGCTTCAACACAGCATTTAGGAACCCAAACACAGCATTTAAGAACTCGAACGCGATATTCAAGAACTAAGACACAGCAGTTGGGAACGATTCGGTACCCACTGTGTAGCATTTATCCGGAACGTGTCGATCGAGGGTTAAAGTAGAAGCAGCGAGCCTTTACAAACTGCAACAGTGACTTCATCAGCGTCCAAGCCCCGTGCCCGATTCGTGCAGGCAATGCCTGCCAAGATCTTCCACTGGGTTAACATCGTCAGCCTGACGATGATGCTTACCAGCGGACTGCAAATTTACAACGCCAATCCTGTGTTCGGGGGACGATCTGGCATTCATCTGCCGCCGATCGGCTTACTGGGCGGGTGGCTGGCGGGTGGACGCCACTGGCACTTTGCCGCCATGTGGTTCTTCTCGCTGAACCTGCTGTGGTATGGCATCTATGTGCTGGCAACGCAGCGCTGGAAACATCGTTTTGTTGGGAACAACGATGTCAAAGCGCTACAGCAGAGCCGCAATGCAACCCGCCGCCTTTATGCGTGGCACCGAGTTGCCTACACGGCTATTATTCCAATCCTGCTGCTGGCACTGTTTAGCGGCATTGGTATGTACAAGCCCGCTCAGTTTTCCTGGATTGTCGATTTCTTTGGCGGCTGGTTTGCGCTGCGAGTGGTTCACTTTTTTACGGTGCCTGCGGTTATTGTGTTTGCGATCGCCCACTCCTGGCTGGCGCTAAAAGCGGGCGGCGATCGTCTAGTGGACTCGATGTTTTGGGACTAGTCGTCAAATTTACTCAGACAGACCCCTAGAGGTGAAATGGACATGGAGCCGACAGAAACCGATTCAGTCTCACGGCGAAGCTTTTTGAAGCTGCTGGGACTTTCCGGCGCGAGTGTGGTGATGGGAACTTCGGTGCTGACGCTGGCAGAAGGCGCCACAGGTCGCTTGTTTATGCCCCTCAACGATCGCCTGGATGAGCTGCTGCTAAAGCCGCAGGCTCCGGTGCCAGAATTGCCCCTCAGCGCCATTGAGCCAGAAGCGCTGTTAGTTAACTCGTTTCGCGCGACTCCCAGACTCGATCCGGCAACGTTTCGCCTTACCGTAGACGGCGAGGTGAATAACCCGCTCAGTCTAGATCTGGCGGCGATCAACACGCTGCCGCTGACCTCAATGGTGATTCGGCATGTGTGCGTGGAAGGCTGGGCGGCGATCGTCCAGTGGGGCGGCGTGCGGCTGCAAGACATTGTGCAGCTTGCTCAGCCAAAATCGGGCGTGCGCTATGCCTATTTCCAGTCCGC
>NZ_JACJPG010000619.1 GCF_014695955.1 Leptolyngbya sp. FACHB-36 | reverse complement strand
GTGCTCAGTCGTGCTGGAATTGCCCTCGACAAAGTGGAAGCCTTAGGGTTGTCGCTAGCTCGATCGGCAGAAATTCAGTCGCATCCCGCGCCGATTTGCCCAGATTGGCAGCGGTTGCAGTTGCAGAACGTGATGCATACGTATGCGGGCGATCGAGAAGATGCCCAGTTCACGCTCGGTCCAATTAATCTAGAATTTCATCCTGCTGAACTCGTGTTTATCGTAGGCGGCAACGGCAGCGGCAAATCTACGTTTGCCAAGCTGCTCACAGGCTTGTATAGCCCGGAATCTGGCGAACTGCGGCTGAATGAACAGACCATTACTGCGGAAAATCGAGAATGGTATCGCCAGCACTTCTCCGTGATATTTGCTGATTTTTACCTGTTCGATCGTCTGCTCGGACTCGATAACAGCACCCTAGACGCGCAAGCGCAAACCTACCTAAAGCAGTTGCAGCTCGATCGCAAAGTTCGCATTGAACAGGGCGTTCTGTCCACCACAGCACTGTCGCAAGGGCAGCGAAAACGCTTAGCGCTGCTGACCGCGTACCTGGAAGACCGAGCGATTTACCTGTTCGATGAGTGGGCAGCCGACCAAGACCCCGCGTTTAAGGACGTGTTCTACACGCAATTTCTGCCAGAGCTACGAGATCGTGGCAAAACGGTGTTCGTGATCAGCCACGACGATCGCTATTTTCAGGTTGCCGATCGCCTGATCAAGCTCGACTATGGCAAGGTGGAATATGACAAGCGACTACGATGACAGAACCACTCATTCCTGGAGGCGCAATGTCTCTCACCACCAAAGATCTAGAGCGGCTACAAGCTCACAGTCCTGACTATCAAATGGAGTTGGTGAATGGGGAAATCATCGTCATGAGTCCACCCGGGTACGAATCGGAGGAAGTGGCGACCCGGATGGCAGGCAAACTTTTTAACTGGGTTGACGATCGCCGATTAGGAAGAGTAACAGGCTCCAGTGCTGGATTTACCTTACCCAACGCCAACACTCGCGCCCCGGATGTTTCGTTTGTGTTGGCAGAGCGACTCCGACGCAGTCCTCGCAGCTTTGCGGAATTGGCTCCCGATTTGATGGTGGAAGTGAAGTCGCCGACGGATAGCGTTAAGGCGCTCAGAGACAAAATCGATGAATTTTTGAGGGTGGGTACCAGAGTCGGGATTTTGATCAATCCAGAAGCGCGCTGGGTTGAGATCCGCTGATCGCCGTACGACACGATCACGCTGCACGATGGCGATGCACTAACGGTTCCAGATTTGCTTCCCGGTTGGGAGGTGCAGGTTGCAGATTTGTGGTCCCCAGAGTTTGATTAAGCGCTTGGTTGATCGAACCCGTGCGTTAGACGTGCTAGAACAGTGCTGAACTGATTGCAGCCCCTGTATGACAACTTCAGCGCCCGACGATTCGCTCACGCAACTGCTCGGAGATCGCTATCGGCTTGAGCGATCGTTGGGATGTAAAGCAGGACGCCAAACCTGGCTGGCACAAGATGTCCAGACTCAGGAGCACGTAGTTCTGAAGCAGCTTACGTTTAGCCGCGACCTGACCTGGGACGATGTAACACTGCTTGAGCGCGAGGCAGAAACGCTCCAGTCACTCTCCCATGCCGCAATTCCTCGCTATTTAGAGCAGTTTGAACTCAGCTCCACCCACAGCAAGCGAATTGTGCTGGTGCAGACCTACCTCGACGCGCCATCGCT
>NZ_JACJPG010000618.1 GCF_014695955.1 Leptolyngbya sp. FACHB-36 | reverse complement strand
CCCCAGCGAGGCCACGGCAGCGATCGCCAACCGATAATAGCCATGAGAATTACCCAGACGGCGACCGCGCCAATAAACCACGGCGACATAAATGCCAGATTGAACAGAATCGCGGACACCAGCGGCGAGATCATCAGCACCAGCCAGCCAATATTGGCGTTACCCCAATAGAGCATCCCGATCGTGATGGCTCCAAACACCAGCGATGTGCCCAAATCCGGCTGAATGAACACCAGTGCCCACGGGACCGCAACCACCAACATCGTCCGCAGCAGTGCTGGAATCGTGGATGCAGTCCGCTCACTCAGCATGGCTGCAACCGTAACAATTGCTCCAAGTTTGGCGAACTCCGAGGGCTGGATATTAAAGCCACCAATAGTAATCCAGCGCTGCGCTCCCAAGGCAGACGTTCCAATAAAAATCACGGCGAGCAGTGAGGCATTGGTGATGCCGTAAATAACCCAGCGCCACTGATACAAGTTCTCATAGCGCCAGCGAGCCAGAATCAGCGCCAGCACTACACCAATCCCGCCTACAATCCAGTGCTGCCACCAATCCGTCCAGCCTTGGTTCAGTTCTGCGCTGCGAATCATCAGCCCGCCAAACACCATCAAACCGACTGGCAGCCCAAACAGCAGCCAATCCACGTCTTGCCAAGGCTGTATGAAAAATTTCCAGCGGATGCGACCAAACGATCGTTGCAGCATTAGAGATTCGTCGTTGTTCAGTGTTGGTAGTAGTTAGCGGTTAGCAAGTAGGACAGAAGCTGTTCGACTAATAACGCCTACGAATTAATAACGAACAGCAAACGGCTTGCTCAGGATAAAGCGGCAACAGAAACGCTTGCGGCAACCCGTTGCGCGATTGCCGTTAGCGCTTTAGCAGAGGCAGACTCCGGTTCGGCAAGGACGATCGGCAATCCGCGATCGCCGCCCTGCCGCAGGGAAATTTCCAGCGGTACACAGCCGAGTAGCGGAACTTGCAGTTCTTGTGCCGCTTTTGCGCCGCCATCAGAGCCAAAAATGTCGTACTGGCGATCGGGCAAATCTGGCGGAATGAAATAGCTCATGTTTTCAACGATGCCCAAGACAGACACGCCAAGCTGCTGAAACATCTTTAAGCCGCGCCGAGAATCCAGTAGGGCAACGGTCTGCGGCGTTGTCACAATGACAGCACCCGCCATCGGCACCGCTTGAGCCAACGTTAGCTGAGCATCTCCGGTTCCGGGCGGCATATCCACAATCAGGTAATCTAGATCGCCCCACTGCACTTGATACAGGAACTGACGAATTACGCCATTCAGCATGGGTCCGCGCCAGATCACAGGCTGGTCCTGATCGATCAAAAAGCCCATTGATACGAGCTTGACACCGTGATTAAACGCAGGCTCCAGAATTTCTCCCTCCTCACCCTGACGCACGGTTATCGAAGCGTTAGAGAGTCCCAGCATCGTTGGTGCATTGGGACCGTAGATGTCCGCGTCGATTAGCCCAACCTTTGCACCTGCCTGCGCCAGCGCCACGGCGATGTTGACGGCAACGGTGCTCTTACCAACGCCTCCCTTGCCACTTGATACCGCAATAATATTTTTCACACCCGCAATGCCTGCTCGATCGGGCAAACTCTTTTGCGTGGGTGTCTCTGCGGTCACGTCTACAGAAACTGACTGGACTCCGGGCAGTGTCCGAACGGCTCGTTCACAATCTTCTACAATGAACTGTCGCAGCGGGCAGGCGGGCGTTGTCAGCACAAGGGTAAAGCGGACGTTTCCGTTGTCGATCGTGACATTCCGAATCATGTTCAGGTCCACTAAGCTCTTGCGGAGTTCAGGGTCCTGCACGGGTTTTAAGACTTCCAGCACCGAACTGGAACTCAACGTTTCTATCATGGGTCCCATCAACCGCGTCTCGCGATCGCTGCGTATTTTGTTTGACTGACTAACGTTGATCTTACCGCCTAGAGGCTCAAGCGCGGGGGGCAGAATTGCCGAATGGACTGTCAGAAAGAAGCGTTGTGTCTGGCACGAAAGGGGACGTGCTCGGGAAGTGATCGATCGCTAAGCCCGTCTCCGCTGCCGCTAATTCTCTAGCATCCTGGTAGCACTCCTCGAAGATCTCAGTGAAGTAAGGTTGTAAGCTGGGGCTGTCTCTGAACGCTTTGTTGAGTCGCTGGCGATGCTCGACGATGCTGGCAATCCAACTGTTCGATCGCTGCTCCGGTTGATAGCGATATTTCAACAGATGCAACAGCAGAATTTTGAGATTGCTGTAAACAGCGCGTTTCTCACTCCGCCCCATGTCCTCGATTTCCTCGAGCAGATTTATTACATCCAGCGCTGAAAGTTGCCTTTCTCGTAGAAGCGTTGCGGTTGTTTCTAACCAGAGATAATAGTCTTGCTGGTACAGAGTAGGAAGATCGATCGACCGTGGCATCATGTTAAAAATCCAAACAGCTTCGTTTGGTGGGCTTTAGGTTGCCCGCGATCGCCTGCTCTGTTGCCTGCGCTAGCTCCGAAGCTACTCGCGCTGCAAACGGACGCATCAGTGACCAAACAAGCGGCGACAGCCAGCCGCGCAGCGTAACCGAATACGACACGCACGCCCCGCAGACCGTGGATTTAACTTGATACGTTACTTGTTCCTCCAGTCCGGGCAGCACCAAAATCCGCACGCTGAGCAACTCTCCAGGGCGCACCCGCTCCACAAAGATCTGAATGGGAATCGGAATCAAGCGGGTTACCGCCTGGTAAATTAATCCCGGCTTAGCCACCAGCCCTCGTGGGACGTTTGTGCTTGCAAGCATCGGATGCCACGACACATCGGCGAGGTCTACTAGCGTTCCCCACAGGTCATCGACCGAGGCAGAACTGAGTACTTGATACGTTCGCGCCAGCTTGCATTGAACCTGACGCTTTCTGCGCCAAACAAATTTGGATGGGAAGCCAAACATCACGCAACCTCGCTGGATGTGATCCCGAAGACGGGTGCTCGATCGTAGAGTTAATGCAGCGCAGATCGTCATCCCTCTCCAGGCTGTTTTCAGCCTACCGCTATAACTCAGATAACGGCATCAAGATTAGTCAATCATCGTTTAGTAACGCAGTTCCCTAATTTGGTAATAAGTGAACCTTATACCAAACCAAGCGTCTAATTCTAAAAGGAACCATCTATCTGTTAGTAATTACTGGCAGAATAATCTGAGCCAGAGTAGCAAAGATCAGGGTTCTGGCGGCTGTGATCTTAAGTTGCTAGAAGCTGTTAGAAGTCTGCGCAGTTGCTAACTTACCTGCTTACGAGGATTGGTGACAACAAGTTCAAATTCCCATCCGGGCACTTGATCAACCAAACTCGTCATTGCTCTAAGATCCTCAGAGCCATTGAGCGTCAGATTTTCCCGAGTGCGGACTTCCACTGCGATCGTCTTATTCTCACCCTTAGCAATCAAATCGAACGAACAGCTTGCCAGGTTTGGCGGCAGCTCTGCGGGAGAAGGATGCAAGGTCACTGCATAGCCTTTCTGCCGATACTCTCGCGCCAGCTTTAACAGCCGTTGATGCTCGAGTTGAGATGAATGTTCTGGGTTACTCATACCTAAGAATGTACTGCTACTCTCCATAATCTACTAGAGGGAAAGAAAGTCAAGTCTCTGAAAGCAACTGTGTAGAAAGCTTCCAGATTCATTGAAGATTCTGCCAATGTAGCTGTTGGCGCTACAACCATCCGAACGCAACGCACCCAGAAACGCCGTAAAAGCTCCCTCGTGGAAGACCTTAACTATCTCACTAACCGATAAATTCCTAGTCTAACTCAGTCGGGTCAGGTGCAGAGTCTACCCGAATATGGAGAAACTCATCGCCGCTACAGAAGCCTTTTGCCAGTACGGAAGACATTCCTTTAACCCGAAATGAGCTATTGAGATTTCGCCGCCGACTGACAAAATCCGTGATCTGGTAATCATCGGCGTAAATAACTCCATTGAGAGCGTCTCGAACAGGCTTCACGATGTTGTCGCTATCGGGAACTCCACTCTCATTTCCAGGTTCTGTATCGTAATAATGGGTAATAACAACCCGTACGTTTTCTCCCGTAGGGTGTGAGTTCCAGTGAGCCTCAGCAGCGTTGCGAACAGTTGTTTTCCAAGCCTGGAGTCGCTTTTTGTCTTTTGTTTGATGAGAGACTGGTTTGCCAGTCACCAGAAATTCAAAGGGCAGCACCGGGGGAGTCATCGGCAGCAGGGGTTGCGCGGGTGGGCGATCGAAGCGGTAGAGTACCCATGACCGTTTTTGTCAAGTAAAAGCAAACATTCTTACTTCATAGTAATTGCGTTCTACTCGACTGGGTGGGACCTGGAACATGTGACGAATGAAATGAGGAGAAAAGTTGCCGCGATCGCCGATTGATTCTGCCTTTGATGCAACATGGAGACGGCTTTTAGACTTCGATCGCACACCCCACTATTGAGTAATTTCTCAGTTCGCTGCATTGATGTGACTCAGTGATCAACGCAATTGTGCTTAACTCTCTGTAATGTTCGTTTGCCGCAGATCCAATTCACGATAGGCTAAGAAAATGTCGAGGCTGTCAGCCAACTGCGATCGTCACAGGCGAGGTGAAAGTTGAGATTGACAGCAGACTCCATAACAATCATTCCCACGCTCGTCTTTTCAGGGACCGATTATATGACTGCGTTTTCTACTGAGCCTACAACCACTCAAGCCTTGCCTCCCAGTGACTCACGCGATCGAGTCAGCCAGTTTTTGCGTGACCTGCAAGACCAGATTTGCCGGGAATTAGAACAGCTTGATGGACACTCTAGCTTCCATGAAGATAGCTGGACCCGTGAAGAGGGTGGCGGTGGACGATCGCGCATCATCCGAGAAGGCAATGTGTTTGAGCAAGGCGGCGTTGGCTTCTCGGAAGTCTGGGGAAAGGATCTGCCACCTTCAATTCTGGTTCAGCGTCCTGAAGCTGCCGGAAATACCTGGTACGCCACTGGCACATCAATGGTGCTGCACCCCCGCAACCCCTACATTCCCACGGTGCATCTCAACTACCGTTACTTTGAGGCGGGTCCAGTATGGTGGTTCGGCGGCGGCATTGACCTGACCCCTTACTATCCTTTTGCCGAAGACGCCCACCATTTTCACAGCACGCTGAAGCGGGTTTGCGACGCGCATCACCCTGAGTATTACCCTGCCTTCAAGCTTTGGTGCGACGAGTATTTTTACCTAAAGCATCGTAAAGAGACCCGAGGCGTTGGAGGAATTTTCTTCGACTATCAGGATAGCCAAGGTGTGCTTTATCCCGTGTCCTACCCAGGGTCGCAGCTTGATACACCGGCTGCTCAGTACAGCAAATCGGCGGGCGCAGTCAACGGACGGACGTGGGAAGACTTGTTCGCCTTTGTGCAGGATTGTGGCAATGCCTTCTTGCCCGCCTACGTTCCGATCGCTGAGAAGCGTCGATCGACCGAGTACAGCGATCGCGAGCGTAATTTCCAGCTCTATCGGCGCGGTCGCTACGTCGAGTTTAATTTAGTCTACGATCGCGGCACAATTTTTGGCTTACAGACTAACGGACGGACTGAATCGATTCTAATGTCGCTGCCGCCCATGGTGCGCTGGGAGTACGGCTTCCAGCCAGAACCAAACACGCATGAGGCAGAGCTGTATGACGTGTTCCTGAAGCCTCAAGATTGGGCAAATTGGACACCGTCTCACTAGGGTTAACTGTAAGGTCAGCTGCGATCGCGGGACGGGTCTGGGTCTATTGCCCTGTACACCCATCCCGCAGTCATACAGCTTGCCTTCAGTCTGCGATGAGCGTCTCTCCAAAATTACGTAATAAACATGCGGTGACCTGTTGCAATAGGGCGCTGGGTGTCAACACTAGAGATCGGTCACGATCGCTGCCTTTCTATACACAGTAAACTGAGTCATGATTAGTCAATCAGGTCTGAACCTGGTAGTCTCAGTTCTAGTTGGACGGTAGCTTGGTTATGCAGCGTTTGGCTCACAATTGCTGAGTCAAGTGACAAATCGTTATTGAATTGCCCTGAATACCCACATTGCACAACAGGAGAGGGGAAGTCATCCCTATGGAGCAAAAATCGATTCATATGGAGCAGAAGACCCACACCGCTCAGGACGGCACTACCGTAATTATCCTGACCCCCAATGGACGCCTGGATATTACTACAGCGTGGCAATTCCGGCTCAAACTCCAGGAGTGCATCTCGAAGTTGAGTCGGCATGTGGTCGTGAATCTGGGTCAGGTGAACTTTATTGATAGTTCTGGATTAACCTCGTTGGTCGCTGGAATGCGCGATGCAGACAAAGTGAGAGGTAGTTTCCGTATCTGCAACGTTCACCCTGAAGCCAAGCTGGTGTTTGAAGTCACGATGATGGATTCGGTGTTCGAGATTTTTGACACCGAAGAAGAAGCCCTCGAAGGCGTACCTAGAGGCATTGCTAGCTAGTAGTGCTGCCGCTTGGTGAACCGATAGGGACCCATGAGCGCTCCCCATAGGGTGGCTCCTGTTTTCGGGTCAACGCCTTTGTCATAGCTGAAAAACTCGGTGGGGCTACTCTCGAAGCCCAAAATAACCTGACGAGTTTCGCCCTCGTAGGAGAAGTAGCAGCGGGCATCTGCTGGGGGAGACGCCACGAAGCGATCGTCCCCCGTCTCAATCACCTGTAGAATGCATCCCGGCAGCAACTCTACCGAGTCGATCGTTACGCGCTCCAGCATTTCGGGGCGCTGACCTGCTCCCCGTATGGCTGCCGGATTGTGAAAGCCGTAGTACTGGACTTGAAGCGACTGGGCATCGTCTGATGGCTTTAGCCGTAAGAGCCGCTGTCGATAGGGCTGATCCAGCTTCACGATATTTGCCTGTTCTGCAAATATTGTGAAGCTGTCATCCGTAAATAGAGCAATGGGACAGTGCCACTGCCGAAGATGCACAAACCAGGCAGGATCTGCCATTGCCTGCTCTTGGTTATCAAACTCGCCTGTCAGGTAGTTGGCCAGTTGAAGCAGCGTTGGAGAAAGCGCCATAAAATTACAAATTCTGAGTCATGAATTTTGAGTTGAACCTCTCTGTTCAATTCTCATAGCTCAGAATTAATCCTTAGCCACTAAAAACTGATAACTCTTTGCAACTTGGCAAACGCCGCGTCAAGCGCGAAAATGGGATCACGTCGCCATCAGAATCTTGCTGTGAATAACGTCCGCACCGTCTCCGATACTAAGCGAGCCTTTTACACGACTCACACCCGCCCGATCAATTCGATCTACCGTCGGGTGGTGGAGGAGTTAATGGTTGAAATGCACTTGCTCGCTGTTCATGCGGACTTCCGCTATGACCCGTTTTATGCGCTCGGCGTCGTTACCTCGTTCGATCGCTTCATGCAGGGCTACCGTCCCGAGCAAGACAAAGCTTCGATTTTTGAGGGATTGTGTCGTGCTTTGCAGGATGACCCTCAACGGTATCGTCAGGATGCCGAGCGGCTACAGAGCCTTGCGAGCCGTTTGTCTGGTAAAGAACTTGTAGCGTGGCTATCGCTGGGGGAATCTGCTCCAGATGCTAACGATCTGCAAGAGCAACTGCGAGGAATCGCGCACAACGCCAAGTTTAAGTACAGTCGTCTGTTTGCGATCGGTCTATTCACCCTGGTAGAGCAGGGAGATGCTGATCTAGTTAAAGATGAAACTCAGCGAGTTGCTGCACTGAAGCAGATTTGCACCGCGCTCAACTTGCCTGAAGACAAGCTGCAAAAGGATCTAGACCTCTACCGCAGCAATTTAGAGAAGATGGCTCAGGCGCGAATCGTTATGGAAGATGCGCTTAAGGCAGAACGTAAGAAGCGAGAAGAACGGGAAAAGGCAAAGGCAGTGACGTCGGCAGCGTCGGATGCCTCAGAACCTAGAGACGAAGCTGCTTCGGAACCTTAGGGTTAAGATTGGCGGTGATTATTGCCGCCACATCTGGATTGGGCAGACTACGGGGTGAAGAAAGGATTGAGGCACGCCTCAAGTCTCTGCTTAGCCCCTCTACCCAATGCCACCTATGGTCCACTTTCCGCCGATCGAGCCACAGGGTCACTACCGCTACGATCCTTCGACGCTGGAGCCGCAAGGTCCCGCCCGTTTGTTTCCTTACACAGGTGATGACGGCACGCTGCGATACATTGCGACTAAACTGCGGCAGAATTTGTTGTATCAGGGGAAACTCTCGCCGCCTTGGAGCCTGCTGCTGCAACAGCTAGAAGCCGCACAGAAGGCAACTGATGAGAGTTGGATTCGGGTAACAACGCTTTTAGCAGACTTCGAGATCTTTCAGTCCGACTGGTTTAACTTGGATTTGCCGTCGGATGAGCAATTCAATACCGATTACGTGCGATCGCGTCGTGAAATGACGCTGACGCTACTGTTTGCACGCCGCGCAGGGCAAACAGCCACTCAGCCAGATCAGGCGCGATCGCGGTTCTACAGCGCTTTGGAAACACGCGGACGCTCCCTTCCTGTGGTCAGTCACATTCACCAGCGCGATAGCGGATTGAGCGATCGTGAGTTTGCTCGTCAGCGTCTAGCAGGACAGAACCCGATGGTGCTGCAGCGCGTGCAGTCCTCAGACTCCTTGCCAGCGTGGGCAGAACGTTCCTGTACGCTGGCGGACGGACGGGAGCTTGATCTTGTGCAACTTGCAGAGAACGATCGACTGTTTGTGGCAGACTACCCCCTGCTGCAATTTGCTCCAAGCGACTTGCAGGCTGGTCGCTACGTGGGTAGCCCAGTGGCGCTGTTTCAGCGCTCGTCGGACGGACTGGAACCTTTGCTGATTCAGATTGAGCCGGGACGGGTAATTGCGCCCAACGACCCTGCTGATGACTGGATGCGAGCAAAGCTGTGTGTGCAGACGGCAGATGTCACCCATCACGAATTGCTTGCTCATTTGTGCTACACCCACTTGGCAATGGAAGCCTTTGCGATCGCCACTCCGCGGCAGCTTCCCGTCACCCATCCGGTTTACACTCTGCTGCGTCCTCACTTCCGCTTTCTGCTAGCGATTAATACGCGAGGCAACACGATTTTGCTGGGAGAGGGAGCCGCGATCGACAAGCTCATGGCTCCAACGCGCGACGCTTGCTTAGACCTGATGAACCGAGCCTATCGCGCTCGTCCATTCTCGGACTACGCCCTGCCTACCGATATTCAGCAGCGCGGTCTGGAGCCGGAGTTCCTACCAGAGTTTCCCTACCGAGACGACGCGCGGCTGCTATGGGATGCGATCGCCCACTACGTTACTCGCTACCTGCACCGCTACTACCCAGACGATCGAGCCGTGCTGCTGGACCCGTACCTGCAAGCGTGGGCAGCAGAACTGGGGTTACCGCTGGAGGCGCGTCCTACTGACTTTCCTCAAGCGCCTGCTTGGGTTCCTAAAGAGTGGATTGTGCAAACCGGGCTGGAGCCTGCGTTGCCAGATTATGCTCGCGTTCCTGGTTTGCTGCCCGACGGGAAACTGGCGAATTTGCAGCAGTTGATTGACCTAGCCACTACAGTCATTTTCACCTGCGGTCCGCAACATGCTGCTGTGAACTTTAGCCAGTTCGACTACGTAGGCTACACGCCGAATGCACCGCTAGCGCTCTACAGCCGACCCGACACGCCTGCATCACTGGCGCAACTGCTTCCACCGATCGAGCAGGATTTGGGACAAATGGAGCTAGCCTTTGCGCTTAGCGGAATTCGCTGGGGACAGCTTGGCAGTCCCGACCTGATCAAGTTTGCAGACGCAGGCGATCGCGAAACGCTGGCACAGTTTCAAACAGACCTGCTGACGATTGAACAGACGATTCAAAAGCGAGATCGCCAGCGTTTGATGAACACTGGAATTGCCTATCCCTATCTACTGCCGTCTCGTATTCCGAACAGCATTAATATTTGAGCGCTACCGCAGGCATTCTCTAATAGCAATCCGCCATTTAGTAAGCCGAAATAAAGGTGCCCCTGAGGGTGATTCTAAAGCCGGAAACTGCTGCCTATACTTCAAATATCCAGGTAGTTAAGTACGCAAACACAGTAACCTGAATGCGCAAATGGCTAATCTCAATTAGCGAATGACTATGTTCGAGTTCTTTGTGTTTACTGACTTAGCACAGAATGCTGACCTAGAAAAAACAGTCAATCAATAGGTTCTCTTCATTCTGTGCTACTGCCGATTTAAGCAAATTTGAGGAGGTGACTGCTCGTGCGATCGCAGCTCAACCGCTGGTTAATTCGGTTATTGATCTGCGGATTTGTGATTCTCTTGCAAGCATCTACCGTGGCACATTGCTCAGCGGCATCGCTAGAGCTCGATCGTAGTAACACTCGTCTAACAGCATCTATGGCACTTCTTCATATTGCTTTACAAGAAGGATTTGTGAAAGATTCGGTGATTATTCGTGCCGATCAGCAGGAAGTCTTTCAGCAGCAAACCGTGACAACTCGAACCCAAATTGGTTTGGCAGAGTGGGTAGAAATCAATTTACCAGAGGGACAAACCACCCTTGAGATTGCTGTGCCATCGAAAGGAATTACTCAAACAATTCCACTTCAGCTTTCAGGAAACGTTTACCTAGGGCTTTCAATAACGCCAGACAGCAGACTGGAGCATCAGCTTTCTAAGGAAGCCTTTGGATATCTGTAGACGATCGTTCTAAAAGCAGTTTAGCTTCATTAAAATTTGCCGCTTCCAATGCAGTTGATCGTGTCACCTGCACCGAGGCACGATGCAAATTCTTGCGGTGAATCATGGTTTGAGAAGCCGCACCTAAACAGCCATTCGCTAATTGCTTTCCTACCCACATTGTTCCACTAACTCAACCGTTTGTACCAGTATTAACCCCTACCAACAGGAGACTTTTATGGATGAGCAATTTTTTGAAGCCTACGAAGAGTTCGCGCAGGCTTCTGGTAGTTCCGTTTCCGTCCCGAATCCAATTCCCGTGCCGCTGCCTCGTCCGATTCCAATGCCACAACCCCTGCCGTTTCCACTGCTGCTGCGGGCAAGTGGACTGTATGAGTCGGTCAGTCCGCCTCCCAATTCTCCCGGACCCGTGGCTCCCCCAATTTCGTTGCCGCGCGTGGTCCGTGAGCTTCGCTTAGATGTCGATGGGCTATATCCGCAAATGACGGCTAGCGGCAGCGAATCGAGCGTGCTTTTCAGCGTTCACTGGATTGCCAAACTTAGTGAAGCCGAGGACGATACCTGGGAAGGCGATATCTGGTACAAAGACGGCTCAGCGTTTCCTTACACGCACGTCAAAATTCAGGTGACGCGCAGTTTTGCAGTCAGTGGGCAGAAAGCGAGAGTTACGCTGTCGGGTGGCGGCAGCAGCAGCGATCGCGTCTTGGACTACCGCTTCAAGAACCGTTATTTCCATCCAGTGGAATTTGAATTGGATAGCACCGCTGACACCAGCGTGGTCAGCAGCATCGAAACCCACGCCCACCCCACTCGCCCTGCGGATCTTCCCAATGAAACCCTCAGCATCGAGAAAGTGTTTCAACGGGCAGGTTTCAAAGTCACAAACTCCGGTGGCGATAGCGTTGTGCCCATTAGCGGCGCAGGTGCGAACTCGCGCTGGAGCGATGCGGAAATGCACGATGCCATGCAGACCTACTGGTCGCGGTTCGATAACCGTCCGCAATGGTCGATGTGGGTTCTGTTTGCTGCCCTACACGAGCAAGGCAGCGGCTTAGGCGGCATCATGTTCGACGATATTGGACCGAACCATCGTCAGGGAACCGCCATTTTTAACAACGCCTTTATTTCGGTGCCGCCTGCGGGTGACGTGGCTCCAGAGGCGTGGGTGCAGCGGATGCGCTTCTGGACGGCGTGCCACGAGATAGGGCACAGCTTTAATCTGGCGCATTCCTGGCAAAAGCAGCATCCAGCCAACTGGGGCACTCCATGGATTCCGCTGACGAATGAGCCGGAGGTCCGCAGCTTCATGAACTATCCGTACCGAGTTGCGGGAGGACAAGCTGCCTTTTTCACCAATTTTGAGTTTCGGTTTAGCGATAGTGAGCTACTGTTCTTGCGTCATGCGCCCGCCCGCTTTGTGCAAATGGGGAATGCGAACTGGTTTGACAAGCACGGCTTTGAGGAGCACGACGGGCACAGCCACGCGGCAACGGATCTAACGCTGCAAGTGCGGGTGAACCGATCAACGCCGATCTTCGAGTTTATGGAACCAGTAGTAGTGGAACTGAAGCTGACCAACACCTCGACAGAGCCGAAGCTGGTGAGCGATCGCCTCCTGTCCGAAGTCGATCACATGATTGTGATTTTGAAAAAGGACCACCAGGAGGCGCGGCAGTTCTTGCCCTATGCCAACTACTGCTGGCAAAACCAAACCAAAGTGCTGATGCCAGGAGAATCGGTGTATGAGTCACTGTTTATCTCGGCAGGTCGCAACGGCTGGGATTTAGCAGAGCCGGGCTATTACACGATTCAGGTTGCCGTGCACTCTCATCAAGAGGAGACAGACATCGTCTCCAATCCGCTGCGAATTCGCGTCGCACCTCCGCGCAGCTACGACGAGGAGTTTCTGGCGCAAGATTTCTTCTCGGATGAGGTTGGTCGCATTCTCGCCTTCGACGGCAGTCGGCTGCTGAACAAGGGAAATGATACGCTGCGGCAAGTGGTGGACCAGTTGGGCGATCGCTCCGTTGCCATCCACGCCCAAGTTGCGCTGGGTAGCGCGTTAGCACAACCCTACAAACAACTGGTGATTCCGGGCACACTGCCAGAGAAGCTGATTCAGGTGAGCGCACCCAATGAGGCAGAAGCCCAAGCGCAACTGAGTACGGCGTTAGTTAGCGATGCGCAGCAAGCGGCAAAAACCCTTGGGCACATAGACTTCAAGTACTATGTTGATCGCTTTAGCAACTGGCTAGTCGGACAGGGCGATCTCCAACAGGCACGGCAGGTTCAGCACCTGTTGTACGACACGCTGGCAAGCCGAAAGGTGAGCGATCTCGTTCTTCACAGCATCAAGCAGCGCCTAGACGACTGATGCACCGTCAGTACTAAGTCCTCGTGAGTGAGGGGAAGCGGAGAATTGAGCGGGATTTCGACCTGCGGATTCTCCGTTTTCTGCTGTTTAGTCATCTCGCTACGTCTACGATTTCAGCCTGAGCTGCTCTCGGAATCGCTGTCGATCGAATGATCGAATGGGCGTAGGGGCGACGTTATTTTGCTTCTGCGTTTGCCAGCTCAATTTTGTACAAAACCTTGAACAATTCCGTTTGCCAGAATTTAAAGATTGGCTACTGCTCTATCAAGTTTTGTCTTATCTTTACAAACTCTTTGCAAAAGATCTGATGAAGTTTGACAGATTTTCACCTGCTGTCTCCGGAGGAATACTACCGTATCTATACGGTGGATCGTGCGGATCAGCAATTCTGAGACGGTGCTCACGGCGATCAAAAGTCTGATCGAGTAGACACATCCGCCATCGTGTACATCCACGGCTGAGGAAAAGGCACTCTATGAAACATCCTGTTATTGCGATCGGGCTAGACGCCGCCGATCCCTCAATCATTGAAGGCTGGATGGCTCAGGGACATCTGAAGACACTGAGCCGTCTGCGTGATCAAGGCGCGTACACTCGGCTGGAAACGTTCAGCCACTACCGTGCGGAAACGCCCTGGACAACCTTTCTAACGGGATGCTCACCGAAAAACACTGGGTACTGGTCTCCTGTTAAGTACGACGAAGCCACCTACGGTGTAACCGACATCGGTGCGTATGATTTCTCGGAGTACTTGCCGTTCTACGCGCTGGGGTCGGACTATCGCGTTGCAGTGTTCGACATGCCGCAGTCTAAGCTGTCCGAGCAAGCAAACGGTCCGCAAGTGCTCGCTTGGGGCGCACACTCTGCTTTGACACCCAGTGAGTCGCTTCCAGCTCACTTGTTTCAGGAACTCGTCACTCAGCACGGCGAGCATCCTGTCTTTAACAAGGACCACGCTGACACCCGCAACTTGCCTGCCCTCATTGAACTTAAAGACCACCTGGTTACAGGCATTCACCGCCGCGCTAAGATCTGCCAGGACCTGCTTCAGCGGGAACCGTGGGACCTGTTTCTAACTGTTTTTGGCGAAACTCACTCAGCCGGACACTTCTTCTGGCACCTGAGCCAGCCGGAGCATCCGCTATATGAAGTAATGGGCAAAGCGGCACCCGATCTGATGCTGGAAACGTTTGTCGAGATCGATCGGGCGATCGGGGACATTCTCAGTAAAGCGCCAGAAAACGCCACTGTGTTGGTCTTTGCCGCGCACGGCATGGGGTCGAACGTGATGGACTTGCCCAGCATGTTCTTCCTGCCGGAATTGATGTACCGCTTTAATTTTGGCAAGCCAGGCTTTGCTCCAGGCAAGCTGGGAGCGCCACTGCCACCTCCAAAGACAAGCTTTAAAAAGCGCGGCTGGCTAGGAGAAGTCTGGAGTCTGAAGGCAGACTCCAATCCTGTACGAAGTTTTCTGCGCCAAAACGCGCCAACTAAAGTGTTTGAGCGCCTCGAGCCGCTCTTTGGTGCTTCCCCAGAGACGGACTTGCTTGCACCACACACGCTAATGGCAGAGGGAGACGAACTGTATTTCCAGCCTGCCCGTTGGTATCAGCCGTTCTGGCCACAGATGAAAGCCTTTGCGCTGCCCAGCTACTCCGAGGGCTACATCCGCATCAACCTCAAAGGGCGAGAGCCTCAGGGCATTGTTGAACCCGCAGAGTACGACGCGCTGTGCGATGAGCTAACCCAACTGCTGTACAACCTCAAGGATGCTCGAACTGGACAGCCAATGGTTCGTGGCGTAACGCGGACTCGTGAACATGCCAGCGATCGCGACCCCAAGCTGCCGGACGCAGATTTGGTGGTGCTGTGGCAGGAAGACCACGCAGCCGATACAGTAGACAGTCCCGAACTCGGTCGTGTGGGTCCTGTTCCCTACCTGCGAACGGGTAGCCACCGCTCCAGAGGCTTTTTCTTGGCGCACGGTCCCAAGGTCACCCCTGGTACCCTGCCACCGGGTCACTCGCTCGATCTCGCGCCGACAATTCTCACCCTGCTGGAATCGCCGATTCCTTCCTACATTGAGGGCAAGTCTCTGTTAGAAGTTGCGCCTAAAGTTGCCGTTTAGTCCACATCTCGCAAGTTCACACGTATTATGTCAATCACCTGTGTTGCTCAAGGTTGCATTCCTCCGAAAAATTTTTCAAAGTATAGGGATTAACTAAAAATCCTGAATTTTGTCACTTCGGAGCGTTCATGAAGACCATTCAGTCTGTGTCGCGGTATTTTCCCGATCAATGTGGAGGCATTCAAATCCATCTAAGTGACCTCATTCCTGCCCTGCGGACGTACGGTGTTCAAAGCACCGTGGCGGCGGCGCAGGCAGGTAGCCGGGAATCTACTTACGAGTATGAAGGGGTTGAGGTCCATCGCTACTCGATCGGTGCGGTTCCTATCTCAGAACCTAACCACGGGCAGCTTTCTCCCTCCAGCGTTGAACGGTTCGCGGAGTGGCTAATTCAACAGGATGCGGATGTTTATCACCAGCACCATTGGACACCGGACTGTGGACTGCCGCATTTGCAAGCCGCGAAATCGCTGGGTATGGCAACTGTGGTAACGATTCACTTACCCGTGCCGGTGTGCCAGCGCAAGACTCTGATGCTTGAGGGTCGCCAAGCCTGCGACGGGCGTATTGATTTGGCACGCTGTAGTCGCTGCTGTGGAGTACCCGCGTTTCTGCCTGCCCCAGCGCTTCAGGTGCTCAGTCACCTACCCATGCCGCTGAGTCAGGGGGTCCAGCGGGTGCTGAATCGCACGGATCGCTTCGCGGTTCCGCTGAAGACCACCATGAACGCGATGCTGTCGCCGCTGGCGATTCCAACGTTTGTGGCGGCGCGTCGGAATCGCCTGATGGAGATGGCACGGTTGAGCGATCGTATTGTGGCAGTTAGTCAGTGGCTCTATGACACGCTGCGACTTAATGGCGTCCCGGAGGAAAAGCTGGTGCTGTATCGCTGCGGCGTGGCAACTGGCTTTCAGCGCTCAACCGCAGCACCTACAACCAATCCGTTGAGGGTTGGGTTTATCGGTCGCTGGAATGCAAATAAAGGACTGCACGTGCTTCTGGATGCACTGCAGCTTTTGCCCGCCAACGCGCCGATCGAACTTGTGATCCACAGCATTGAGGATGACGAGTTGTACCGACGACAGATGATGCGACGCATTGCTGGAGACCCCCGCATTCGAGTTGCGTCCGCGCTGTCTCATCAAGATTTGCCAGCAGCCGTGTCTAATTTGAGCCTGCTGGCAGTACCTTCTCAGTGGCTAGAAACGGGACCGCTGGTGATTCTGGAGGCTCATGCCTGTGGGGTTCCCGCTGTTGGCTCGAATCTGGGCGGCATTGCTGAACTGATTCACCACGGTGTTGATGGACTCTTGATACCGCCCAACGATGCCCAAGCTTGGGCGGCGATGCTGCTTCAACTGATTGAGAATCCAGATCTGCTCGATCGCTGGCGGCAGGGCATCCGTCCCGTCCGCGCGATCGAGACCGAGGCGATGCAAATTGCCGCGCTGTATCGCGATATTCTCAGCCGCTCGGTTGCTCAATCGTCCGAGGTTGCCAGCTATTGCTGATTGTCGCCGAAAATACTTAACGTCGTTCTGCTGCCCGCTGCCTGAAAATCGTCCATTGGGGTTCTATGCCGCTCATTTCTGTAATCATTCCAGTCTTTAATGGTGCGAAAACGATTCGGGACACGATCGCTTCGGTTCTGGCTCAGTCGTTCTCGGAGTTTGAGCTGCTGATTATTAATGATGGCTCCACAGACGACACTCTCGCTGTTGTTTCCAGCTTTGATGACCCGCGGATTCAAGTGTTTTCCTACCCAAATGCCGGATCAAATCCCAGCCGAAATCGTGGTATTGACCACGCCAGGGGAGAGTATATTTCCTTCATTGACGCCGACGACCTGTGGACTCCTGACAAGCTTGCCGCCCAGCGACAGGCGCTACAGGCTCAGCCACAGGCAGCCGTTGCCTATAGCTGGACCGACTGCATCGACGAGCAGGGGCAGTATTTGCGCCAGGGTGCCCACGCGACGATCGCCGGGAATGTGCTTGCTAACTTCCTGCTGACAGACTGCATTGGCAGCGGCTCGAACGTGCTAGTCCGTAAATCGGCTTTGGTCGAGGTCGGCAAGTTTGATGAGTCGCTTGCCAACGCCCAAGACTGGGACATGTGGCTGCGGCTCGCGGCTCGCTACCCGTTTGCCTGCGTTCCCAAAGTCCAAGTTCTCTACCGCGTCTCGGCGGGGTCGCTATCGAGCAATGTTCAGCGCATGGCAACCGCTAGCTTTCGCGTCATTGAGCGGTCGTTTGCCCAAGCGCCCGCTACGCTTCAGCACCTGAAGCCGCACAGCTTGGGAAATCGCTATAAATTCCTTACTTTTCGATCGCTTCAGGGCAATCCCACCCGTCAGAAGGGCGTCTTGGCGCTCCAGTACTTATGGAATGCAGTCCGCTACGACCCAACCCTGCTGCGGACGCGACTGCTGTGGAAGGTGCTGTTGGCGATCGCCGTCATGGGGCTGCTGCCGACCGCACAGGCACAAGCGCTGATCGCCCGACGGCAACGGCTGTTCAATCTTTATGGGCTGCTGGCGCGGATGCACCTCGACCCGAGTCGGTTCGCCCCCTCGATCGAGCCGTTGCCGTCGGCGGTTTCTGAACCTAGCTAACTGCTATACACAATCGCTGTTATTGAGTTAAAGGGATGGAATGCTGTAATGTGGGTTAAATTAACTGCCATTTTCACGCTCATGGCAACTGGGGTTACACTGGGTCCGGTGCTGCCTGCGGTAGCACTGCCACTCTCACCCGGCGATCGCGTGCGGATTCTAACTCCACTAGATGACGATTTGCCAGATGAAAGCCGCTTCCGCATCAGCGGGCTGTACGAGGTTAACCTTGATGGAACCATTCAATTGCCCTTTCTAGATGCTCAACGGGCAGCAGGTTTGGAGCCTGTGGAGGTTGAGAGGAGCCTGTCTCAACTGCTGATTAGCAGAGGTATTTTCCGAGCAGAGACGCTACAGCTTAGCGTGCGCGTGGCGCAATGGGCACCCGTCCAGGTTACGGTTGCTGGAGAAACATTCTTCCCCGGTCGCGTTCTGATCAACGCCTTACCGGAGAGCGACGACAACCCAACCCCTCGTCCGCGCAGTGCCCCTGAAGCAGTCACGGGTGAAAACCCGCCAGAACGCTATCTGAGTGCAGCAATCCGGAGCGCGGGAGGGGTAAAGCCGACGGCTGATATCCGCAATATCCGCTTGATTCGCGGCAGCGAGGAGCGAACTCTGGATATGTCAGGCATTATTACAGGACAGCCCGTTCCAGACTTGCCGCTGATTGCGGGTGACCAGGTGATTGTGCCGAAGCTAGCAACTACTCAGAGCGACCTGGTTCGCCCCTCGCAGCTGACGCCGCAGCGAGTCTCAATTCTGTACTCGAATCTGACGGAGCCGAGCAGCCAGGGTGGGGATACGATGGAAATGGAGTA
>NZ_JACJPG010000617.1 GCF_014695955.1 Leptolyngbya sp. FACHB-36 | reverse complement strand
CGCAACTCTTCTTCAGACGGCAGTTCATGGTAATAAAGCATTACATCGCAGTCTGAGTATTCATCGCACAACCCTTCTGCAATTGAGCCTGCAACCATGACCGCTTTCGTTTTTGGGTTAGCGATATACGCGTTGACATTTCGTTGTACTAATTTCAGTAAGTATTGAGTTCTATCAGTCATGGAATGTTGTGAACTGGGTAAACGGATATATCCATAATGACGCACTGAATTTCGCAAGCCAGCTATATTCCGGCAATAAGATTGACCAAGTTCAGGTTGAAGTGCAATGCGATCGCTGGTAGTGATCGTCCGTCATCTCGATCGACAAGCGCGAGTCTGCTCAACCGAGCCAGCGCAACCATATTTGCCCTACCAGGATAAATCTGGAAATTCCTCAAATTATTGACTTTCTCGCTGCCCACAAAGCTGTAACTCTTTGATACGTTGGTAGCTAGCAGCGGGTAGCTTCTATGAAACGACGATCGTTTTTGCAGCGGACGGGATTAGCGTTAGCGGCGTGGAGCGTCAGCGACATTGCGCTGTCTGCCAGTCGCTATCACCGAGTTTTGGCAGACCCAACTCCCCGCAAACTGGCGCTGTTGGTGGGGATTAATCAATACCGTACGGTCCCCCTAAGCGGCTGCATTACCGATGTCGCCCTTCAGCGAGAGCTGCTGATCCATCGATTTGGGTTTCAGCCCAGCGACGTTCTCACCCTAACGGACCAGCAGGCGACCCGCGAGGCGATCGTGGATGCCTTCCTGAACCATCTGGTACAGCAGGCGAAGTCCGACGATGTCGTCGTGTTTCACTTCAGCGGCTACGGAGGACAGGTGGCGCTAGGCGCTACTCCCGATGCCGTGCAGCCGAGCTTAGTAACGATCGAGGATCCCGGTACTGAGGGGCTGGTTGTAGAGGATTTACTAGAAGACACGCTGCTGCTGCTGCTGCGATCGCTGCCGACCAACAAGGTTACGACTGTTCTAGATACGAGCTACGCCTATGCGGGGAAGTCTTTGCAGGGCGCGCTTCGCATCCGTGCTCGTCCGACGCTGCCGATGCAGCCAAGTGCCGCAGAACTGGACCTTCAAGCCGAATTGATGGAGCGGACGCAGAGCGATCGAGACCGTCTGGCGGTGCAGCGGCGATCGGGGCAGCTACCCGGAATTGTGCTCAGCGCGGCTGGAGTAGACCAACTGGCAACCGAGGCGCGGTGGAACGGGTTTACGGCTGGGCTGTTCACCTACGCGCTGACGCAGCAGCTTTGGCAAGCAACACCCGCTACAGTGCTGCGAGTTAGTTTGAGCCGCGTGCGAGAGCAGGTTGCATCCCTCGTGAATTTGGAGCAGTCGCCGCAGCTGAGCGGACAGGGCAGCCGTGAGCGTCCTCTTAAGCCGCTTCATGTGACGCCTAACCTCGGTGCGGCGGCTGGCGCTGTTATTGACATTGAGGACGATAAGACTGTGCGTCTCTGGCTGGGTGGACTGCCGCCCGCCGTGCTAGAGCGGCTCGACGCCAACTCGGTGCTCAGTCTCGTAGACGATGCCGATCGCGTCCTGACCTTGACCTCGCGGGATGGATTGACGGCAAAAGCAAAGCTAGCCGCTGGCGCTGAGGACCCGTCGATCGTTCAAGTGGGGCAGCTTGTACGTGAGCGAGTGCGAGTGCTGCCGCGCAACGTGGGGCTAACGGTGGCATTGGACAGCAGCCTAGAGCGAATCGAGCGAGTAGATGCCATCAGCGCGCTATCGAATGTGCCGCGAGTGACCGCCACGATCGCCAGTGAACAAGCTGCC
Source organism: Leptolyngbya sp. FACHB-36 (assembly GCF_014695955.1). Classification (GTDB taxonomy): domain Bacteria; phylum Cyanobacteriota; class Cyanobacteriia; order Leptolyngbyales; family Leptolyngbyaceae; genus FACHB-36. The sequence continues at coordinate 713 of NZ_JACJPG010000617.1, read as the reverse complement.
GACTATCTGTTTAGCAAGCAGCAAACGACTCCACCGACTCAAGTTGCATCCCTGCCGGATGCGCTAACCGAGTTGGGCACTCCCACTTCTACTCAAACCAGCTATGGGCTGTTCTCACTTGGACAAGCGACGATTCCCAACACGATCGGCGAAGGCGGCGAAGCGGTCAAAGTCGCCGTGCGGCGATTGGTTCCTAAGCTGCAAACGCTGCTGGCTGCAAAACTGTTGAGTGTGACTGCGAACGAGGCAGCGTCTGAACTCGCGGTGCAGGCGACTTTAGAACGAGTGGACTTGCCGCAGGTCGTGCTGCAACGGGCAACGATCGCGCTGGGTTCGGAAGCGAGTGGAGCGGAAACGGAGGAACTTGCCAGTCTTCCCATTGGCAGCCGCATCCAGTACCGTGTCGAGAACCGAAGTCCTAATCCGGTTTATTTCTTACTGCTGGAATTTGATAGTAGCGGTACTCTGATTGCTCTGCATCTGCCCCTGACACGATCGACGGAAACACAGAGCGCTCCTATCTCGATCGCGCCGGACACTACCTTGACTGTCCCGCCGCCCTCTGCTGCGTTTGAGTGGATGCTGCGAGGTCCGGTTGGGCTAGCAGAAGCTTTCTTGCTCTGTAGCCGTGCGCCTTTCGCCCAAACCGCGACGGCGTTGGAAGCGGTGTTTCGGACAGTTGGAGATACTCCGGCGCTGCGATCGCTGCCAAA
>NZ_JACJPG010000616.1 GCF_014695955.1 Leptolyngbya sp. FACHB-36 | reverse complement strand
ATCCCATTGACTTGGACTAACCCTGCACCGGTTAAGGGGGGTTGAAGGATGACGGATGCAGTCCAGAATACCTCGTCTTGGACAAGGTTGCTCAGGTTAACCGCCCGATCGGTCTCCTGACCCATGCTGTCTTACCTTAAGCGCTCTGGTAAACGGTCCTGCCGGATCAGGTCTTCATAGGTTTCTCGCTGCAGAAACAGGTTTGCCTCGCCTTGATTTACTAACACGGCAGCTGGGCGCGGTATGCGGTTGTAGTTCGAGGACATGCTGTAGTTGTATCCCCCAGTCGCCATGACCACCAGCACATCTCCCGGTTGCGTTTCTGGTAGAGTCGCCTCTTTGATCAGAATGTCGCCAGATTCACAGTGTTTTCCAGCGATCGTGACCTGCTGTGTCAGCGGTGCCAACATTCGATTAGCAACCACCGTGCGGTACACAGACTGGTAGGTAATCGGACGTGGATTGTCAGACATACCACCGTCGATCGTTACGTAAGTCCGAACATCGGGAATCACCTTCTGGCTACCCAATGTGTACGCCGTGACGCAAGCAGAACCAATCAGCGATCGTCCCGGTTCAGACAGCAGTTTGGGTAGCGGCAGCGATTGCTCGCGGCAGGCAGACTCGATAGACTCTGCCACCACCTTGACCCACGCCTCAATGCTGGGGGGATCATCGGACTCGGTATAGCGAATTCCCAATCCGCCCCCGATGTTGAGTTCCTGAACTGGCAATCCGTGTTGTGCTGCCTTGCCCAACCACTGCATCATGACTGCGCCCAGATCGTTATGCGGCTGTAGCTCGAAAATTTGAGAGCCGATGTGGGCATGTAGCCCAATACAAGAAAGTGCCGATTGTTGGCTCAGGAAGCAAAACACCTCTTCAATCTGACTGGGATCGAAGCCAAACTTGCTGTCTAGGTGTCCCGTGCGAATGTATTCGTGCGTGTGGCACTCAATTCCAGGAGTCAAGCGAAGCATAATCCGAACTGGATGCGCCGCTTCATCCGTGATCGTCACCAGCGTCTTTAGCTCAAACCAGTTGTCGACGACGATCGTGCACTTCGACTCAATCGCAAACTGAAGCTCGCTTCTAGATTTGTTGTTGCCGTGCAGATAAAGTTTATCCGGGCTGACGCCTGCCTTAAGCGCTGTGTAAAGTTCGCCACCTGATACAACATCAACACCCAGACCTTCGCTAGCAACGATCGCGCAAATTGCTAAACAGTTCCATGCTTTGGAGGCATATAGCACCTGCGACTCGCCAGAATAGTGCTGAACAAATGCATCTCGGTATTGACGGCAAGCAGATCGCAGCGTCTCCTCATCCAGTACGTACAGCGGAGAGCCAAATTTTTGAACTAAATCCGGTACGTCGCAGCCGCCGACTTCCAGATGGTCAGCGTCGTTCACGCGAGCTGTCAGGGGTAAAAGCTGCTGATTGGGCGATCGAGTCGCTGCTCGATCCGACAAATACTGAAGCCCAGACTGATAAGCTGCTGAAGGGTGAGTCGCAACCATTCCGTAATCCTTTGAGTTGGCAAATAGGCACAAGCCCTTACCCTAACAGTTTACAATCGAGATCTGTGCATTTCGACGCAAATTCGCCATTTGATGTGCGACGCTTAGATCTTAAACCTCTCACCCATGACTTACTTCCCGCTGCTGTTGATCTTGATCAGCGCTGCTTTGGTGGGCTATGGACGATCGATGGCTACCAGCGAGAGATTGATAGCCCAAACAGCGAGTTACTTGCTCTGATGGGGGAGTGGGGAGCAGAAGAAAATGCAAAATCCAAGCCTGCCTCACTTCCCACTCCCAATCTTCTTGGGCTTGGCTGCTACTGGGCAATTCTGGAAGAAGCTCACATTACGATTTTGGCGATCGACCCTAATTACCAGCGTCAGGGATTAGGGCAGGTACTATTAGTTACACTGCTACACTCCGCACACAAGCGTGGGTTAGAACGCGCCACGCTAGAGGTCAGAATTTCTAATCAATCAGCCCGATCGCTATACGCGAAGTTTGGCTTTCAAGAAGTGGGATATAGACGAAGGTATTATCCAGACACCGGCGAAGACGCATTAGTCTTATGGCGTGGAGACCTACAGTACCCACAGTTTCAGCGATATCTGCACACCTGGCAGACAGCGGTGGATCAGCGACTTGCTACTTCAAATTGGCGCCTTTTGACGGATATTGCGGATATCGCGTTCGGCAACTAACCCTTGACTTGTCCCCGGATTCCTGTTAACAATTCCCCCTTGGGGAAGAATTCAAGCGCCCAAGCATTTCTCCTTTATCAGATTCGGTAATCACACCTCCAACCTGCTGTTGATTTTGAACAGCCGGACTTTTCCTCTATGCTAAAATCAGCAGTACCGGCACGCAGCAGGTGATAAAGACACGCCATGTTTGAACGCTTCACAGAAAAAGCCATTAAGGTGATCATGCTTGCCCAGGAAGAAGCACGACGCCTCGGACACAATTTTGTGGGTACAGAACAGATCCTCCTGGGTCTAATTGGAGAAGGGACCGGCGTCGCCGCCAAAGTACTGAAGTCGATGGGCGTTAATCTCAAAGACGCACGCATCGAGGTTGAGAAAATTATTGGTCGAGGCTCTGGCTTCGTTGCCGTAGAGATTCCCTTTACGCCACGAGCAAAGCGAGTCCTGGAACTCTCGCTGGAAGAGGCTCGCCAATTAGGTCACAACTATATTGGCACCGAACATCTACTCTTGGGTTTGATTCGGGAAGGTGAAGGCGTCGCAGCACGAGTGCTGGAGAACTTGGGTGTGGACCTGTCGAAGGTGCGGACTCAAGTAATTCGTATGTTAGGAGAAACCGCAGAAGTCTCTTCTGGCGGCTCTCAAGGACGCACTAAAACCCCGACTCTTGACGAATTCGGCTCCAACCTAACTCAGATGGCAGTCGAAGGCAAACTCGATCCTGTAGTTGGTCGTCAGAAAGAAATCGAGCGGGTGATCCAAATTCTCGGTCGTCGTACCAAAAACAATCCGGTGCTCATTGGGGAACCGGGTGTTGGTAAAACTGCGATCGCTGAAGGACTCGCTCAGCGCATTGCAAACGATGACGTACCGGACATTCTAGAAGATAAGCGAGTGGTTACGCTTGACATCGGTCTCCTAGTTGCAGGCACCAAATATCGCGGTGAATTCGAGGAGCGCCTCAAGAAGATCATGGACGAGATCCGCTCGGCGGGGAACGTCATTCTAGTGATCGACGAGGTGCACACGCTGATTGGTGCGGGTGCGGCTGAAGGCGCGATCGACGCTGCCAACATTCTCAAGCCTGCATTAGCACGCGGCGAGCTGCAATGTATCGGTGCTACGACGCTGGATGAGTACCGCAAGCACATCGAGCGCGATGCTGCACTAGAACGCCGCTTTCAGCCTGTCATGGTTGGTGAGCCTAGCGTGGACGAGACGATCGAAATTCTTCGCGGTCTGCGCGAACGCTACGAGCAGCACCACAAGCTGAAGATTTCCGATGAGGCGCTTGAGGCGGCTGCTAAGCTGTCTGATCGCTACATCTCTGATCGCTTCTTACCTGACAAAGCGATCGACCTGATCGACGAAGCAGGCTCTCGTGTGCGGTTGATCAACTCCCAACTGCCTCCAGCAGCGAAGGAGCTTGACAAAGAATTGCGCCAAGTCCTGAAAGAAAAGGACGATGCCGTTCGTTCGCAAAACTTTGATCGAGCAGGTGAACTGCGCGATCGCGAGATGGAGATTAAGGCAGAGATCAAGGCGATTGCTCAAAGCAAGAAGAATGATTCTACTGAGGGTAACGATTCCCCTGTCGTAGATGAAGAGGATATTGCTCAAATCGTTGCGTCGTGGACGGGCGTTCCTGTGAACAAGCTGACGGAATCTGAATCCGAGAAGCTGCTGCACATGGAAGACACGCTGCACACGCGCTTAATTGGTCAGGACGAAGCTGTAAGAGCAGTGTCTCGCGCAATTCGTCGCGCACGTGTCGGTTTGAAGAACCCGAATCGACCGATCGCCAGCTTTATCTTCTCTGGTCCGACCGGGGTTGGTAAGACGGAATTGACGAAAGCGTTGGCTGCATACTTCTTCGGCTCTGAAGACGCCATGATCCGACTTGATATGTCGGAGTACATGGAGCGGCACACCGTCTCGAAACTGATTGGCTCGCCTCCAGGCTATGTCGGCTACAACGAAGGTGGTCAGTTGACCGAAGCGGTGCGTCGTCGCCCATACACGGTGGTCCTGTTTGATGAAATCGAAAAGGCACACCCGGACGTGTTCAACATGCTGCTGCAAATCTTGGAAGATGGTCGCTTGACCGACGCCAAGGGCCGCACGGTGGACTTCAAGAACACGCTGCTGATCATGACCTCGAACATCGGTTCGAAGGTGATTGAGAAAGGCGGCGGTGGTCTAGGCTTCGAGTTCTCCAGCGGTGAAGATGCTTCTGAGTCGCAGTACAATCGCATCCGTTCTTTGGTCAACGAGGAACTGAAGCAGTACTTCCGTCCAGAATTTCTCAACCGTCTTGATGAGATCATTGTCTTCCGTCAGCTGAAGAAGGAAGAGGTGAAGGACATTGCGGACATCTTGCTAAACGAGGTGTTCAAGCGCCTGCAGGAGCAAGGGATTACGCTGGAGGTCACGGAGCGCTTCAAGGACCGACTCGTGGAAGAGGGTTACAACCCCAGCTACGGTGCTCGTCCACTGCGTCGCGCCATCATGCGACTGTTGGAGGACTCGCTGGCTGAGGAAATCCTCTCTGGTCGCGTCAAGGACGGCGACACTGCTGTCGTAGACGTTGATACAGACGGTCAAGTGAAGGTGCTTCAAGGCCAGAAGCGGGAATTGCTTCCCCAAGCGGCTGAGTAGTCTGAATCGTTAAAACTGAAAACGGTAGGGGAGCAATCCTCTACCGTTTTTGTTTTGTGGAAAGGCTTGATCTCCAGCGATCGTTTCTAAATGTTACGTGGTGAGCAATGGTGTACAGGCACCGTATCCTCTTTTTGCCATCTCCATTACGTGTTCTATCCATAGTTCATCTAAAAATTGAAGATGGTTAGCTGTAAAACTTTCTCCAAGTGATTGTCCAGAACGTCTGAAAAGAAATTTGTAGTCATCAAATTCCGGCATAGCTCTCAGCTTTCTTCCACTTAAAGTTTTGTCGTAATCTACAACCGAAAGCCATTCGTAAGCAACAACATACTCTTCATTGGTGTATTGGTTACTATAGGCTGAACTGAGATGGTGCAAATGGGGAGTTTTTCTTAGCTGAGAATTTGATTCTTCAGAAACAATACGTCCACAAGCGAAAAAGCCTGTTGGTTCGCTAGCTACTCTGTAGAAGTAGGCTCTGTCGCCAACTTGTACTGTATTTATTGTTGAACAACTCCAACCACGTCCGTAACGTTTTCCCGCAGCAAGCTGCTTTTTTGCTTCGTTAATATGTTTTTGAACTTCTGTCTACGGGTACCCTTGCTGATTGCGGGTAAAGATTCGCGTCACCATTGTGCTCCTAAAAGCTCATAGCGATCGCCCCCGTACTGCTTCGATTTAGCAAGAACGATCGCCCCTTACTTTCTTGAGTTTAGTTAGCTTATTTCTACAGTTGTTTGGTTGTGTCAACTGTTGGCAGAGGAGAAACAGAAATTCACTAGAGTAGTTTATTGAGACCGCTCAACTTGAGTAATTTTTGCTGGGATACCTACGGCTGTTGCTCCTGCTGGAATATCACTTAGAACGACAGCATTTGCTCCAATTTTTGCATGATCGCCGATCGTTACTGGACGAATAATCTTAGCGCCAGCACCAATGTCAACATGGCCTCCGATCGTAACGCCTCCAACGATCGTGACCTGTTGCAGGATTAAGCAATTTGGTCCAATAGTAGACTCTGGATGAATTACGATTCCGTTAGGATGTAGCAGCAACAGCCCTCCTTGAATTCGAGAGTTAATTGGAATATCAGCGCTAGCAACAACACTCCAAAAGCGATGTTGTAGAACGTTCCAAATGCTAAAAAATCGCCCAAATACTCCGCCCTGCTTCTGCCACCTCTGATACTCCCGGAGCGATTTTAGAAGCTGCCGACCAGGCTCCCACCAACGGTTACAGCGCTCACGATCCCAATCTGGTTCCGTTGCAGAAATCTTTGAAGTGGTCATACGACTGTTTGATCCGTTTATATAGCTAACGATGTTACTCGTAGCTTGGCTTACATAGTCGGAACATCAGTGACAATACGTATTCTTTCTATTTATTCGATGAATCCCTAGTTCTTGATTCCGAATGCTTACTCTCTTCCATTCACTGGCTACATGTTATCAAAGAAACGTGGAGAAAATCGTTCCTAAGATAGTCCTTTAAGCATGTACATTTTCTATCTTTAGGCGTTCTTGCGATTAAGCTCTAGCAGCTTAATCGCAAAGTGTAGCGCATAAAGCGCCATCAAATTTAGCTAAATAGTGGAAAGTAGCCATGCAAATTGCCCATCAGTTCTCCGTTCAAGCTCTTCAACAGAACCTGCAAACAATAGCCATTAGCGCTACATTTACGGCTGAACCTGTCGAGAATTCACTGGCATTTTGGGTGCAGGAATTGGAGCTTTCCCTGGAGATCGAATTTGCTCCCTACAACCAAGTATTTCAGCAACTACTCGACCCGTCCAGTGTACTATCTCAAAATCGGCAGGGTGTAAACATTGTCCTGTTGCGCTTTGAAGATTGGCGCAAGCAAGGCAGTGGCGAAACCTTGAATGAGGTTGAGGCTGTTGAGCGAAATGTTCATGACTTCATTACAGCCCTGAAAGCAGCCGTATTCTCCTCGTCCACACCGCACCTAGTTTGTCTATGTCCAGATTCGCCTGGCCTCAGAGCAGATGCAAACTGGGTCCGTTGCTGCCAAGACCTTGAGGAGCGCTTAGTTGCAGAGTTGGCCGGTATTTCTGATTTGTACTTAATTCGATCGCAAGATTTTCAGCAATATCCGGTTGAAGTTTACTATGATGCTCAACGCGATGCGTTAGGACACATTCCCTTCACATCTGAATTCTTTACTGCCCTAGCAACACTGCTAGCACGGCGAATCTACACGATCAAACGCGCACCTCATAAAGTCATTGTTCTTGATTGCGATAACACTATCTGGAAAGGGGTTGTTGGTGAGGATGGCGTAAACGGAATTCAAATTCCTCCAGCTTGGAGGTCGCTTCAGGACTTTATGGCTGCTCAGCAAGAAGCTGGAATGATTTTATGCTTGTGCAGCAAAAATACTGAGGCAGATGTGCTAGAAGTGTTTGAGCAACGTACTGACATGCGGCTGAAGCTGGAGCACATTGTCTCTTGGCGCATTAATTGGGTACCCAAATCAGAGAATATTAGATCCCTAGCTGAGGAACTCAATCTAGGGTTAGACAGCTTTATTTTTATCGATGACAATCCGGTTGAATGCGCTGAAGTGCAAGCAAACTGTCCTGAAGTACTAACGCTTCAGCTACCAATCGATGGAGATATTTCCACATTTCTGGAGCATGTTTGGGCATTTGATCATCTCAAAATTACAGAGGAAGACAAGCAGCGAACTGCGCTTTACAAGCAGAACGTTGAGCGCGATCGTTTTCAACAAACAGCCGTTAGCATTGATGACTTCCTAGCAGGCTTACAACTTAGAATTGAAATTTCAGAACCCTCTTTAGATCAACTGCCTAGAGTTGCTCAACTGACGCAGCGCACAAATCAGTTCAACTTCACTACTGTTCGTTGGTCTGAGAGCGAAATTCAGCAGCTATCTGAATGTGGCTTAGAATGCCGAATTGTGGAAGTCAGCGATCGATTTGGTGACTATGGACTTGTTGGAATTATTATTTTCTCTACAGAGTCGGAAAGGCTAAGCATTGATACATTTTTGCTCAGTTGCCGAGTGCTAGGTCGCGGTGTTGAGCATCGTATGCTCCAATATTTAGGAGAAATTGCTAAAGAGCGTCATCTTAAGTTTGTTGATGCTGCTTATATTCCAACTAAGAAAAACCTGCCTGCCCGTAATTTCTTAGAAGGTGTAGTGTCACAATTCAAGCAGACGATGGACGAAGGCGATCGCTTTCACATCCCTGTAGAATTTGCTGCTGCCATTAGCTACACATCTGCTAATTGGCAAATAGAACAACCAACTGAAAAGCCTGCAAGCAAAGTTTCTGCAACGCTAGTGCTCTCAAATCAATCGCAGCGTCTCAACCGCATTGCTAAAGAGCTGTACAGCCCTAAACAAATTCTTCATTCTGTCGAAGCGCGGCTGCACTCGATACGCCCTGATTTAACGCAGCCGTTTGTTGCTCCACGAACAGAACAAGAGAAACAACTGGCACAGATTTGGGCAGAGCTACTGCATATCGATTCTGTGGGCGCTGAGGATAACTACTTTGACTTGGGGGGCACCTCGCTACTTGCTGTTGAACTATTCGCCCAGATTGAAAAGGCATTTGACAAAAAACTACCACTGACAACGCTGCTAGAAGCCCCAACGATCGCGCAACTCGCGCAACTGATGACGAACTCAGGAAGCAGAGAATCGGTGGTCCTAATCCGATCGGGCGGCGCAAAATCTCCGGTATTTCTGGTTCATGACGGCGACGGCGAAACGATGCTTTACCGAAATTTAGCCAATCGCCTCAAGCCAGATCATGCAGTTTATGGGCTACAGCCCTACAGTGATGAAGACTGCCCAATCCTGCATACTCGGATTGAAGACATGGCAGCCTATTATGTCGATAAGATTCAAGCAATTCAGCCTCAAGGTCCGTACTTACTAGGCGGAATGTGTGCAGGGGGCGTAATTGCGTTTGAAATGGCGCAGCAATTAAAAACTAGCGGCCAGGAGGTGGCGATCGTTGCCTTGATGGATGCGGCCGATGCAAAAGCACCCAAGCGCGTCGGTCGCGTTACCAACATTCGACTGCAACGATTGTCCAATGCGCTGAGCCAGAATCAGCACGTCAAGACTGGAGAGCGCGTAATTCAAGTTCTAAACACCATTCGACGGAAGGCAACGAACCTGATTGTCTACGAAATGCAAACGAAGGTGAATGTTCTATGGAATCAACTCAAACTGTGGCTGTTTCAGTATTATCTGGACCGTGGACTGCCATTGCCCAACTTTTTGCATAATCTGTCTGTGCGCAGAGTGTATGAGTTCGCAGAGCAAATCTATAATCCAACGCGGCTGTATAACGGTGACATACTGCTGATCCGGGCAACCGAAGGAGATGGCAGCGATGAACCCTATGTCGAAGTCTACAGCGATCCACTATTAGGCTGGAGTCAGCGAGTAACTGAAGAAATTAAGGTGCTGGATGTTCCTGGTGGGCACTCTAGTATGCTGCAAGAACCCAACGTCGAAGTGATGGCAGACAAGTTGCAAGCATATATCGACGACGCTCTTAGTAACGCAATCGCTCCAACTCGACCGTAGCTGAGAACTCAAATTTTCCACTAACCAGATAAAGATTCGGTAACTTTGTAACTCCAGTCATTCAAACCCATGCATACCGTTGTTCAACTGCCTGAAAACTGCCCCCTGCTGGTTGTCATTGTCAATTACAAGACGGCTTCACTCTCAATTAACTGCTTGCGATCGTTGCAACCAGAAATTCAATCTTTACTGGGAACTCGCGTTGTCGTTGTCGATAACGCTTCCGGCGATGATTCTGTACAGAGGATTGAAGCCGCGATCGCAGCAGAAGGCTGGCAGAATTGGGCAGCAGTACTGCCCTCGAATTACAACGGCGGTTATGCTTACGGCAATAATCTTGCAATTCGTCCGGCTCTACAGTCTTCAACGCCACCGCCCTACGTACTGCTACTGAACCCCGATACGATCGTCCGTCCCGGTGCAATTCGAGCGTTAGTCAACTTTATGGAGCAGCACCCCGACGTAGGAATTGCGGGCAGCAGCTTTGAGGAAGCCGATGGTAGCGATTGGTCCACTGCCTTCCGATTCCCAACCATTCTGAGCGAATTAGAATCGGGCTTACGGTTGGGTATAGTTTCAAAGCTGCTAGAAAAGTGGGCAGTTGTTCGCCGGATGACCAACCAGCAGTGCCAAGTGGATTGGTTACCCGGAGCAAGCATGATGATTCGTCGCTCTGTGTTTGAGGCGATCGGTTTAATGGACGAAGGCTATTTCCTGTACTACGAGGAGACAGATTTCTGTTTGCAGGCAAAACGAGCGGGTTGGTCGTGCTGGTACGTGCCTGAAAGCCGCGTTATGCATATTGCAGGGCAAAGCACAGGCGTCACTGTTCGCAACGTGAAACCTAAGCGTCAGCCTCAATACGTGTTTGATTCGCGTCGGCGCTACTTCGTTAAAAATTATGGTTTAGTATACGCTGCTCTGGCAGACGCTGCATTTTTGGCTGGATTTGGACTATGGCGACTGCGCCGAGTAATTCAACGCAAACCTGACCTTGATCCACCCAAAATGCTACAAGATTCTATTCAAAATAGCGTATTTCTTCGTGGTGGTCTTTCTAGCCAGAGCTGATTCTCTGCAAAGCAAATAGATCGACAACTAGTGGCTCTCACGCTGAGGAGCCACAACCAATCCTGCTAATCCGCCGCATACTAGCGCAAACGTTGGATTCACCATTGCATTTAGCACACAATCTAGCGAATACATCACTACACTAACTGCCAGTGCAGCCGCTGGTGCAACACGGGGATTAGACCATAGTCTGGCAGGGAATTTTGTACAGAAACTAACAACAGGCAGCAGCAGTGAACCGAATACACTTGCCAAGCCAACCGCTCCATTTACTCCAAATACGATAATCCACAAGCTGTCTGTAACTGAAATATCTTTGCCAGACTCATCGTAAACTCGGTTTCGTCCAAACCCTCCCCAGCCAAACAAGATTTTCTCTCGCGCTTTAGCTGAGAGTATTTCTTCATTCACAAACCGAAAATCCAGTGATTGAATTCGCTCGGGACTAAAGTTTTGGTACAAATAGGAAACAATCGGCTCTCTTGGAAATCCCCCAGTAACTCCCAAGTTCAAATAAAGACAAATTCCTGCAACAATAACCCACATTAGAAACGCGGTACGAAGCCACTTTCCCACAAACAAAATTATGAGCGCCAGCGCTAGCAAAAAATAAGCACCCGTTGATTTAACCAGGATAAACGTAACAAGAAGGATAACAGCTAGTGGGGCGATCGGAATGTTCCAAATCTTCTTTAAAATTTTTGCTCGCCAGAGGGTTATCCCCATTAGAGTTGCGGACATCATCCACACACCAACTGCTAAACCATGACTGAGAAATACTGAGGGACGATAGCCGCCATAACGAATTGAAATAAGAAAGTTTTCTACTGGGGCAAAGCCATATACCCGTGCATGAAGGCTCGTGAATAATCGAATTTCGTATAAGCAAGGCAGAATATAGAGCAATCCTCCAACAAAAAAACCAACTGCTAGTTGGCGCATCCCAGATAAACTGTTTAAGTAAATTCGACCAATAAGATAAGGCAATCCCCAAGTTACGATTTGGCCTAGCATCATGACAAAACCGTCGTAGGGACCTAAATCGTTTGTCATCGATGAAAAGAATGGACAAATGCACCAAATGATCATGGGAACATCAATCCAGCTAAAGGAAAATGCTTGCAAACGTCCCATATCATAAATTGCTGTTGCTGCCAAAACTCCATAGAAAGCAGCCGCCATTTTGTCATAAGCAGGGACAACGGGAATCTTCATGGATGACAGAGGCAAAAACAGCCATGCTCCAAGAACGCCAACGATTAACGCTCGTTGTGCCGGATAGCGAGAGAATAGATAGATAACAAAGGGGAGCCAACCTAGCAGCGCTAGGAACGCGATCGCATTTCCTTGCATAGAGAAAGTGGGGGCAAAAGTTTAGTAACGTAAAAGAAGGTTCCCAATAATCGAGGTAATTAGAAGGAGCGCCTAGAGAACTCTTCTTTAATAAGAATGATAAGCACATAAGGGCAAAGCATTGAGTAGAACAATTCTCGGATTGTTTAAAGAATTGTTGTTTCAATGCTTTGCCCTTACCCTAAAAACGGCTTATTACTTATTCTTTAATGCGTTCCCTGCATCGACTAAAATTGGCGGCAGCAGCTTCTTCAAGACCGTTTTGAACGAGGCTTTCGATGGCTCGTTCGGTTCAAAATTGTCTTCAGGGCGAGCTTGGAAGATTGTTGAATGCGCAACGCTCGAGATTTCTTCAGCAGGTCGTCCGTTACTGTAGTAGTAAAGTGCTAGAGACTTCCGCGTTCTATCTTCAGGGCAGTTCAGCGGTTCCGGGTGCCCGTGATACGAAAAATCTGTTGTGCTGAAGACAACGCAGCGATTAAACAGTGGCAAAATCTTTTTCTCGCAGTGGGTCATATCTTTGTCCCACAGTTCCAGCTGTCCGCCGTACTCTTCCTGCCAATCTTTGTTGAGATACACTAGCAAGTTTAATCGTCGATCGAGCTTTAGCTTTTTGTGCTGATTGAAATCTACGTGCATTTTTAGGTAGCCGCCTCGCTCGATTTGGTGCAGCCCTCCACCTTCAAAGTGAGGATCAGGAATAATGCCATCGATTCCAGTCAGAATTTCTAGAAATGTAATGAACGTAGACGAATTAAACTGATAAAGGAGCGATCGCGTCATGTCGCCCATTTGCTGTTCATGAGTAGAAGCCAACTTTTTTTCAGTGTTAGTTTGAAACTTCTTCCACTGAATATCCCCTGGTTTTGGAAACTCATTTAGAATTTCATTTAGAACTGAGGGGTCCGGCAAGAAATTATCAATCACGACGTGAGGAAAAGGCTGAGCCGCAGCGTACTCTTCGCGATACTTGTTTGCCAAGTCTTTTAGGTACTCTGGGCTGAGTCGAAGTAGAGTGGTTGAAGTCATAATGCTCCTCGATCTGAACAAAAAATAAGCGTGCGGGGATTCTTCGCTAGACTGGCGGTAGGTAGACAAGTTTGGATTGACAATCTATCGCTCTGTCGTCACGGAAGCGATCTCAGGTGACGATCGATTAAGTCAACTAATGATTAGGTTTCCCAGTTTTGAAGGGTCGATCACACAGTTTGCTTAGAGCGTACGGCTTGATACAGCGCTGCCTCGAATTGATCGGTTGCATCCTCCCAGGTGTAGTGGGTCGCCTTGTAATAGGCAGCATCCGACATAGTTTTCCACTCGGAGTTAGGTAAATTGCAGAGCCGCACGATCGCCTGCGCCATTGCTTCCGGATCTTCTGGCTCAACTAAAATACCTGCACCATCTGTCAATAACTCCGGAGCTGCCCCGGCTGGAGTTCCGATTACCGGAGTGCGACACGCCATTGCTTCTAAGATAGGTAATCCAAAACCTTCTAATCTGCTAGCGAATAGCCAAGCATCGCACTTAGCATAGGTGTCTTTAAGTAGGGTTTGATCTGGGCGATACACATATTCTGTTTCCGGTGGCAGCGGCAGTTCTGGTGATAGCGTAAACTCACCAAGAGCAACCAAGCGCAAATTGGAAATTGTCTGAGCTGCGATCTCGAATGCTTTCAAGCTGATGTCGCAGCCTTTCCAAGGGGTCAAGTTGTACAGCATTCCTATGGTTGGAATAGATTGCTTATCGCGCAACGGAGCCGAAAACAAATCAGTGTCAACGCTGTTGGGCACACAGCATACGTTGGGATCGCCGTATTCCGTCTGCATCAAGTCCACAAGCCACTGAGCGATCGTAATCTTGTGTAGCGGTAGGCGATACGTTGCTCTAACTCTCTCCTTTGGCAAATAATCAAACACCTCATGGTGCTGGATGAAATATGCTTTTACTCCTTTCCTTGCTGAAAACGTGGCGACCCATTCTGCTGTCTCCCACCACGTTGCAATTACCACATCGGCATCAGGGACATCCGCATCGACGACAGGACGAAACTCATCAATCAGGGCGTGGGGAACATTAAGGTGGTCGAAGTGAGAAGCCGTTTTTTCTGGCTTTGGCAACCATCCCTTGCCCTTAATCAGCGATCGCACCTGATGCTGCCATTTAGGCGAAAAGGACGGTCGTGAAATCACGAACACATCGTGTCCGCGTTTCTGCAAGCGATCAGCGTACATGGCAATCACGCGATCGCCGCCCGACAGCGTAAAGCCACTGCCCATAACAAACGTGATCTTCATATCAACTCACTCTTTTTTTTCCGCAGGTTTAACTGCTAACGCTAACAAGCTGCGCCATGCACCCATATTTTTGGGATGAGTTGCCACAGAGCGAACACCTGTTGCCAGTGCCCGAAACTTTTGTCCTGCTTGGTGTTCCTGCCAAGCTCGTCCTAACAGTTGACCTTGCACATGCTCATCCACTGCCAACACAGAGTCATCTTCCGTTGTGGGCGCAGCGGGAAGCGGTATGCCAAGCTGCAAGTCGTCTTGACCCTGTGTGCGGCGCTGCTTTTGTAGCTTGACAATCAAATCATCAAAAAACAGTCGCTCTACATTCCGCTGGTTGTGAGTTAGGGATTGGTCATGCAAACGGTAGAAGTAGTCAATTTCTGGCAGGTACCAGACTCGCGTTAATTCACTCAGCCTGAGCAGAATATCCAATTCTGATGAGCCGTTGAGTTCTGGACGTGCTCCACCCAGCGCCTTTATCCATTCTGCGCGAATCGCGTAGGTGCAAAAGTGATTGCGAATAATGCCGTTTTGAAGCTCTTCAGTAATCTCTTCGGCAAGGTTTGTTCTCAGATTGGCAATCAGACGTCCGTTCGCGTCGATCGTGGCGAATCCACCGCAGACTGCGCCCCACTCTGGATGCTGCGTCAACCACTCTGCCTGCCTCATGATCCGCTGGGCTGGAAACAAATCATCCGCATCGCAGCGCATGATAATTTCACCATGAGCAGCAGCGAATCCGGCGTTGACGGCAGCGACATAGCCCCGACCGGGACCCTCAATCATTCGTATGCGGGAATCGCCGATTTGGTGCACTCTTTCTGGTGACGCATCGGTGCAGGCATCACTAACGACAACAACCTCCAAGGCTGTGTTATTTTCTTGCAAAATGGAGCGTACGGTTTCGGAGATGTAAGCCTCAGCGTTGTGCATCGGCACAACTACACTGACAAGCGGTGTCGGATTGAGTGTCGGGTTCATAATCAGCAAACACGAGTAGAGTTTTTAGCGGAATCACGACGAGGGTTCGATGTTGAAGGTGTTACACAAAAGCAGTTGCCAATTCTCAATTGCAAATGGCTTCAACCGAATTGCGCGCAGAATGTAATGCAGTGCAGTTCCACGTCGATGGCTATAAAATGCCCACCATGCATACTGAAGTGTGAATTGGTGCCGCGAGGCACGATCGTCACTAGGTCGCCAAGGTTCTGCCGCTTCAAATCGTCCCTCAATATTGCGTCGCTGCCATGCCCACTCACACGCCATCCGCGCCTCATCCCGTTGTTCCTTTGGGTTTTTTGCGCTCACTGATTGCGTGTTAATGCGATACCGCATCAGCACATCCTTCAAGTTCGCCAACTGTCCAACTTCGCCCAGTTTCAACCACAGATCAAGGTCGTGCGCTGAGAGCAACCGTTCGTCGTATCCGCCGACTTGAAGCAGGGCAGAGCGTCGAATCATTGCGCAGGGGTGACAAATACTGCCATGTCCAGCAAGTGCCTGTCGTTGAATTTCGGCATCATCTTCAGGCAGTATGAGGCATGTTAGCAATCGTCCCTCCTCATCAATAACTTCGTGGGCAGCACCCACACACACGACTTCAGGGTGCGTTTGCAGAAATTCGAGTTGACGAGCAAAGCGATCGGGTAGTGCAACATCATCCGCATCCATCACGGCAATGATTTCACCCTGCGCTTGTGCTAACAACTGATTGCGAGTTCGAGAAACGCCTTGATTTTCATGGCTGCTGAGGCGAATTCGGCTGTCTTTCGCGGCATACTGCTGCAGAATCTTCAGTGTGTCGTCTGTAGAGCCGTCGTCGATGATGATTAACTCAAAGTCAGACATGGTTTGAGCTAAGATGCTCTCCACCGTCTCAGCAACATATCGTTGCGAGTTGTAGGCAGGCAGAAGAACGGAGACAGGTGGTTTCGAGTTCATCATTCGTCCTCCACAGGTTTAATTGCAGCACACATAAGCAGATTCCAACCCTCAATCTGAAAGGGTTTAATGGCAATTGCCCGCAGTGCATACTCCATTGCCATCCTTCGCTGGTAGCTATAGAATGCCCACCAGCCGTACTGAAGCATGAATTGATGTCGAGAGGCGGGATCGTGGGTTGGACGCCACCCACAGCCCGTGACCTGAAATTGGCGCTGCAATCCTCGACGCTGCCAAGAACGATCAAATGCCGCTGCTACTTCCTGAGCCTGTAGCGCATGTTTTTGGCTACTGATGGAGGATGTATGCAGGCGATATCTCACAACCACCTCACTTAAGTTTGCCAAATCCCCGATCTCGCTCAAGCGCAGCCACAAATCCAAATCGCAGGACGTGACCATTGCTTCGTTGTAGCCGCCGACTGCAATTAGGCTCGATCGTGGCATCATCGCTCCAGGGTGAATGAAGCTCGTATGCCCATCCATCAACAGAGAGTGAATCTCGCTATTGCTCTCCGGCATCGTAATACGAGTTAAGAACCGCCCCTTTTCGTCGATTAACTCAAAGGCACCGCTGAGCCACACTACTTCGGGATGCTGCTGGAGGAATTCCACTTGGCTAGCTAATCGCGTTGGTGGCGCGATGTCGTCAGCGTCCATCACCGCAATGAAGTCACCCGTGGCTTGCGTCAGCATCTCATTGCGAGTTTTTGGAATTCCCTTCAGTGGGTGGCTAGTTAACCGAATTCGCTTGTCAGTTGCAGCGTACTGAGTCAGCACTTGAAGAGAGGAATCGGTGGAGCCATCGTCTACAATCAGGAACTCAAAGTCTGCAAAGGTCTGATTCAGAATGCTTTCAACTGCTGGTGCCAAGTAGCGATCGCTATTGCAGACTGACATCAGTACTGAAACGGTGGGTGACTTTTTCGGGAGCATGGCAGGAATACCCATTAAGGGACTGGAATCAAATGTTGGTGGAACAGAACTACTGTCGTAATTCCTGTTGCAGCAGCGATCACGGGCAGGTCTACTTCGGGTTGCCACATGGAGATGCGAATGTAGCAAATTGCCAAGGCGGGATACATCAGCCAGCCTACGCTTGCCAGTCCGATGATGACGCCCTGCTGCCCGCCAAAGTAATTACCCAAAAACATGGCGGTAAATCTCACGCCGATTTCTACGACGAGCAGCACTGAGATCGTGCGAGACTGGCCTCTAGCTAACAGCACATTGTTATAGGTGTGCCCTACCATCCCGACCAGAGAGCCGAGCGCCAGAATTTGTAACATCCAACCTGCATCGGTATAGCGACTGTCATAGAGCAGGTCAATTAATTGCTTTCCAAATAGAATGAAGAACAGCGACGTGCACCAACTCATAGCAAGCATAACGATGCGCGATCGTCGCAGTGCTCGATAGAGACGCTCTGGACGCTCCCGCACTAGCTCAGAGTAAGAGGGAAACAGCACGCGATCGCCCACTGAATTGAGCACCTCAGAGGACATCTGAGACAGCGTTTGAGCATTCTTGAAAATTCCCAAAAATCGGAGTCCCATTAGCTGCGGCATAACGAGCGTTGCACCTTGAGATGCTATAAACGTCAAGACTGTGCTGAGAAAAATCCAGCGACCAAAGTGATGCAGTTCTCTGAACGCGTCCGAGTCCCAGTGAAACCGATTGTTTTCGCCTTGAAGCATGGTATGGCTTAACACCATCGACAGGAAGGAGCCAACCAATCCACCCACAACCAGTGCCCAAACCGATCGAAACATCCAGGCACCTACAAGCATCACGATCAAGCTAACAATTTGGCTTCCTAGCTCCAGCATTGTTAGTCGCGCCATGTCTAACTGCCGATTTGAGGTTGCCAGCTTCGTCGAGTTCAATCCCGAAATCAGGGAAGTTAGACCCACAACTGGCAACAACTGCATCAGCATCGGCTCGCTGTAGAATTTTGCTGCTGGGAATGCAATTAGGCAGGCGCACAGCCATAGTCCACAGCCGCGACCTGCTTGAATTGTCCAAGCCGTGTTGAGAAATGCTGGATCACTGCCACGTTTGCTTTGGATGATGCTAGGACGAATCCCTACATCAGAAAACATTTCTAATCCAATCATGAACGTTTGGACGAGTGCCATTAGTCCAAATGCTTCTGGGAAGAGTAAGCGCGTTAACAGCAGATTACTGCCCAAGCGTAGAAATTGACTGGCTAAGTGGCTGCTGAGCGTCCAAGCAGAACCGAGAAGTGCTCGCCGCTTTAGGGAGCGGGGGCGCTCAAATCCATCTGATTGTTCTTCAATCCGGCTCTCCGTCATCCGTTGCTCCCGATCGTGTGGGTGTACGTTCAAACGCGACTTCAGCTATCGACGTAGGACCGAAACAGAGCGGCAAGTTTACCCGCCTCAACTCCAGCGTTGTGCTGTGCAAACACGCGCTTTGATCCTAGATTTCCCATTTTTTCCAATGTCTCCACAGGGGCTTGCACAGCCGATCTCATTGCCTCAACCAGCGCCTCCACCGAACCTGCGGGAATTAGCCATCCACACTGATCCGGCTCCACAAGTTCTGGAATACCTGCTACATACGTTGTAATCACAGGGCGATTCAGCGCCAGCGCCTCCATAATCACCACAGGTAGCCCTTCCGCAAAACTGGGAAGCACCATTGCCCTAGACTCTAGTAAATGCTGTCGCACTGCGTCATTGCTTGCCCAACCCGTGACTTCAACACAGTGTTGCAGTCGCTTTTCAGCAATTAACGCTTCAATTTCGCTCCGGAGTGGTCCGTCGCCCACCAGAACCAATTTGAACAGAACTCCTTCTGCTACCAGTTGCGCCGCTGCCTCCATGAGCAGCAGTTGTCCCTTCTGCTCACATAGACGACCGATGCTCACAAGTTGAGGTGTTGGAGGAATTGGGGAAATCGACTGGCGAAAAAAGCTGTCATCTACACCGCAGTGAACGACGTGGATGTTCGACCAGTGCTGCAAGCTGCACCAGCGGTAGAGTTGGCTTTTCCCAAAGGAGCTAACCGCCACGACGAAGGTAGCGCGTTTAATTTTTTCAGGCAGAGCGATCGCGTCCACCCAATCGAACTCTTCGGGACCATGAACGGTAAAGCTATATTGAGGACCGCCTAACGCTTCACATAACAGAGCAACCGTTGTGGAATTTGTGCCGAAGTGCACGTGGACATGCTGAATGCTGGTTTCTGCAAACCAGCGTAGCAGCACACACGCTTCCGCTAAATACGCTAAATGTTTTACAACGCTCCACTTCGATCGCTTGCTGAGCTTGCCAACTAGCGCTAGCGCTTTGACAAATCGAAATGGCTTTGTTACTGCTACCCGTACTGCTTCAGCAAGAATTCTCACGATGCCGCTATCTAGAACTAGGCGGGTTTTCTGCAACTCCAGCTTGTCCGCCTCATCGACGAGTTCTTGACGGCACGATCGCATCGCAAATCGCAGAACTTCAACACCACACGCCTCAAGCTCAAGGATTTCCCGTCGGATAAAGCTGTGGCTCACTTTCGGATACTGATTGACCAAATATGCAATCTTCAAGGAACCTGACCTCAATGGCTAACTGACACCGTTGCACAGCAAATTGACAAGCACTACAATAGACGCAAGCTTTTACTAGTTATTTTTTATACTTAAGCTGTAAGCAAAAACCTTGAGCTACCTCAACCTTCTACGTGGGGTGGCAACTATAGAGCGAACGTTCTCCTGAGTGGGCTATTCCACCAACAAGTGTGCACATCTTACTGGGAGGCAGTTGTCCTAACCTCAGAAAATGTACTGGCTATTCAGCTTGAAACCGATTAAGTTCCCGTTCTACGATCGTTTGAATACCGTGTTTTGCCCTAGAGCTACCCTCAAATACCAAAGCTATAGTAGGAGGGATTTCGGATACATTTTGCCCATTCCCCACCCAACGCTATGATTCAGGGAATTCCTCGATCGCTCACTGGACTCGCACTATCTGCCTTTATCGGAACAGCTCAAGTCGTCCCCGTTTTTGCTCAGCCTACTCCATCCGTTTCCCCCGCAGAAACGCCCTTACCCCCTGCACCCGCCACCTCTGCTGCTCCTACCCTGCCGACTCAGGCAGCAGGCGCATACACGCTTGGGGCAGGAGACGCCGTGCGGATCGACAGTTTTGACACACCCGAATTAGTGTTAGAACCGCGCTACTCCGTGCTGCTGGATGGAACCGTCAACTTACCGTGGGTTGGTAGCGTCCCAGTTCAAGGTATGACGCTAGCGGAGGCATCGGAGGCAATTTCTGCTAAGTACAAGCGCTTTATCCGCAATCCGATCGTGACGGTTAGCTTGATGGCACCCCGTCCGCTAAAAATTGGGGTGATTGGACAAGTAAATCGTCCCGGTTCTTACATCATTAATTTGATTGGTAACGAATCAACTCAAGCGAGTTTGAGTCAACGTAGCGGTGGTGAAGGAGGTACCCAATGGCCCACCGTCAGCAAAGCGATTCAAACCGCAGGTGGCATCACTCAGGCTGCAAATGTGCGGCAAATTCAAGTCCGCCGACCGGCGCAATCAGGCACTGAAGAAACAATCAACGTTGACCTGTGGAAGTTTCTGACCCAGGGTGATTTGTCGCAGGATATGCTGCTACGGGATGGCGATACGCTCGTGATTCCGCTGGCAACCACTCTAGATGCCGCAGAAGCGACGCAGATCGCAGGCAGTAACTTCTCACCAGAGGCCATCAAAGTCAGCGTCGTTGGTGAAGTGGTGGCTCCGGGTGCTGTGACAGTGAAGCCGAATACTACACTCAATCAAGCCATTTTGTCAGCGGGTGGGCTGAGAAGCAATCGTGCCCGACGTAGCAATGTGGAACTCATTCGTCTTAACCCGAACGGCACTGTGACGCGACGAATGATCGCACTTGATTTGTCTCAGGGGTTGAACGAGGGAAACAATCCTGCTCTCCGCGATAACGATGTGGTTGTTGTGAATCGCACTGCGTTTGCTAGCGCGTCGGACTTCTTGAGCGTCGTGCTAAGTCCATTGAGCGGAGTGTTGGGACTATTCACTGTTTTGGGCAATTTGGGTAGATAGCTATCATGCACTGCCTACAGCAGGACGAAAGAAAACTGGCTGTTGGCTTTTCACTAGTTTCTAGTCAGGGTGCAGGTGCGACGGGTCAAGGAAACAACTAGAGGTCAACATGGTCGCTCAGCAGAGTACGCAGGACGTGCTTAAAAACAAAGGGTCGGGAGGTGTAGAAGACGACTCAATTAGCGCATCATCACCCCAGAAGGGACTAGATTTCAGTCCCTATATCCGCACAATTTTGCGAAATATTCCCCTAATTTTGGGAATTACGCTGCTAGCAGCAGTTCCAGCCGTGCTATCCGGCTCAAAAGCCTCTCGCACTTATCAGGGAGGATTTCGGATTCTGGTGGAGCCTGTTACCTCTCAAGCGCGATCGACCGACCCATCCTCAATCTCGCGCGCTCAGCTAACCGACACCAACAGTGTGGACTACCCAACACTGCTGCAAGTGTTGCAGAGTCCAGAGCTGCTGTCGAAAGCTGCCCAGCAGGTGCAAAGTCGCTATCCCGACGTGACGGCTGACATGCTGATGGGAGAAATCTTTAGCAAAAACCTGGTTGTGCAGCGAGTTGGGGGCACTGACTACTACAGCGCAGCCCGATTAATTGATGTGAGCTATAAGGGCAGAGATGCTCAGCGGGTTCAACTGATTCTGGAAGAGCTTGCTAAAAGCTACTTGAAATATAGCCTTGATGACCGTAGGAGCCGGATTGGTGGTGGCGTTGATTTTATTGAAGACCAACTTCCCGCACTACAGCAGCGAGTCAATTCGCTAGAAGCAGACATCCAGTCTTTTAAGCAGCGCTACCGCTTGACCGAGCCAACGACTGAGGGAGCCGACCTCTCCAAGCAAATTCAAGAGATTCAAGCGCAACGGCTATCTACGCAGCAGCAACTGGTGGAGCAGCGATCGCTATATGCCCGTTTGCAGCAGCAGCTGGGGCTAACGCCGGATGAAGCGATGATTGCCGCATCCCTGAGCGAGAATCCGCGCTACCAAGAGCTAATTACCGAAATCAAAAAATTAGAAACTGTAATTGCCAGTAAATCTGCACGATACAACGAAGAAAGCCCGGTAGTTCGATCACTGCTAGAACAGCGCAAAAACCTGACCCAACTGTTTCAGGACGAGACAAAAAAGAATTTGGGCAAGCGCCTTACACCCGGAGCCGTCAATCCTCAAATTCTGGTCACACAGAATCCGCTGCGGCTAGAGTTAATTCGCCAGTTAGTAACGACTGCGAATACCGCTCAACTGCTACAAGTTCGTAGCCAGGTGATCGCTCAGAACTCCGCCTATCTGGACAAGCGGCTTCAGCAGTTTCCGACGATCGTTCGGCAGTACAACGACTTACAGCAGCAGCTAGAAATCTCCACCAAAACGCTGAATCAATTTCTAACTCAGCGCGAAACGCTACGAATTGAGGCAGCGCAGAAGGAAGTTCCCTGGGAGGTGATTGCTCCAGCCAAAGTGTTAACCGACGCGAACGGTAATCCGGTGGCCAGCCCTAGCGACATGAGCAAAAAGCTCATGATGCAATTGGGAATTGGCGTGGCGCTAGGATTAGCTGCGGCATTTGCTCGTGAGAAAATTAGCAACGTCTTCTACAGCAGCGAGGATGTTCAAAGTGCGGTGCAAGCACCCCTGCTGGGTGTGATTCCGTTTAGTAGCGAGCCGTCTGTTGGGACAATCGCGACGAATGAACCGTTCTTGAAGGCGTTTGAGACGCTGTATACAAACTTGCGCTTTCTGACTGGATCTCCGCTGCGAGCGTTGACGATCGCCTCAGCAGGATCTGGAGATGGCAAGTCTACGATCGCGCTTAATTTGGCGATGGCAGCAGCAGAGATGGGGCAATCAGTGCTACTAGTGGATGCAAATTTGCGATTGCCTCAGCTTCATACACAGCTCAATCTTCCAAACCAGCACGGGATTAGCGATGTCCTAGCAAACGAGAAGTTAGCCTGGCAAGACGCGATCGCCTCTCCCAAAAAGAATCTTTCGGTGCTGACGGCAGGACAAACCGCCCGTGACTCTGCCAAACTGCTCGCATCTGCTCGGATGCAAATGCTGATGGAGCAGCTACAGGCTGCCTTTGATTTGATCATCTATGACACGCCGAATCTCGATGAGTTTGCTGACGCTAGTTTCCTGGCTGCCCATACCAACGGCATTTTCATGGTCGTGAGCTTGCGAAAAGCGAAGCATCCCGCTGTCAAAAAAGCAGTGGTCGAATTGAAAAACTATCGCTTACCAATTCTTGGAGCCATTTCTAATCAGGTCACTGGCAAGCGAACCTCTACTGTGTCAAAGCAAGATCCGTATGGGCATCTCAAAGATAAGCAACCATCACGGTTAGAGGGTTTAAACATTCTACAAACGCCCTCTTCCACGGCAACGGCTGAACCATCGTCAAGCGATGCGATCGGTTAACTCCTCTCTCATTTACCTTTCGGAGCATTCATGATGAATTTGGCGATCGCGCTGCTTAATGCAGGGCTGGTTCTTGTTGCGCTGGTGCTACTGATTCCGATTAGCGTTCTGTTTCTAGAGTGTCTTGCCGCCCTTTTGCCTGCCCGACGATCGCTGAAGTTTACATCGTCATTACCCCGTACTGCAATTTTGGTTCCAGCGCACAATGAGGCTTCTGGAATTGCAGCAACTCTGGAGTCGCTGCTGCCACAGTTGACCCATAACGACCAATTGATCGTCATTGCTGACAACTGCACGGATGCAACAGCGACAGTGGCACGGCAGGCAGGTGCGACCGTGATCGAGCGTCATGACTTAGAGCATCGAGGGAAGGGGTACGCCTTGGATTTCGGACTTCGGCACCTCACTGCTAACCCACCAGAAGTCGTAGTCATTGTGGATGCGGACTGTACGGTAGCGCCGGGAGCGATCGAGCAAATCTCGTACCTTGCGGTTCGCCAATCGCGTCCGGTGCAGGCAACGTATTTACTAGCGCAGCCTGCGAATCCTAGTCCAAAAGATGCGGTGTCTGTGCTGGCATTTACGGTAAAGAATTTAGTGCGTCCGATCGGGCTGCATCAGTTAGGATTGCCCTGCCTGCTAACGGGAACTGGAATGGCACTGCCGTGGTCGGTGGTCCAACGTCTATCTCTGGCTAGCGGTAACCTTGTAGAAGATATGCAGCTGGCATTGGATTTGGCGATCGTGGGGCATCCGGCAGCGTTCTGCGCTAGCGCTAGAGTAACCGGAGCGTTACCAGGACAAAACCATGCTGCCAAGAGCCAGCGAACTCGCTGGGA
>NZ_JACJPG010000615.1 GCF_014695955.1 Leptolyngbya sp. FACHB-36 | reverse complement strand
AAAGAGAAAACGGGCAAATACGCCTTTTTTACAACCGTTGTTCCAGAGGATTCTGGCGAAGTGCTGGAGTCGTTTGTGCAAATGGGTGTAGAGCTAGTGGATGCTGAAGGCAAAGCGGCATTCAACACGCCTCTAGGCAAAGCTGCGTTCCAGTACTGGGTGGATCTGTACAAAAACGGATTGATGCCCAAAGAGGCGCTGACTGAAGGACACCGACACGCGATCGACCTCTACCAGCGCGGTGATACAGCCGTGTTGGCGTCCGGCGCAGAGTTCCTGAATACGATCGCTAAGAATGCACCGTCGATCGCCAAAACGTCTGCTTCTGCGCCGCAGATTAGTGGAGAAACGGGCAAAAAGAACGTGGCGGTGATGAATCTAGTCATCCCCAGAGACTCGGATGTTCCCGATGCGGCTCTTAAGTTCGCCCTGTTCGTTACCAACGACGCCAATCAGCTCTCCTTTGCCAAAGCCGCAAACGTGTTGCCCTCGACGGTCAAAGCGCTGCAAGATTCCTACTTTCAAACGGAGGCTGCCAACGCTACCCCAGTCGATAAAGCTAGAACGATCAGCGCTAAGCAGATGAACGATGCGCAAGTGCTGATTCCAGCAATGAAAAACGCCAAGCAGCTACAAAAAGTGGTTTACGACAACTTGCAAGCAGCCATGCTGGGACAAAAAAGCGTTGATCAGGCAATTAATGACGCGGCGCAAGAGTGGAATCAGGCTTAAGAGTGAACCGTCCGATCGCTGTACCCTTGATTTACGGTTGTGGGATAGCCATTCTGGCTGTCTCGATCAAACAGGCAAGATACCTATCCAACAGCAGATCTAAAAAACATTTCACTCTGTGATTTCCTCGTTCCACCCCCATGCTTGAAACAAACTCCACTGACGCTGATGTTCTTGTCATTGGTAGCGGCGTCGGTGGCTTGAGTTGTGCGGCACTGTTGGCGCGATACGGGAATCGAGTGGTCGTCTGCGAAAGCCACTCGATTCCCGGTGGAGCGGCTCATGCCTTCGAGCGTGCGGGCTACCGCTTCGACTCTGGACCCTCGCTGTATTCTGGCTTGTCCTACAGCCCCTCGCCGAATCCACTGCGGCAAGTGTTAGACGCGATCGACGAGCCGCTGCCCTGTGCCACCTACGACACTTGGGGCTGCTGCCTACCGGAAGGCGATTTCGATACCTCCGTGGGCGCGGATCAGTTCTGCGAGGTGCTACAACGGCTGCGCGGACCAGATGCCGTTGCAGAATGGCGGAAATTTCAGCGGTTGATGGCACCCTACGCACAGGCGGCGATCGCGTTGCCCTCGGCAGCGGTCCGGCTGGATTGGGGCGCAGTACGGACGCTAGGACGATTTCTGCCGACGCTGGCACCGCACGCAGCTAACGTCGCCAAACTGACCGGACCCTTCAGCCGAATTATGGACGGTGCGATTCACGATCCGTTTATTCGCAACTGGCTAAATCTGCTGTGCTTTTTGCTGTCTGGGCTTCCGGCAAACGGCACCAACGCGGCAGAGGTGGCGTTTATGTTTGCCGATTGGTATCGACCGGGGGTAAAGCTGGATTATCCGCTAGGCGGTAGTGGGGCGCTGGTAGATGCCCTTGTGCGGGGGCTGAAGCGGTATGGCGGAACCTTGCTGCTGAATGCCCATGTACAGCAGATTTTGGTTGAAAAACGACGGGCGATCGGTGTCCAACTGCGGGACGGTAAAACCATTCGAGCGCGAACGGTGATCTCGAATGCGTCGGTGTGGGACACGTTGAAACTGCTGCCCAAAGGCGCGGTGCCATCATTTCGAGCGGCACGACAGGCAACTCCGGAGTGCGACAGTTTTTTGCATTTGCATTTAGGCATCGACGCTGCGGGAGTGCGATCGGACCTCACCTGTCACTACATCATCGTGAACGATTGGGACGCAGGCATTACTGCCCCGCAGAATGTGGTGCTGGTGTCGATTCCGTCGCTGCTCGATCCGTCGCTGGCTCCAGCAGGCAAACACGCGATTCACGTCTACACGCCAGGAAACGAACCTTACGATCTCTGGCAGGGGTTGGATCGTCGCAGCGAAGCCTACGCCCAGCAGAAACAGGCGCGGGCTGAAGTCATGTGGAAGGCGCTGGAGCGAGTGATCCCGGATGTGCGATCGCGCTGCGAAGTCGCACTTGTGGGAACGCCGCTGACCCATGAGCGCTATTTGCGGCGGCATCGTGGCTCGTATGGTCCAGCAATTCGAGCCAGTGAGGGGCTGTTTCCCGGTCCTCGGACGCCGCTCAAAGGATTACTTTGCTGTGGCGATTCGACGTTTCCAGGCATCGGACTTCCTGCCGTTGCTGCCAGCGGCATGATCACAGCAAGCACGCTGGCGTCAGTCCCACAGCACCTTGAACTTCTACGGCAAATTCAAATAGACAGACTTTAGTTATTTGCAGGATGGATTACGTTTAATG
This sequence comes from Leptolyngbya sp. FACHB-36, assembly GCF_014695955.1. Classification (GTDB taxonomy): domain Bacteria; phylum Cyanobacteriota; class Cyanobacteriia; order Leptolyngbyales; family Leptolyngbyaceae; genus FACHB-36. Next base: position 111 of record NZ_JACJPG010000615.1, on the reverse strand, counting down.
ACTAACGTAACTGAGTATTACTCTCCCTTGCTTGATCCTCAGTTCTAGGGCGTTTCTGGCGTAAATGTTTCGATCCGGGGACGATCGCCCGACGCTCCCAGCGTCAACGTT
>NZ_JACJPG010000614.1 GCF_014695955.1 Leptolyngbya sp. FACHB-36 | reverse complement strand
GCTTATTGCATCGAGTACTCAATTGAAGCAGAGACACACTCGCAATTCCTTACAGCCCGTCAGCAGGCGATCGTGTTAAACGTTGTTGATGAGCAACTTGCGTTCCAGCTCACCATTGAGACGAAGAATCAAAACCCGATGCGTTCGAATTTTCCTGGTCCCTGAGAACACTACTGCTAGCTCAAACTCATTACATTTTGTCGAGCGCGATTGACTTGGTCAGAGGCATGATCCCAAATCTCCCAGATCGAGAAGCGAAGTGACACTTTTTTACCGTTAGAGTAGGTCTTTACTCGATATTTTCCCAACAGCGTCGAGCGATCGGTCAGCGAAACAGGAACCTGTTCATTAAACAAGTCATCGTAGAGCCATCGATCGTTCTCCTGCTTAAAGGCGAGATAGGACTTCCACAGATTTAGCGCAAATTGATAGTCCTTAACTGCCTCAGACAAATCTGCATAAACGCGATGATTCTTTGCCCCCGGTTCGCGGGCGAGTTGCGCTAGCGACCCCTCCAGCGTCTGAACGAGGTCAGCGTACTCCCGATACTCAATGCCAACCTGCTCCACCGTTTGACCTGCCAGCGCCTGCGTGGGAAGTCGATTCAGCCGTGTGGCAACGTCCGCAAACTGCCGTAGCGTCGTTAGCGCTTTGGCTTCTGTTTCCATCCGGCGAGCAATCGCGGCTTGGCTGGCTCGGTAGGTCGTCAATTTCTTGCGGCTTTGGGCAGCAACCGCTGTTGTGCTGGGAATCGATTGCAGCAGGTCGATCGCCTCTTGCCACTTTTCGTGCGCCCGCTGCCAAACCTTGAGCGAATGCGGCGGATTTTGCCCAGTGACTGCCGCTTGCCATGCCAACGTTTGCGCGGCTCCCAAACTGGTACGGGCGGCTTGCTCGCTGTCTAGGCGACGGCTAATTGCCGTATAGTTCGCCTGATAAGTTTGTAGCTGCTGGGTTGCCTCAACGGCGACAGGTGCGTTGGACGGAATGGCCTCCAACAGCCGAATCGCTTGCCGCCATTTCACCTTTGCCTGCTGCCATACCTCAACCGCATGGGGTGGACGGCGAACAAGCACAGAGGCGTCCCAGGCAAGCTTGCGGGCGGCGGCTAGTTTTTCGGTGGCGGAGAGCGTATCGCTAGGCTCCGACATCTGAGAAACAGCAGCAGGCAGAAGGCGATCTTTGAGAACGTAACCTGTCAGCAGGGCAACACTTGCCGATAGAGCGATCGTCAGACGCAACCGTTTCATGAGAAATTAGGGGCTGGAGTCACATAGAGACGCTGCCATTGCTGGCGAGGAGGGGCAGGGCGGAGCTAGAAAAGGAAGCGCGACGGAGCACTACAATGGGTAGATCCGTCATTTAGCGAAGTGTGATTTATGCACCACACTCAGTGACAATGCGGTTGGACCCTATTCACACCATAGTTATTTCATGTCTGTTCGTCAAAGGCTCTACGAGGGCAAAGCCAAAATTCTCTACACCACCGACGATCCGGACGTGCTGCTGTCGTACTTTAAGGACGATGCCACCGCCTTTAACGCCCAGAAGCGCGGCACGATTCAGGGCAAGGGTGCCGTGAACTGCGCGATCACCGCTCATTTATTTCGGCTGCTAGAGGAGCAGGGCATCCCTACCCACTTTATTGATCAGTCGAGCGATCGCGAAATGCAGGTGCGATCAGTTAAGATTTTGCCGCTGGAAGTCGTTGTCAGGAACATTGCAGCGGGGAGTCTCTGTCAACAAACAGGACTTGCGCTAGGCACAGTGTTGAACCAGCCACTGGTGGAGTTCTACTACAAAAACGATGCGCTGGGCGATCCGCTGCTCACGCGCGATCGCCTTCTGCTGCTGGAACTGGCGACCCCAGACCAGCTAGACGAGCTGCGATCGCGGGCGCTGCAAATCAATCAGGTTCTGACCGACTTCTTTCAGCAGTGTGACATTACCCTGGTCGATTTCAAGCTGGAGTTTGGGCTGGATAAGCACCAGCGCCTAATTCTGGCAGACGAAATTAGCCCAGACACCTGCCGCCTGTGGAACCAAGCCGAGACGGACCCCGATCGTCGCGTCATGGACAAAGATCGCTTTCGTCGGGACTTGGGGGATGTTGAATCTGCCTATCAACAAGTTTTGAAGAAGATCAGGAGCCCTAAACAATGAATGTTGAAGTTGTTAGGTTGCATGCTGTAATTCAAAATTCATCCCTCGAAATTTTTAATCCATTAGGTATAGGTACCCAATGCGGTAAAATTGCACAGTTTGCCTTAGATCACCCTCTCGACTGATACTATTTTGTGCAGCCTGCGTTTAGCAAGGCGTGGTGTGTGGACGTGCCAACTTATCTGAACAACATGCGCTTATCTCCAGTTTTGGCGGCATTTCTTGCCACTGCGACGACTCTTAGCTTGTCTAATTCTGCAAAAGGACAGGTAACGGCAGCGGCTGAACGTCAGCCTGCCGCAACCGCTGCAAATTCGGCGATGTCCAATCCGCGTGCAGCCGTCAAGCCTGCTGCGCCAGAAGTATTTGGGAATGCGAGTTCGATCGGCATTCTGACCGCGCCCGCTCGTCTGTCACAAGCGCAGCCATCGACGCAGCCAACGCCCCTGCCTCCCACGGGAACCGAAGCGACGCCTCAGCAAGAAACGCCCGATCGCATTCAGATAGGTCCCGCGCCGCAGCAGGCACCCGGCATTCCGACGCCCAGCACTCCGGCACCCACGCCAACGCCGTCGCCTGCCCCTGCCGACCCGACCACTCCGGCACCCACGCCTGCCGAGCCAACTGCACCGACGCCCACGCCTCCGACCACTCCACCCACTGCTCCACCAGCGACTCCAGCGCCTACGGCGGAACCAGAGGCTCGTGTGCTCGTGGCCGAGGTTGCGATTCGGGAGGCAAAAGGAGCCACTCTGGACGCCACAGTTCTGGACGAAGTGTACCGTGTGCTCCGCACGCAGGCGGGCCGGACAACCACCCGTTCCCAGCTTCAGGAAGACATTAACGCGGTGTTTGGTACAGGCTTCTTCTCAAACGTGCGGGCGGTTCCAGAGGATACACCGCTTGGGGTGCGGGTGACGTTCGAGGTGGAGCTAAACCCGGTGCTGCAATCCGTGCGCGTTGAGGGAACGCAAGTCCTGCCGCAGCAAGTTGTAGATGAATCGTTCCGCGACCAATATGGTACGGTGCTAAACCTGAATCGCTTACAGGAAGGCATCAAGCGCGTGAACAAGTGGTACCAGGACAATGGGTATGTTCTGGCTCAGGTGGTCGGCTCACCCAGAATTGCACCAGACGGGATCGTCACGCTGGAGATTGCAGAGGGTGTTGTCGAGAATGTTCAAGTCCGCTTCACCAATAAGGAGGGGGCAGACACGGACCCCAAAACCGGGCAGCCCATCCGAGGACGGACCCGTGAGTTCATCATTACTCGCGAATTTGAGCTAAAATCTGGCTCCGTATTTAATCGCAATATTGCAGAGCGAGATTTGCAGCGGGTGTTTGGTCTGGGCATTTTTGAGGACGTGAGGCTGTCCCTCAATCCAGGTCAAGACCCACGCCGAGTGGTGGTGGTAGCAAATGTGACTGAGCGTAACACTGGCTCGATCGCAGCAGGCGCAGGGATTAGCTCGGCGAGCGGACTGTTCGGGACCTTGAGCTACCAGCAGCAGAACTTTGGTGGAAACAACCAGAAGCTGGGAGCCGAGATTCAGATCGGTCAGCGGGACTCGCTGTTGTTCGACCTCAGCTTTACCGATCCGTGGATTGCAAATGATCCGTACCGCACGTCCTACACGCTGAACCTGTTCCGGCGACGCACGATTTCGTTGATCTTCGACGGGGGCGATCCCGAAGTTCGACTGCCAAATGGCGATCGTCCCCGCGTAACTCGCACAGGCGGCGGGATCAGCTTTTCTCGCCCGCTGAGCCGGGATGTGTTCCGCCGATCGCAGTGGACTGCCTCGCTGGGGCTGCAATACCAGCGCATCTCGATTCGTGATTCTGAGGGCGATCTTAGCCCTAGAGATGAGCTGGGCAACACCCTGAGCTTCAGCGGGGACGGCAGAGATGATTTGTTCACGGTCCAGTTCGGCGCGGTGCGCGATCTGCGCAACGATCCGCTGCGTCCAACCCAAGGATCGCTATTGCGCATCGGGACAGAGCAGTCGATCCCGATCGGCAGAGGCAATATTCTCCTTAACCGCCTCCGCGGCAGCTACAGCTTCTACATTCCCACACGGCTTTTGCGCATATCTCCAGGATGCCGCAGCGTAACTTCCACCGCAGCGGAGTGTCCTCAGGCATTCGCCTTCAACATCCAAGGCGGCACGGTTCTGGGCGATTTACCGCCCTATGAGGCGTTCTCGCTTGGAGGCAGCAATTCAGTGCGGGGCTACGATGAAGGCGATCTAGCGAGCGCTCGCAGCTTTATTCAGGCAACAGCAGAGTACCGCTTCCCAATTTTCTCGGTGGTGTCTGGTGCGCTGTTCGTCGATGCAGCGACTGACTTTGGCTCCAGCGACAACGTTCCGGGAAATCCGGGCGGCGTACGAAACAAGCCAGGAGCCGGAATTGGTTACGGATTGGGCTTGCGAATTCAGTCACCACTGGGTCCGATTCGGATTGACTATGGCCTTAATGACGAGGGCGACAGCCGCTTCCACTTTGGAATTGGAGAGCGCTTCTGATGCAGGAAGGAATTCGGGATCAGGAGCTAGGCAGCAGCGAGGTAGATGCTGAGCCATTTCAGCAGACGCTAGCAGCGGAGTTTACTCGATCGGGAATCGGCTTACACACTGGAGTCTCGGTCCAGGTGCGGGTGCTGCCAGCTCCGGCGGGTCGGGGACGCTACTTTGCCCGGACCGATTTACCTGATGTACCCGAAGTTCCGGCAGACATTAACGCTGTGCAGGACACCACCCTATCAACCGAGATCGGGCGTGATAGGGCAAAGGTGCGCACCGTAGAGCATCTTTTGGCGTCACTAGCGGGAATGGGCATCGACAACGCCCGTATCGAACTCGACGGACCGGAAGTGCCGCTGCTGGACGGCTCGGCGACCGAGTGGGTGCAGGCGATCGCGCACTCCGGTATTCGGCGTCAGTCAGTTCCCCGGTTTACCTGGACAGTGCTAGAACCCGTGTGGGTGCGGGACGGAGACGCCTTTGCAGCCGTGCTTCCGGCGGCTGAGACGCGCTTTACCTACGGCATTGACTTCGAGGTGAGCGCGATCGGCAATCAGTGGCATAGCTGGCGACGCTCAGACTCCTTTGCGGACGAGCTTGCCCCCGCTCGCACCTTTGGGCTGCTACATCAAATTGACTACCTGCGCGAGAAAGGCTTAATTAAAGGCGGCAGCCTTGACAATGCCTTGGTTTGCGGTGCGGATGGCTGGATTAATCCACCGCTGCGATTTCCAAATGAGCCAGCGCGTCATAAACTTTTAGATTTAGTAGGAGACCTCAGCTTACTGGGGCAATTCCCCATCGCTCATGTGATGGCATACAAAGCCAGCCACAAGTTGCACACCCAGCTTGCTCGATCGCTGGTTCGGTTCCGCCCCTAAAGTGGGTGACGCCACTCGTTTCTTCTCTTTTCTTCTCCGCCCTTCTATTGAAACCCTAACTCATGTCGATTCTCACTGACGCTGATCCTTCTGGTACAGTTCCCAACCACATCGATCCCCACAATTCTGCAGCAGCCAACATGGTTACAGGTGATTCCTCCGCGGACGCTGACTCGATTCTCACCATTGAAGATATTCACAAGCTGCTGCCTCACCGCTATCCCTTCTCGTTGGTCGATCGCATCATCAAGTACGTGCCAGGAAAACTGGCGATCGGCATCAAAAACGTCAGCTTCAACGAGCCTCACTTCCAGGGGCACTTTCCGGGCAGACCCATTATGCCCGGTGTCCTGATTGTCGAAGCGATGGCGCAGGTGGGCGGTGTCGTTCTGACCCAGATGGCAGATGTGCAAGATGGGCTGTTTATGTTCGCAGGAATTGATAAAGTGCGGTTCCGCCGTCCGGTGATTCCTGGCGACCAATTAGTGATGACGGTGGAACTGTTGTCGGTTAAGCGGCGTCGGTTTGGTTGGATGCAGGGACGAGCAGAAGTTGATGGTCGGCTCGTTGCTCAAGGCGAACTGATGTTTTCGTTGGTGGATTAGAAAGTTTTGAGTTCGCGCGCCCAGTTCAAAACTCGCAATTCATCTCTCACTCACTTCTTATGGCGACCTTAATTCATCCGACGGCTGTAATTCATCCCGGTGCTGACCTGCATCCCACCGTGCAGGTTGGTCCCTATGCCGTAATTGGAGCCAAGGTGAAGGTTGGTCCCGAAACGACGATCGGTGCCCATGTGGTGCTGGACGGCTGGACGGAGATCGGCGCCCGCAACCGAATCTTTCCAGGTGCGGCGATCGGGCTAGAGCCACAGGACTTGAAGTACGACGGCTCCGAGAGCTTAGTCACGATCGGCGACGACAACTGCATCCGCGAATACGTCACGATTCATCGCGCTACGTTCGCGGGCGAAGTGACCGCCATCGGTAACCACACGCTGCTGATGGCGTATACCCACGTCGGGCATAACTGCGTCGTCGAAGACCATGCCATTATCACCAACTCAGTCGCGCTGGCGGGACACGTGCACGTGGAAGCGTGGGCGCGGATTGGCGGTGTGCTGGGCGTGCATCAGTTTGTTCGTGTTGGACGCTATGCCATGATTGCAGGCATGAGCCGGATTGAACGAGATGTGCCGCCCTACATGCGGGTCGAGGGCAATCCGGCGCGGGTGCGATCGTTAAATGTTGTTGGACTGAAGCGAGCAGGGTTTGCCGATGCCGAGGGCGGCGGCAGCTTCGAGGCGCTTAAACAAGCGTATCGCCTGCTGTATCGCTCTGGGCTGACGCTTACCGAGGCGCTAGACAAAATTGACGCGCTTGACGATGAGCACGTCCACTACCTGCATCGGTTTTTGCAACTGTCGCAGCAGCCTAATCGGCGGGGACCCACGTCGGGACGACGGGTGAGGGATGAGGAGTGAAAAAGCAAATTTTTATTAGCACCGGGGAGGTGTCTGGGGATCTTCAGGGATCCCTGCTGATTGAGGCGCTGAAGCGGCAGGCCCTAGACCTTGACCTAGAACTCGAGATTCTGGCGCTGGGGGGCGATCGTATGGCAGCCGCTGGAGCCAAACTCTTGGGGCATACCAGCGCGATCGGCTCGATGGGGATTCTGGAGTCGCTGCCCTTTGTGCTGCCGACGCTGCAGGTTCAGCGACAGGCAAAGCAATATCTCCAGCAGCACCCGCCGGATTTGGTGGTGTTAATTGACTACATGGGACCCAACCTTGCCTTTTGCGAGTATTTGCCGGAGCAGTTTCCGGGGGTGCCCGTGGTGTACTACATTGC
>NZ_JACJPG010000613.1 GCF_014695955.1 Leptolyngbya sp. FACHB-36 | reverse complement strand
TCAGAACTGCTTTTGCACAGACCCGTTGCGCTCAGCAAATAGAACAGCTTCGCGGGGAACTGCACCGCTGCCAAGGAGAACTCTGGCACGCTGTCTGCCTGTGCGGTTTTGCCTTTAACGAGATCAGCCGCGTCCTGCTGCGCCTGTTTTGCGGCAGCGTCGCCGTGGTACTGCGTCACCACCGTCAACGCCAAAAGCTTTTGGGCATCGCGGGGAGCAGCAGGAATCTGGTCCAGCGGCAAGTCCGTCAGCAGCTCAACGTAAGACTTCAGCAGGTGGTCTGGCGTTTTTTCCAGTTTGGAATACATCGACAGCGCATCTTCCGACAGCGCCACATAGTTACCCAACGACTTCGACATCTTCTGCACGCCATCGGTCCCCAGCAGCAGCGGCAGCAGCAGCCCAAACTGGGGACGTAGCCCAAAGTGGCGTTGCAGATCGCGCCCGATCGCAATGTTGAACTTCTGATCGGTACCGCCCAGCTCCACATCCGCTTCCAGTGCTACAGAATCGTAGCCCTGCATCAGTGGATAGAGAAATTCGTGCAGGTAAATCGGTGTGTTTTTCTCGTAGCGCTCAGAAAAGCCTTCTTTCGCCAGCATTTGTCCAACGGTGGTTGTCGCCAGCAAATCTAGAATTTTGCTTAAGTCGAGTTTCGACAGCCACTCCGAGTTGTAGCGAATTTCCAGTCGTCCAGGTGTGTCAAAGTCGAGGATCGGGCGCACTTGGTCGAGGTAGGTGCGGACGTTGGCGGCGACTTGCTCCTCCGTTAGCTGGCGGCGCACCTCAGATTTTCCAGTCGGGTCGCCGATGCGAGCAGTAAAGTCGCCAAACAGTAGAATTGCCGTGTGTCCCGCATCCTGAAACGCCCGCAGCTTCCGCATCGGAATGCTGTGTCCCAGGTGAATATCCGAGCCTGTGGGATCGATCCCCAGCTTGATCCGCAGAGGTCGATCGCTCTGAAGCAGCCGCTGCACCAAATTGTCATCGGCGCTGGTAGGCTCTGCCTGGTTGGGAAAGATTTCACTGGTTCCCCGGTACAGCCAGGACAAATCGAGCTTCTCTGCGGCTGAGTTGGGCGATCGATCAGTTGAATTCACGGCACTCACATTAAGATTCACCACTAAAACTGACACCCTACTATAATTGCAGAGTTAAATTTGCTTCTACGAGTTTAACTGTAGCGTGAGGGGGGATTCTACTGGCAGCGTTGGTCTAAAGCGAACTGCAAAAAGCGCCTCGTTTTTCACGTCAAGTGATTTCTGGCAAACCGACCCGCTGTCTGGGCGAAGTCGAGGACAGTCAACGGTTGCGCCCTGAGCGGAGTTGAACAGCGCACTCTCGAAGTAAGCTCGTTTCCGGAAAATCGCCTAACGTTCAGTTCAAAGCACATGATTTTACTATTTTCTTTTTCTACCTCTAGAGAGTGGCTAGAATGACAGGCTCTATCCTGAGAATGGTCTAGATCGCTTGTTGATCGAAGTAATCCCTCGTTTTCAAGGAACTGATATCGTCGTGGCATCCAACACTTTTCACCAACGGCAGGATTATAAAAACCCAGGCACGATTTACCAGTTCGTTGCAGCGGTCAGCAAGGTCACAGGTGGAACGCTGCTGGGAATTACCATGCTGACGAGTTCGGTTGTAGCGGGCGGACTGGTGGGCTTGGCAATTAGCTTTCGGAACTTACCGGATGTCCGCGTCCTTCGCAGCTACGTTCCCAGCGAGACGACCTACATCTATGACGTGAAGGGTCGGGAGCTTGCCAGCCTGCACGGAGAGGCAAATCGAGAAGTTGTGCCGCTGGATTCCGTGTCACCCCACTTGAAGCGATCGGTGCTGGCGATCGAAGACAGCTACTTCTACTCGCATCGCGGCGTCAGCCCTGTGGGAATTGGTCGCGCTTTGATGCGGAACTTCAGCAGCAAAGAAACTGTAGAGGGCGGCTCTACCGTCACGATGCAGCTGGTGAAAAATTTGTTCCTGTCGCCCAAACGGGAGTTTAGCCGCAAGGTGGCAGAAACTGTGCTGGCGCT
>NZ_JACJPG010000612.1 GCF_014695955.1 Leptolyngbya sp. FACHB-36 | reverse complement strand
TTCAGCGGGTCGGGCACCAGATAGGCAGTCAGATACACCACATCGTTCAGGGTCAAGCCCTGCTCTACCAGTAGTTCTTCGATGCGTTTGAGCGTGCCCACCGCTTGGGTGTACGTGTCACCGTAGCGCTCACGACTTCCCGCAGGAGCCGTCGAATCGATCACCGGAGGTACGGTGCCGCTGGAGTAGTAAAGCCCAACGTTTTTCGGTAGCGACACTCCAGACGAAATTGCCGAAGTCGGCGCACCAAAGAATGTGACCTTCCGAGGTGCTTTGGCTTTCTCAGAGGCGAGAGCGGTGACAGTGAAGATGCTGAGGCTAATCAAGACGGTGCAGATCGCGACCGACATCCAACGTCTCCACTTAAAGAAAGACATTAACCGTTTCATGAGTTTCTCCTATTCCGTGTTGGTAGTTATGGATTAGTGGTCAGCAGTTAAGTCATTTGTCATCGGCAGGCGATCGACAGACTATGAACTGCGGACCTTGGTTGACTGACAAATGGTTCGCTCCGATCGCTGAAGACCTCTCCCTCAAACCTTTCCGTATCGGAGAGGGGAGCTAGCTAAACTTCCAGTTCCCTCTCCTTGCAAGAGAGGGGATGGGCGAGATCTTCCGAAGCTTTGTCAGTCAATGAGCTGCAGACCCCTGACTAAAACAAATCGGCTCCCTATCCAAGCGCGTTAATCTGCTGGGTGACCACGCGGGCAGACTCGAACGCTCCCGCCATCCAGCCTGTGAGATAGCTTAGGTGTTCGCCACAGAGATAAATGTTGCCGTCTGGCTGATTCAGCCGAGCGTAGTACTGCTGGCGGGTTTGAGTCGTATAAGTTGCCCAACCGCCCAAGTTGTACGGGATGTTGGGCCAGTGGAGCGACATTCCGGTTTCGAAGTGCGAGTTGTACTGCGGGTGAATGCGGCTGCCAATTTCGAGCGCCCGCTGCACTCGCGCTTCGGGAGCCAGCGCACCGAATTCTTCCGCCTGCGCGCCGAAGTTGTAGTAGCCAACGACGACACCGCGCTTCGACAAGTAGCCGTAGGAGGGATACCAGATCGTGCCCAGTCCGATGTTGGTGCTGGTAATGCCACCCATGATGTTCTCGTCTTCTTCCCAGAAGCGGCGGTTGAACTGCAACGCCGACTTTCCAGTAACGGCGTAATCGACGCCTGCGATCGCCGTCTGCATCTCTGGCGAGAAGTCGGCGGGAATCTTCCGCAGCACCGACAGCGGAATGGTGCAGATGCAGTAGTCGCCTTTGATTTCCTGCTGCCCACCGTTCTGGGTGTACACCACACGAACACCGCTGGTGGTCTTACGGATCTCGTTTACCTCGGCACCGTAGCGAATGCCCGGAACTTTCTTGTCCAGCGCCCTCGCGATCTGATCCATACCGCCGATCGGCTGGAACATCATCATCTGCTGGTCGTAGCCCTGCTCAAAGGATTCGTAGCCTGCAAAGCCAAGATTAATCAGCGCACTCAGCGAGTAGGGACTTTCAAATTTGCCCGGTCGATCGCCCGCTCCCTGCCGCTCAGCAATATAGCCGCGCCGAGCAGAACCTGTGTAAAACAGGTCCGCATTGAGTCCGCCGTAGGTGCGGAGAAACTCAACCAGCCGCGCCTTGTCGTTTTCGCTGAGCGGCTGCTCTAGTGCATCGCGGCTCACGGCTTTTGCCAGCAGTTCGGCGATGTAGCCCCGCATATCTGCTTTGGCTTCGCGAGCGCGGACTTTCTTGCCCGCCAAAGCGCCCGGAACGCCTTCGTTGTAGTAGTACTGCTCGTAGTTGAGGTTGGCGAACACCTGAAGCGGCACGCCCAACTCGCGGCAGTAGTCGATCGTGACGTGGTGCTGCGGAATCCGCGCTGGACCTGGGTTAAAGTATTCACCTTGAGCAAACTGAGCGGTCTGCACAGTGCCTGTGGTTTCCTCAATTTGATCACCCGTCCGCACCGTCCAGCAGCGACCACCAGAGCGCGATCGAGCTTCTAAAAGGAAGCACTTGTAGCCGGCTTTATTCAATTCGTAAGCGGCGGTCATCCCGGCGATTCCCGCTCCCAAAATGATGACGCGCTTGCCGCCACCTGCCCGTGGCAGGCGGAACGGTCCACTCTGGGCAGCAGCAGGAGACGGTTCTCCCAGCAAATCTAGCGCTTTCATTGCCGCGTAGGTCGATCCACCTGCCGCCGCTACTCTCACCAGGAAATCTCTGCGTTTCATAATGATGTCTTTCTTCTCAAATAAACAGCAACGCGAAAAACCGCCGCACGAACCGTAGACCTCCGGCTGAGACCTAACGCAACTCATGCGAAACCCTTGCAGAGCTAGAGTGAACACTCCGCTCGCACCATTCAAGCGACCTGCATGCGGCACCGAGCCTTTGCAATGCAAAGACCACAGCCACGATCGGCAAGCCAACCAATTAGGTAAAAATCTGACGAAGCAACCTAACGAAACGGCTGCGTTCAATCAGCCGCTCAAACTTAATCAGGACGAAATTACAGCCCGATCGCAGGTTCAATGAACTGTAATAAAAAACTTTGGCTCTATGGGCTGAAACCTTCCGTCAATCGATTGGAAGCAGCGTCACTTTGAGCTTCTCAACGATCGACCCTTCAGGTCAGGCTTCGCCCAGCAACGATAATCAGAAGTTCTCGATTCACAGGTAAATGCTCCTTCATACAGGGAATAAACAACACTGCCACTAAGCAGACACCATAGGACCCTTAAGCGGACTGGCAATAGGAAGATTCATCACTTGGATGGAACGCCAGCTTTAGCAGCCTTGACGCTTGCAACCTTGGGAATGCACGCTAACCACCGCATTCTGAAAATACTGCTACAGACAGATGAAATACGTAACGGGCGATACAATTCACTAACAAAGACCACATTTATCTCGTATTTGTCAGTGTAGTTTGACCGTTGTGCTATCTCGCCTCTTCGCTATTGGGGTCCATTTCCAACGAAGCGGGTGTTCGCGTTGCCGGTGTGGAAGGCGATCGCGTGGGGGATGGCGACGTTCGGATTGTAGGAACTGGAGCGCTCGTGGGCGGTGGCTGAACCGTGCCGGATGCTGGCTGAGCCGGAGTATTTGCGGGTGAAGTATTTGCGGGTGAAGTGTTTGCGGGTGAAGTGTTTGCTGGAGCAGGTGTGGTACCCGGACGCACTGGCTGCGTTCCAGTCTGCGGAGTTGCTCCAGATGGTGGAGACGTAGCGGGGACTTCCTGAGGCGCATTGGAATCTGGCTCTTCGTCTGGGTCGGGCGCATTAGCGTCCTCCTGCAACGATGCACTAGGCGTTCGAGACGCAGGTGAAGCAGGCTGGAATCGGGTTGCGGGTTGAGCAGCGACAGGAGCTTTACCGCACAGGCGTTGCAAATCCATTAGCCTGCCATCCTGCATTCTAAGAAAACACACAGATGGATCGGGACTAGATGCGCCCTCAAACTCAGAATCGGGATTGCTCAGTGCTGCTTCTGACGCTAAAAGCGTCAGAAGAACCGTAGTCCAGCAAACGGATTTCAACATGGAAAATGCACCTGAGAGACGATCGCACCCACCTTCGTACCTGAGCGATCGTCTTAGTCATCGTTCGTAGTACGAAGGCTATGGGAAAAGGATAACCGGAATCATAGCGCTGATACCGTGCGCGATCGGTATCGTTAGCAGCAGTATTCGCTTGAAGCTGACCAGCAGGATTCTTTCAATCACTAGCTGTAATCAGAAATGATGACTAAAGCATCGGTCTAAGCGCTGTCAATCGCTGGTCTTTTAGTTGAGCAATTTTAGCTGAGCGATCGTATGGCAAGAACTTAGGCAATTTCCAGAAAGGCGATTTCCAGAAAAGAGTTTATGGCTCGATCGTGCTCAGAGCGAACTTGAAGGGCACAGTCGATCGTTGCCTGAACAACATCAAAGACATCCGAATCGCTTGTCAGAAATTGCTTCACCTAGTTTTGAGTGTTATGGGAAAAATTAGGCTTATAAATTTTCTCGTGTTCTGAACCAACGTTTGAGCTTAAAGTTGAGATCACTTAAAATTGGATTAAGCCAATTTAACAAGTTTAAGCGTTGAGCCTGAACTTTAATTTAAAGCTGAGCAGTGTGACGATTGTTAGACGGCTTTCCATCACACCTTGGAGTATTGCTCCTATAGTGCGTGCAATGTAGGTTAGCGACAGAGCTACAACGGAGGAACACCACAATGGACACAGCAGGTCCAAACTTCTACGATGACGAAGCGGTGTTTGCAACTTATATGCGTCATCGTCATCGGTTAGACACGCCCAATGAGATGCTGGAAAAGCCAGTCATTCTAGAGCTTGTTGTCCCAGTTGATAACAAACGTATTCTTGATCTTGGCTGTGGCGATGCCGCAATTGGGAAAGAATTTCTTCACCAGGGGGCAGCAACCTATATTGGTGTTGAAGGTTCGCGGAAGATGGTTGAAACTGCAGCCCAGACCCTAACTGGCACATCCGGTCAAGTCATTCCACAAACGATCGAAGATTGGATCTATCCACCCATCGCGTTCGATCTCGTGCTGGCAAGACTTGCGCTCCATTATATTGCCGACCTTGCGCCAGTCTTCACCAATGTTTTCCAAACACTTGCTGACGGGGGACAGTTTGTCTTTTCGGTTGAACATCTCGTGATTACGTCCTGCGATCGCGGTTGGGCTGATGGAACGCCTCGTCAAGATTGGATTGTTGATGACTATTTTTCGACGGGAGTACGGGTTGTCAACTGGCTGGGTAGCACGGTACAAAAGTATCATCGCACCATTGAAAACTATTTCCATTTGCTTCAGGCTACAGGGTTTCGGATTGAGGAGCTGCGTGAGGCGCATCCACAACGCAACCACTTCTACGACACGCAAACGTATGAACGACGCAAGCGAATTCCACTCTTTCTCATCTTTTCTGCACGCAAGTCGGTGTAATGTCAGTGTCTGTATGTAGCTCTGTATGTAACTAAGAACGCAGTTCAACAACCGCGCTGCATTGGAACACCGTAATATGAACCGTGTAATTTGATCAGTCTGCTGCTACGTTCTGCGGCAAGTTTATCTGCGTCCGGTAAATGTAATTCTTAAACGGACTACCCTAACAGCTAATCAGCAACCGCTACTAATACTAATTGTTAGCTGTCTTCAATTGGTCGGTGCTGTGATTAGGGACGGCTGAACGTCATTAGTCAGAGTGGCATGGTTGTCCGTCACTGCGACATCAGCCGTTTGCCCTGCGATCGCGTCCTCAGATGGTGCCGATCAATCCACCTAACGCGAGGAGTGCCTGATAACACAGCACGGCTCCCAGCCCCGTTATGACGGCAGCACTCGGAATAGACAGCGCGGGCAGCCATTGACTCGACCCTCGGAACTGCTCGATCGATCGACGTGCATGAATGAATAGCAGTCCCACGCAAGTCAGCGTTCCTGCCAATCCCAAACTAAACGCAAACACCAGCAGCAGCCCAAACCCAACTCGGTGCAGCGACACGGCAGAGAGAAACACAATCAGCGCCGATGGGCAGGGAAGCAGCCCTCCAGAAATCCCTAACGCCAGTAGACTCTTCCAGGTCACCGTGCTAGGTGGCTCGTGGCTGTGCCAGTGTCCATCGTGACAGTGCTCCAAGGAATGGTCGTCGGAATGGTCGTGGGAGTGCGAATGGTGATGATGCGAGTGGGACTGCTGACGGGTCGCCGGAGCAAAAACCGTCAGGAAGCGGTAAATTAGCAGCCGCAGCCCCAGCAGACTGATCATGCCACCCGACACCAGGCTGAGGTAGGGAAACAGCCGTTCGGGCAGCACATACCTCGAAGCCAGCAGCGTCAACAATCCCAGCACAAATACCCCGATCGTGTGGGTAATGGTCACCGTCAATCCCAAAAAAGCCGCATGACGAACGGTTGCCTGCGCTCCAATCAGGTACGCTCCCACGATCGCTTTGCCGTGACCGGGAGACAGCGCGTGGACGCTGCCCAGCCCAGCGGCTACAACTAGGCTGACCAAGGCGATCGGCAGCGTAATCTGCGGCACGGCGATCAGGTCGGCAAACGGGTCGCGGGCACGACTGGTCACTTGTCCCTGTCGGGTTTGTAGCGGCGTTGCTCCGGCGGGAATCTCACCCTGCGTAGACGACAGATCGGCGATCGATTCTTGCAGGGGCATTGTCAGCAAATCCTGCGGATAGGCACGGAGTTCATTGGTGAGGGAATTGCTGTAGGCAGAGCTGTTAAAAATTTGCACGCCCGCACCGGCAGTCACCACGATCTCTCGCCAACCCAAGCGCGGGCGATCGTTGGTTTCCTCAAACCGCAGACGGTGAGTGGCTCCGAGCGGAACGGCTCCGCTAAACTCGCCCTCGACTCGCAGCGTTGGCAGTCCACCGGCACCTGGAGGAAGCGTTACCTTCCTGGCTCCTGCGTGCAGGGGAACGGTTCGATCGTCGATCGTCAGCCGCAGTCCAGTCTGGTAGCGAGCGATCGCCTGCTCCAGGTAGGTGTTGAGTTCTGCCGCAGACGCGCCATTTCCATCAGTGTCAATGGTCTGCAACGCTTGAAAGGCAGGAATTTCTGCCATGTCCACAACGTACTGCACCGTTACGTGAGTCCGATCAACAGTGACGTGAGAAAAATGGTTAATCGTGAAATTTCCTAGCGGATGGGCACTGGCGATCGGGGTGCAACCGAGCCATGCCGCTAGCACAACGAACCACACGGCAAAACTACGGCAAAACGCTGCGATCCAGGGATGGCTGCTCATGAGAGGATTCCTGCACTAAGTTGCACTAAAGAGAGTTCATTCACGAGGCGCGATCGCCTCCAGCATGTCTCGAGCGATGCGGGCGTGCAGTGGATTCGCGGCTAGATTCAAACGCAGCGCCTGCCGTAAATACTGAACCGCTTGGGTGTCCTGCCCACTACCGTGGTAAATCACGCCTGCGTGGTAGTAGAGCCGAGCATCCGGCGTGCCCAAGCGGAGCGCCTGATCGATCGCCACTCTTGCTTCGGTCCGCTGATCGCGCTTCCAGAGGCACCACGCCAGCGCATCAAAGGTGTACACATCCGATCGCGTCAGCCGCTCCTGCCGCATCAGCGCTTCTGCCTTGTCCAGGTGCGTCCCTCGATCTGCCCAGAACACGGCGAGTTGTTGGGCGTATGCCTGCTCAAATGCCACACCGCCTGCCTGCACCAAAAAATCCACCAGGTCATACTGCCGCTGAGCTGCCGCGCGATCGCCCTCCGCAAAGTACACATCGCCGAGAGCGATCGCCGTGTCTGGCAAGGGAATCTGCTCCAGAGCGCGGTGATACAGCGCAATAGCACTGGTTGCATCGTTGGCAAGCAGCCGAGCACGCGCTTTCGCTGCCAGCGCTAGATGATAGTTGGGAAGAATCCGCAGAGCCTCATCCACCACCTGCTCTCCGTCCGCCAGTCGATTCACTAGCAATTCGTTGCCAAGCTGGACGTGATACCAAGCAAGCCCTTCTGGATCACGGCGGTTGGCAGACTGGATTGCCTGCCGCATTGCCGCGATCGCGCCCTCGGTGTCGCTGTGGAGCGACCGCAGATAGGACATCCGCGCATACGCTGGCGCGATCGGGTGGCGATCCAACATCGACTGAGCCGCGTCGATCGCCGCGTCGTAGTCTCCCAGTTCTACCAGCGCATCAACTAACCCTGCCTGAATCTGGAAGCTGTGGGGAAAGCGAGTCTGCAACGGGCGCAGATAGTCCAGCGCCTCCTGAAATCGGTGATAGGTCAGCAGCAGCGTTGCGTTTAGCGTTTGGGCTACCTCGTTATCAGGCGAGAGTTCGAGCGATCGCTGCACAGCGGTTTCTGCTCTGGCGGTATAGCTGAAATCCCCGGTTTCCCGACTTTTGAGTAGGTAAGCGGTGGCAAGCTGGTTGTAGCCGTCTGGCTCATTGGGCAAGTAGCGCACCAGCGTTTGAGCCGTCTGAACCCACTGCTCCGCCAGCGTGGGTAGTTCCAGCGATCGCGCTGGAGCCTGATTCCAGCCCCAACCCAGGAGGCAGCCCAGCACCACGCCAATTAACCACGTCTGAACCCGTTGCATCCTCATCAGACGTCCCCTAGCGCGGATTACCAGAGATGGGCGTTCCCAAATACGGGAAGCGATCGAGGAACGGAACATCCGGTCGATCGACGCCATCGCCCAGCGCATTGTTCGGGGCAATGTTTGTATCGGGTGTAAACGGTGTTCCTCCGGCAACCGCTCGCAACGCAATATCCACCACGTCATCGTTCACCCGCCGTCCGTTCGGGAATCCTGCCACATCCCCTCCCAGCAGCCCCAAACGGTTTTGCTGGGCGAGTGGAATGGGCGGGATCGCGACGTTTAGCCGCAGCAGTTCGTGGGGCTTGCCGTCGGACAGGAAGGTGGTGTACTGCGGCGCACCGGGAACTGCACCTGCCGGAATTCCGGTCGCAAAAACAGCAACCAGGTCATTGCGGGGAGCGGGCGGAATTTGAATTCCATAGACGGCTTGCAGCAGCTTCGGCAGTTGAGGATCAAGCACGAACGGAGCAAACTGCGCGTCATCCTTGGGATCGGTGGCGTTGAATTTATCCTTGAGTCCGAGCGGGATCACGACTTCATTCACCAACGGACTCCCCAGACGCGAAACCTGCACGGGCTTTTGGCAGAAGCCGTCTTTGGCGATTTTGCTGGAGCAGCGGCTAGCGGTGGAGTAGACGCCAATCACCGCGATCGGGTCGGTGGTGCTCTTGGGCACTCGACGCCCGCGAGTTAGCTCTTTTAGAGGAACTTCGATCGCCAGCGTATTTACATTAAACGGCGCGGTCGAATTGGTGCCGCCTGTATCGGCGATCGACTTCAGGTTCAAGACATCGAACACGCCGCCCAGATCCAGGTAGAACCCTTCTGCGCGCTGTCCGGCGAATACTCGATACCCGTTGGACAGCGTGTAGACTGCCTGGTCTGCTAGCGTCTCGTAGTTGGGCGTCGCGCGACTGCCAATGTTGCTGGGCGGCACGCTCAGTCCGCTTCCCAGAACTTTGCGCCGCGTCCGCCCCATCAGTCCGGGTCGCAGTTCTGTCACCGTGTAGCGCTGGCGCAGGTTGTAATCGGGGTCGTCCAGAGCCGCAATGACTCCGTCTTGGTTCGGGGCAACCATGCCAAGAACGCTGTCGGGATTGACGATCTCTGTCTGGAACTTAAATCGGTAGGTGACGTCTTCTTCTCCATCACCCGTATTGTCAATTTTGATGTCGTAGAGAATATCGTCGCCAAACGGGTAAAACAAGGGACCACCTGAAGGCGGCTCTAGGGGAATGTGGTTCCAGAGCAGGGTAATGGTCTCCTCCCGTCCGGATTCGTAGCTGCGAAAGGCGTATACATCAGTGTTGTCTGCTAAAGGATCGCCCGCAATCAGAGGGGCTTCCCGGTGGCTAGATGCCAGTGCGGGGGAAGCAACGCCAGTTACACCGATTAACAGGCAGCTGATCGCTGCTGCAACCACCAGGCAGATGCGAGACAAGATTGTGCGCATGAATCACTCCAGTTTTGTTTGTGGTCACGCTAAAGTAGGCCGCACGACTCCGCGCCTACGCCAAAACGGGTAAGCACGCAGCAGTGCGACAAATTAGGTCAGACCGAAGGAACAGCGACTCCGAAATGCGATCGCCGTTGCAGAAGTGCTGTTGTAGAAGATACGCAGCGATCGTTCGATTGGATGTGAGACGGAAGAAAGTTCTCCTGCCCTTGGATAAGCGACTCACCCGCTAAACGCTCGGGGAGATTGCGCCGTACCGTGGAAATTCCAGGTCCAAACGTCATTAAATTTTGTTAAAGTCAACGCAGCGCCTTAACTTGATCGCGGGAGACGACCCATGCTTCGACTGGAACACGTGAGCAAAATTTACCCCACAGGCGAAGTCCTGAAGGACATCAACTGGGAGGTGAAGCCCGGCGATCGTGTGGGACTCGTCGGCGTTAACGGAGCGGGTAAATCGACCCAGCTCAAAATCATTGCCGGAGAAATTGAGCCGACCACAGGGGTTGTGATTCGCCCGGCTAGTTTGCACATCGCCTATCTGACGCAGGAATTTGAAGTAGACCCGACGCGCACGGTGCGGGAAGAGTTTTGGCGGGCGTTTGGCGAAGCAAACGAGGTGCATGAGAATCTATCGCGGGTGCATCGGCAACTGGAAACGGCTGATCCCGACTCGCTCGATCGCCTGCTGCATGAGATGGACCGCTACCAGCGATTGTTTGAGGGAATGGACGGCTACGGACTGGAAGCCCGCATCGAGAAGATTTTGCCAGAGCTGGGGTTCGAGCTGGATGACGGCGATCGACTTATTAGCGCTTTTAGCGGCGGTTGGCAAATGCGGATGAGCTTGGGCAAGATTCTGCTGCAAAGTCCGGATCTATTACTGCTGGACGAGCCGACGAACCATTTGGATTTGGAAACGATCGAGTGGCTAGAAACCTACCTGAAGAAGTTGACCACGCCAATGGTCATCGTGTCGCACGACCGGGAGTTCCTCGATCGCCTGTGCACGCAAATCGTTGAAACCGAGCGGGGCATTTCGACCACCTATCTGGGCAACTATTCCGCTTACCTACAGCAAAAAGCCGAACTGCGCGATGCCCAGCTCAGCGCCTACGAGC
Source organism: Leptolyngbya sp. FACHB-36 (assembly GCF_014695955.1). Taxonomy (GTDB): domain Bacteria; phylum Cyanobacteriota; class Cyanobacteriia; order Leptolyngbyales; family Leptolyngbyaceae; genus FACHB-36. The sequence continues at coordinate 6,633 of NZ_JACJPG010000612.1, read as the reverse complement.
GACAGCAAAAAGATCTTGAGAAGCAGCAGGCATTTGTCGATCGCTTTCGCGCCAGCGCCACTCGCAGCACCCAGGCAAAAAGCCGCGAAAAGCAGTTAGACAAAATTGAGCGCGTTGAAGCCCCCGACTCGGACGTTCGTACGTTGCACTTCCGGTTCCCACCTGCGCCCCGTAGCGGTCGAGAAGTGGTGATCATCAAAGATTTAACCCACGCCTACGACGACAAAATCTTATTTCTCAGCGCTAATCTGCTGATCGAGCGGGGCGATCGCGTTGCCTTTCTTGGTCCCAACGGTGCTGGAAAATCAACGCTGCTGCATCTGATGGTTGGCAGTGAGCAGCCCACCGATGGCGCTGCAATGTTAGGGGATCATAACGTGATTCCTGGCTACTTCGAGCAGAATCAGGCGGAAGCGCTGGATCTGAAACGAACGGTAATGCAGACGATTCATGACGAAGTGCCCAAATGGACGAACGAAGAAGTCCGGACGCTGCTGGGACGATTTCTGTTTAGTGGCGACACCGTGTTCAAGAATGTTGAAGCGCTCAGCGGCGGCGAAAAAGCACGGTTGGCGCTGGCAAAAATGCTGCTGCGTCCGGCAAATCTGCTGATTCTGGATGAGCCGACGAACCACCTGGACATTCCCGCCAAAGAGATGCTGGAAGAAGCGCTACAGCACTACGACGGTACTGCCATCATCGTCTCCCACGATCGCTATTTCATCTCCCAAGTCGCCAACAAAATCGTCGAAATTCGCGATGGCGAGCTGAGACTGTATCGCGGCGACTATCACTACTACTTAGATAAAATCGCGGAGGAGAAAGATAAAGCGCAACTAGCTTCGATCGAAGCTGAGAAAGCCGAAAAAACAGCCGCAAAGCGATCAAAACAAAAGGAAAAGGAGAAAGCTAAACGCACTCAGGCAAAAAACTGACATCGATCTAGAAAATTCAGAGCATCGAGCGGCAATATAAAAATTTGCTTAAGCATACAAAGCTCTAGAGTTCTACACGCTACGATTCATTTCAAGATGAATGTGGCAAGAGCTGAGGCGATCTCTGACCTGGAATGAGTGGCAATGCTCCATTCTGGTAGCTCTAGGTTGGTGAGTGGGCTATATCGGTAGCCCCGCTGCTTAGCGGACGGATTGCATTCGTAACGTTGGACTTGATCACCCCGGTTTATGCATTGAGTTCACGCGATTCCAGAGGTTGTAGAAGTCTCTCAACGTAGACGCTCTGGGACGGTTTTTCGAGACTGATTTCGAGACGAGTATTGACTGCTTGATGCGTTAGTGGATAGCTTCAGCTAGCCCAACGTTTCATACTTCTTCTCGCACCCTCTTGCATCTAGGGCGGCGGAGTGCGATGGTATGATTTGCGGAGAAATTCATTCAGCGAAGGACGAATTTAGCGTATGGCGCAAGCGCCTGTCTCTCCAGTTGTACTGGTGATTTTGGATGGCTGGGGCTATCGAGAGGATAAGGACGGCAACGCCGTTGCCGCTGCAAACACACCCATCATCAACAGCCTGTGGGCAGCGTATCCCCACACGCTGATTCGCACCTCTGGCAAGGATGTCGGCTTGCCAGACGGACAGATGGGGAACTCGGAAGTTGGGCACCTGAACATTGGAGCCGGACGAGTTGTTCCCCAGGAGCTAGTCCGAATTTCAGATGCCGTTGAGGACGGCACGCTGCTTAGCAATTCTGCTCTGGTCAAAATCTATCAGGAAGCGAAGCGCAACGGCGGAAAATTGCATTTGGTTGGGTTGTGCTCAGAGGGTGGCGTGCATTCGCACCTGAGGCACCTGTTTGGGCTATTGGACATGGCAAAGGACCAGCATCTCAGCGAGGTCTGCATCCATGCGATTACGGATGGGCGCGACACGCCGCCTACCGCTGGCAAGGCTTCTATTCAAGCGATTCAGGACTACATCGATCGCGTTGGCGTTGGGCGAATTGTCACTCTGGGCGGGCGCTACTACAGCATGGACCGCGATCGCCGCTGGGATCGCGTCAAGCTTGCCTATGACGTGATGACGCAGGACGGTAAGGGCGACGGACGATCGGTGCTCGACGTGCTGCAAGCGTCCTACGACACTGGAACGACCGACGAGTTTGTGCTGCCAACGCGGATTGCTCCCGGAGCCGTGCAACCGGGGGATGCTGTCGTGTTCTTTAATTTCCGCCCCGATCGAGCGCGGCAGTTGACTCAGGCATTTGTTGATCCCAACTTCCAGGGCTTTGAGCGGCAGATAGTTCAGCCGCTGTCGTTTGCGACGTTCACGCAGTACGATCCCCATCTGTCGGTTGCGGTGGCGTTTGAACCGCAGAACTTCAACAACATCTTGGGTCAGGTAATTTCTCAGCACGGGCTGAAGCAGTTTCGCACCGCTGAAACCGAGAAATATGCCCACGTCACCTACTTCTTCAATGGCGGCATTGAGGACCCCTTTGAGGGTGAAGACCGGGAGTTGGTGTCCAGTCCAATGGTTGCCACGTACGATCGCGCTCCGGCAATGTCAGCGGATGCCGTGACGGATGTGGCGATCTCAGCGGTGAAAAGGCGTGAGTACTCGCTGATCGTCATCAACTACGCCAACCCGGATATGGTTGGACATACGGGCAAAATGGACGCGACCGTGACCGCGCTGGAAACCGTCGATCGCTGTCTGGGTCGGCTCCTGGAAAGCGTGATTAAAGCGGGCGGTACGACGATCATCATCGCGGACCACGGCAACGCAGAACAGATGTGGGATGAACACGGTAACCCGTGGACAGCTCACACAACCAACCCGGTTCCCTTTATCCTGGTAGAAGGTGAAGGCGTGAAAATTCCCAGCCACGGGACTGAAGTAGCGCTGCGATCGGACGGTCGCCTCGCCGATATTGCACCAACGATTCTGGAGATTCTGCGACTGCCGCAGCCGCCAGAAATGACGGGGCAATCTATGATTCAGTCGGCGGAGTTTGAGGTCCGAAAGAATCGCTCTCCGGTGCGAGTGGCTCGATAGTTCACACTTTGATGGTCACAGATAGGTAGTTGGAATGACGCTGAATTACGTAGTGCAAGGCATTTGGTCGCTGTCGGCTCTAGGGTTAGTCGTGCTGGTGCTGCTGCACAGCCCAAAAGGCGACGGTCTGGGCGGATTGGGCGGACAGGCACAGCTCTTTACCAGCACTAAGAGCGCTGAGACGACGCTAAATCGCGTTACCTGGATACTGACGGTGATTTTCATGACGCTGACGGTGGTGCTCAGCGCCAACTGGCTGCCCCGCTAGCTCGCATGTCCTTGAGTCACTTTCTACGGATTCGTCGCTGGCATCGCTGGCGACGATTTCTGTTTGGTCTGGTGCTGGTGTTCCTGTTGGGTGTCAGCGATGGGGACGCGGCTCAACCTGCGCTGCCGTCCCCGCAGGTCCATCCACTGCCGCTTAGTCTGGAGCGCTGGCAAGACGCTAAGCAATCAGGAGACTACTTTGATCAGGTAAAGCCGCTGGAGTTCGGCTATCTCGTCTGGTCCCAGTTTCCGGTGACGGTGTTTGTGGAGCCTGCAACAGATTCGCGATCGCGCCTTTGGGTCACAGCCGTTCTGAATGCCGTGCAGGAGTGGAACGCCTATCTGCCCTTGCAGGTCGTCACGCACACTGAAGCAGATATTGTTGTGCGGCGATCGACTCCACCTCTACGACTAGAGCCGGGAGCAGGACTGCGGCTAGGTCGGGTTCGATCGGCAGAAACGCAGTTTACGCTTTACCGCAAAACCCGTGGAGCAACGACGGTTCTGGCGCACCGATTTACGATTCTGCTGCGTCCTGACCAAGCACCGACCTATCTTCAAGCGGCGGCGCGACATGAGTTAGGACACGCGATCGGCATTTGGGGACACAGCCCGCGAGACACCGACGCTCTGTTCTTCTCACAGGTCCGCACGCCGCTGCCAATCTCTGCGCGAGATATTAATACGCTGAGGCGAGTTTACCAGCAGCCCACGAGTTTAGGCTGGAGCTTCGCGCCCCAAGCAAATTTTTAGCGAATGCAGATTAAACGGCTGCTCTAAGCAAGCTGCTGTCCGTCTTCAGCCTGTCATTCTGAAAGACATCTGGCTCGGAGTGCCAGTTTGGCTCACGCAACTTCGGGGGTTATACCAATTCTCTAAATTCCAGCTACCGATCAAACCGCTAAAGCGTAGGCGGAGCCGAGCCACTGCAATTCCGACTTGCGAATTCCGAATTCCGAATTGCTATTAGCGCCTAGAAACTGCGGCGATCGCCACGCCAATCAACAACAGCAACCCACCGCCTAAAACGGGCAATCCCGGCAGTTCATCAAATAGGACATAGCCGAACAGGCTAGACGCCACAGGCTCAAATAAGACCACTAGCGCGACCAAGGTAGGAGAGACCCACCGCACTGCCCAATTGAGGCTGGTGTGTCCGATCAATTGAGGGAGAAGCGCCATCAGCGCTATGTAGCCATAGGTTTCTAGTGGATAGCCTGTATAGCTAGTTCCAACCAGCAGCGGAAGGGGAAGCAGCACGATCGCCGCTGTGCTGTAGGCGATCGTGGCGTAGCCGCTGATGCTCAGTCCTTGCTGCTGTGCCTCGCGTCCCAGAAGAAAATATAGGCTGGCTGCCCACGCACCCACCAGCGCTAAGCTATTGCCCAACAGAGGAGCCGCATCTGGACTAGTTCCAGCGCCTCCCAAGCCGATGACAAGTCCGCCAGCAAGGGCAATGCTAATGCCCAATCCAGTTTGAGGACTGGGTTTTTCGCCATACCAAACCCAGGACAGGACGGCGATCCAAACCGGATTTGTGGTGACGATCGTCGTAGATGCGGCGATCGTTGTGTAGGACAGGGAGGTGATCCAGGTGGCAAAGTGAATTGCCAGAGCGACTCCAGCGGTCAAGGCGTAACGTAGCGCTGTTGGGCTTGGGGTCTGGCGGTGCCAGTTGGGCAGGAGCACGATCGCGGCTAGCGTCAGCCGCGATGCTGCCAGCACCAGACTAAATCCGGGTCCTGAGGCTCCCGTCGCCTGCATTGACAGCCGTACCAAGACTGCTGAGGTGGCGATCGCTAGCACTCCGCCGCTCAAAATCAGCGCAATTTGCCACTCCTTCGGCTGATTGAGACTGCTCAATTTAATTACCTTGATCCCAATGCTTCGTCACAGAAAATACTAGTTTCTTCAGAAAGAATCAGGCTAGTTTATCCTCTGCTGGGCTTATCTTCCGAAAATTGAGAAGGTTGTGAACACGATCGCGTCGATTCATCTTGAGGTCTGCCTGAGTTGATTGCACTATGCTTTAGCGAACAACGTTTCCAGACCCGTGTATGGTTTCAATGGCAGGATCTCGAACGTTAAAACCCCTGCTTTTGCCATTGGAAACTGAGCGGCGATCGCCTGCATGGCGTCTAAATCTGGAGCTTCACAGAGCAGCACCGCACCGCTCATATCAGCGATGTAATAGATCGATCGCACAACCTCCTCTGAGTAGTGTTGCCAAACTGCTTCTGCCTCAGCCTTAACATGCGGCAGGACTTGTTCCATTGAAATCCCTTGGGCAACCCGTGCCAGAATCAAAAATTGCATCACAACCTCGCTAATTTACTGGTGTAGGACGTTAAGCCGTGGGTGTTGAGGAAAAGTCAAAAACGGTATGTTCCTCAGTTAGGAATGCGCGAGATTGAGAGAAGTCAATAAAGTTTACCTCCCCCACATCTGGATCAGTGATGTATTGTTTCGCTGCTGCTTGACCTTCAGGGGTGCTCACCGCCGCCAAAAAATCGTCCATACTTTCCCACCAAATCTCAGTAACGCCATCATAAGCGGATGGATCAAGATCTCGTGACTTGGCAATCTCTACGTTCACTGGAGTATTGAGTGTGTGGCTTTGAATATACTTTGTAGCTTGTAATGTTTGAGCCAGATCGCGAATAAACGGTCCGTGAACATCTCGCCAAAAGGTATGAAATTCCGCATCGCTCAAGTCAGATCGCTTACGAAGGCAATACACAAACTTGATCATGAGACTCTCCAAGTTGATTAGTTAAAAGAACAGTAGTGATTCAGGAAACAGTAACGGTAATCTTGCCGTTTTGTTGATTGGATTCCATATATTGATGCGCTTCTACAATGCGATCGAGTGAAAAGACGCGATCGAGAATGGGATCGAGCGCACCTGATTTCAGCCCGTCATAAATATATTCTTTAGCGCGGTCTAACTTGGCAGGATTCGTCGTGATTTCAAACAGCGCATAGCCCTGCACCTTCAATCCTTTCTGCAAGGCAGCAAATAGGGGAAAGGAAGTTGCTGCGGTTTCATCCAGCGCTCCGTAGACAAAAATGGTTGCTCCAGGTGCCGCTGCCGCCGCCAAGGTTTCTAGAAACGATCCAGCCACTGCATCAAAAATTAGATCAGCCCCATGACCCTTCGTAATCTCCATGACACGACTGACCAAATCCTCGTCATTAGTGACAATCACCTGATCTGCTCCTTTATCTAGCAGCATTTGCTTTTTAGCCGTACTGCGTGTAGTAGCGATCGCGACTGCTCCTGCTGCTTTTGCAATCTGAATTGCAGAATAACCCACGCTGCTACTAGCTGCTGTAATTAAGACAAAATC
>NZ_JACJPG010000611.1 GCF_014695955.1 Leptolyngbya sp. FACHB-36 | reverse complement strand
CGAGTTCCTGGGCGATCGGCTCGACCCCAATCTTCCACTTCAGCGTCCGAAATCCCTGCTGATGGAGCATTTTCCATGCAGACAGCGCGGCTTCTCCCGCAGGCAGCAAGCGACTGTAGGACAAAGCAGGGGATTTTGAATTTTGAATTTTGAATTTTGAATTTTGAATTTCTTCCCACGCTGATTCCAGCCCAAACTGGCACGCGGGCAGCGAATCGGGCACCAACAAAATCTCTGACTCAGATAGATCCGTAGGCAACTGGCAGCAAAACGCTAGCGCTTGCTCGACGGTTTCGGAACCGAACCAAGGCACGGGCGCAATCTCGCCCCAACCGATCGCACCCGTTGCGCTCGCGAGACGGAGAATTACCCCTTCGCGTACGCTCCAAACACCGTGGTGCGTCGTTAACGGACGCTTGAATCGACGACGGTAGGGCGAGAACTGGAACGAGTAGGACATTAGGTCGGCAGCAAAAAACCAATTCCCAGAAAAATGCCGCTCCAAAAGTGCAGCGACACGGCAATAAATTTGCAGTTGCTCACACGTTCGGGCTTGTTGTGATTTGCGCCAACGTGCTGGCAAAGCTTGATTGCGGTCGGCAAGCTACCAAATATCAGCAGCGTCCACAGGGAAAACATGCCCAGCCAGACAAACAGCCCCGTCAGCGCATACAAGCTGCCGCAGAGCCAAGGCAGCAATTGAGCAGCTCTGGCGGTTCCCATGCGAACGATCGGAGATCGCTTGCCCACAGCCTCGTCGTCTTTGACCTGATGGAAATGGGAGCAGAGCAAAATTAGGCTGGTGGAGATGCCGACGATCGTCGAGGCTGCCAGGTTCGTACCCGACCAGGCTTTGGTTTGGCTGTAGTAGGCAGCAGCAAACGCCAGCGGACCAAAGGCAAAAAAGCAGAGAATTTCGCCCCAGCCCTGGTAGCTCAGTCGAAATGGAGGTCCCTGATAGATATAGCCGAGAACACAGCAGACAAGAATGATGGCAACTACGGTTGGGTCTTGCTGCACCGTGGCGATCGCCCCGATGCCAAACAGTCCCGTAGCGAGACAGAGATTTCCCAGCCAAAAAACCAACGATTTATTGTGCGTCAGGTTCACGAGCGAGTGATGCTTGTTCACATCAACGCCTGTTTCCGAGTCAAACACATCGTTGCTGAGGTTTTCCCAAGCCAGAATTAAAATTGCCGAGAACACAAATGTCGAGAAAATGCCCGCCTGCAACGTTCTGGTTTCGGCAACCGCGATCGCGGTTCCTATCAGAATTGGCATAATCGCAACGCTATACATCGGCGGCTTAATCGCTGCCAGCCATAGCTTATTTGTGGAGTGCTCAACCGTTTTTGTTGTCATTTCGTTACAAGAATTGAGTTCAATATCCCGCAGTTTCATCATTCTACGGTTTGGTGGATCTGGCTCTGTGCTTGAGGTGTAAAGCCTTTAAACTTCGCAACATTCACCGCTGCCAATTCAGATTTAACTTGTACACTAACCGCACAAGCTGATGGGGTTTCTCGGAGATGATCACGAATTGGCTTGCTTCCAAGTCACCCGTTCTCATACCTAAGCAGGTAGCCGCAGTCACTATACTGAGAGAACGACCCATTGCGCCTGTTACATGCCAGTTACATCGTCCTGCAACCGCCTGTTGCAAAGCCGCAGGGACCTCTATCAACTCCTTGCTGCTTGCCAGGAAGATAGTGTTACGGAAGACAGCGTTACGAAAGATGGTCCGCGCATTTTTAGCGTTTCGTTAGACATTGGTCCCGTTGATCCGTTAGCCGTGCTGCACCAGTTAGCGCAGCCGAACGAATTAAATTTCTATTTTGAGAAGCGCAACCGAGAATCATCCTCAATTCCAGGACGATCGATCGCGGCGATCGGGTCGGTCGATCAGCTTCAGGTACAAGGTAGGCATCGCTTCGCCGCCGCCAACGAGTTTGTCCAAGCAACCAGTGCTCGGACGCGGTCAGTCGGAGACGATCCACTAGGCGGACCGTACTGGTTCTGTAGCTTCACATTTTCTAATGACGCTGCAAATCAGGACAATCCGTTTCCCGCAGCCACCGTGTTTCTACCGCGCTGGCAGGTGATTCGCCAAGACGATCGCGCGGTTCTAACGGTCAATCTAGTGCTGCATTCTAACCGTCCTCTGGCGCACGTCGTAGACGAAACGTGGGAAACCATCCAGGCAATTAAAGCAATTCGCTACGAGTTTCCCGGTCCTGTTTTTCAGGCACACGGTTGGACAACACGACGCGATGTGACGGATACCCAGCACTTCAAGCAAGCAGTGCGATCGATTCGGACCGCAATTCAGCGGCAGGACTTTCACAAGCTCGTGCTGGCACACGCGATCGACGTGCGATCGCCGCTGCCGTTTCAGACCACCGCGACATTGCACAACCTGCGGACGCTCTATCCCGACTGCTACACCGTTGCTACTAGCAGCGGCACCGGACACACCTTTGTCAGCGCCAGTCCAGAGCGGCTCGTCAGCCTGCGCGATCGGCAGCTTTACACAGATGCGCTAGCGGGGTCTGCGCCACGCGGCAAGACCACAGACGACGATGCTGCTGTAGCGGAGCAACTGCTGCACAGCGCCAAAGACTTACACGAGCACCAGCTTGTTGTGGACTTTATTAGCGGATGCCTGCAGCAGCTAGGGCTAACTCCAGAGCGATCGCCTCTGCGCCTGCTGCGCCTGCCAAACATCCAGCATCTCCACACGCCGCTTCGGGCAGTGGTGCCGCCGCAGGTGTCTCTGCTGGACATTGTGGCGGCACTGCACCCAACGCCCGCCGTAGCTGGAGTGCCAAGAGACCTTACCTGTCAGCAGATTCGCCGCTACGAGCAATTTGAGCGATCGCTCTACGCAGGCGCGATCGGCTGGTTGGACCATCAGGGCAACGGCGAATTCATCGTTGGCATTCGCTCGGCGTTAATTGACGGCTGCTGCGCTCGCCTATTTGCTGGGGCTGGAATCGTTGCGGGGTCCGATCCAGAGCAAGAACTCGCAGAAGTGCAGCTTAAACTTCAAGCTCTGCTTCAGGCGATCGTGTAATTCTTCAAGCCATTCATCGTGAAGACGATAGTGCTATGACTTCGTTCACTGACTCCACAGAACTGACTGCCTTCCCAGACCACACGCAGCTTCCAGCGTCGAATGGTGCCTTCGTGAAGAATTTTCAGGAGCATCCTCAAAGTCTGTTACTGACCGATGCCATTAAGCCCGTTCTAGATCGTCGTCATCCAGATGGACACTACTGCATCGGTCAAGACTGCGGCATCTACTGGCGGCTGACAGATCCACCAGAGCGCGGTGCCGAAGCACTCGACTGGTTCTACGTTCCCAATGTGCCGCCGATGCTAGATGGAGTCGTCCGTCGCTCCTACGTCCTGTGGCGAGAGTTCATTGCACCGCTGAGCGTGGTGGAATTCGCCTCAGGCGACGGGTCCGAGGAGCGAGACACAACCCCGTGGACGGGCAAGTTCTGGATTTACGAGCAGGTGATTCGCCCTGCGTTTTACGCCATTTATGAAGTCAGCCGTGCTAGCGTCGAAGTCTACCATCTGGTGGAAGGACAGTACCATCGCCTTCCAGTGAACGATCGCGGACATTGGTCGATCGCGGCTCTGAACGTCGAACTGGGCATTTGGAACGGTCGCTACCAGAACTTAGAACTTCCTTGGCTGCGCTGGTGGGATGCTCAGGGCAACCTGCTGCTAATCGGGGAAGAACGCGCCGAGCACGCAGAAGCGAAAGCTGACCAAACCGAACAGCTGCTCCAGCAGGAACGCCAGCGGGCACAACGGTTAGCAGAGCTTCTGCGGGCGCAGGGAATTGACCCAGACTCATGACTAGCCGCCTATTTTGAACGCTTCATGTCTATTGATTTTACAAATACAAATCTCGTCTGGACTTCGATCCTGGCGGAAACGCTGCATCGGCTGGGGCTGACCACCGCGATCGTCTGTCCAGGTTCGCGATCGGCTCCATTGGCGATCGCCTTTGCCAACCATCCGGACATTGAAGCCATTCCAGCGCTAGATGAGCGATCGGCAAGCTTTTTCGCGCTAGGAGTGGCGCGTCAGAGTAAGCAACCCGTCGTGTTGGTGTGTACGTCGGGAACCGCCGGGGCAAATTTCTATGCCGCTGTGATCGAAGCAAGAGAAAGCCGTGTACCTCTCCTGGTGCTAACCGCCGATCGCCCTCCGGAACTGCGCGAGTGCAACGCTGGACAGGCGATCGACCAGCATCGCCTCTACGGCAGCTTTCCCAACTGGCACGCCGAAATTGCCCTGCCCTCTCTGGACCCATTTCTACTCGCCTACCTGCGACAAACCCTCATCCACGCTTGGGAGCAAACCCTTTACCCCGTCGCAGGGCCCGTCCACCTTAACCTCCCGTTCCGTGACCCGCTTGCTCCCATTCCCGACTCGCAGGCGCAAGCGCTTGTCTTCGATTCCACGGCCTTCTTCGCCTCCATCACTCCCCAACGCTCGATTCTCCCTGCTCCGCTCCCTGCTGCCTCACTGCCCCACTCCCCCCACGGTCTGATCATTGTTGGTCCCGCCCAGCCCGCCGTTCCAGACCGCTACTGCCACGCGATCGCTCGCCTCTCGAAGCTGACGGGCTATCCCGTGCTGGCAGAAGGGCTGTCGCCGCTGCGGAACTACGCCGACCTGAACCCAAACCTGATTTCTACCTACGACTTGATTTTGCGGAATCCCAAGCTGGCGCAACAATTAGCGCCCGATACAGTGATTCGCATCGGTGAAATGCCAACGAGTAAGCCGCTCCGCACGTGGCTAGCGACTGTGCAACCGCGCCAGTGGATTCTGGACCCCGATGGGCGCAATCTTGACCCGTTGCATGGTCCAACGACACATTTGCGTCGATCGGTAGAAGCGTTCGTAGACGGATTAGGCGATCAGGCACCTGCATCCCCCAGTTCGTATCTAAATCAATGGTGCGCGGCAGAGGCTCAAGTACGACGGGCGATCGATCACCGCATGAGCGACCTTAGCGCTTTATTTGAGGGCAAAGCGGCATGGCTGCTTTCTAAAGTGCTACCCACAGGAACGCCGCTATTCATCAGCAGCAGTATGCCCGTGCGCGATGTGGAGTCGTTTTGGGCAACGGGAACGACTCGGGTTCGTCCGTTCTTTAACCGAGGCGCAAACGGCATCGATGGCAGCCTATCCACGGCGCTCGGAATGGCTCATCGGCAGCAGAGCAGCGTCATGCTAACCGGAGATTTGTCGTTTCTGCACGACACCAACGGCTTGCTGCTGCGGAATCACTTCGTGGGGCACCTGACGATCGTGCTGATCAACAACGACGGCGGCGGCATTTTTGAGATGCTGCCCATCGCCCGCTTCGAGCCGCCCTTCGAGCGCTTTTTTGCCACACCGCAGGCGATCGACTTCGCCAAACTCTGCGCCACCTACGATGTTCAGCACGAAGTAATCACGAATTGGCAGCAGCTAGAAGCCCGCTTGAACCCGCTGCCGCCGACTGGAATTCGCGTCCTGGAACTGCGGACCGATCGCAAAGCGGATGCCGAATGGCGGCAGAATAAGCTAGGTACTTTTGCGGTATCTGTACAACTCCCCACGGTTTAATTCCAGTCAGCCATCACGGGTCCGTCGTCTGTAGCAGCTCCATCTGCTACTAACGGCTGATTACTGGCGACTGACGATTCACCACCGACTCACCCCCAATTTCTATGTCAACCGACTGGCACGTTGCCAAAACCTACGAAGATATCACCTATCACAAAGCCGACGGCATTGCCAAAATCACCATTAACCGCCCCCACAAGCGCAATGCCTTTCGCCCCAAAACCGTTGTGGAACTCTACGACGCATTTGCCAACGCCCGCGAGGATACGCGCATCGGCGTGGTGCTGTTTACGGGCGCAGGTCCGCATACAGACGGTAAGTATGCTTTTTGCGCAGGTGGCGATCAGAGCGTACGCGGACACGCCGGCTATGTAGACGATGCGGGCGTTCCGCGCCTGAACGTGCTGGATTTACAGCGATTAATCCGATCGATGCCCAAGGTCATTATTGCGCTGGTGGCAGGCTACGCGATCGGCGGTGGACACGTGCTGCATCTGCTGTGCGACCTAACAATCGCCGCAGACAACGCCATTTTTGGGCAAACAGGTCCGAAAGTTGGCAGCTTTGATGGTGGATTTGGTGCCAGCTACCTCGCCCGCATCGTGGGGCAGAAGAAAGCGCGAGAAATTTGGTATCTTTGCCGCCAATACACCGCGGCTCAAGCGCTTGAGATGGGACTCGTCAATTGCGTCGTCCCCGTCGAGCAGCTAGAGGCGGAAGGCGTCCAATGGGCAGAAGAGATTTTAGCCAAAAGCCCGATCGCCATCCGCTGCCTCAAAGCAGCATTTAACGCTGACTGCGACGGGCAAGCAGGCTTACAGGAGTTGGCAGGCAATGCCACTCTGCTCTACTACATGAGCGAGGAGGGGTCCGAAGGAAAGCAAGCCTTTTTGGAAAAGAGATCGCCCAACTTCCGCCAGTACCCCTGGTTGCCTTGACCGAGACAAGGTCGGTTCAGTTCAACCTGAGATTCTTTTGCGATCGGATAAATCTTCAAGCGGATGAAGTTGTCTTTAAAAAAGTAGGAGCACTGATCAGAGTGCTCCTACTTTTTGTAGTTTAAAAAACTATTTTGTGATAATTATCTTGCGATTGGTTCAGCCACTTTTGAAGCAATTGTAACGGTTTCTAATGCCCTTTCTGCACCGGCACTTATTGAGTTCGTTACTTCGCGCAACGGAAGCATCGGCTGCCAATGTATGACATCCCCAAGGCTGTTCCAGGTACGCTGAAACGGTGGGATCGCCAGACTGCAGGCTCTCCAGCTACCTTGAACAGTAACGTTGAGCTGCTGGCAGTGTCCACCACGCCGTCCCTGCGGCGTGTAGTGCCGACAGTACCGACAGGCGAATGTGGAATTAGTTGGGGTGGTCATAAAGGATTGTTTTGAAAACGGAATTGATACTTATTCTGATTCACCTAAATTCCTAGTAATTACAGAAACAAGCCCTACAATTCCGCTTCCATCAGCCTTTGAGGGATCGCAGACTGAAATCGGCTTTAAGATTGTTTTCATGTTTGTGAAACCATGAGCAACATTTGAGCTGTAATTCTGTTATCTCACGCACAATCAGGCTTGTTTTTTGCTAAAAACCGTAGGGGATCACTGAAAATTAGAAATTCGACACTCTTAAGGTATTTCCAATTGAGACTGGATTACCTCTGTCAATTTACAGATTGTGAGAGTGAGGACTCACGTCACCGGGAACAGCTCCAAGCAGCACAGGATTTCGGTATGTAGCACCGTTGGCTTCCATAAAGTACCCAATCTCTCTGGGATTGTTATACAAATCGTTATAAAAAGAGTGTGATTACCACTGCTTTGCAGCACAGTGGGCACAGACGCTCCAGCGATCGAGCTCTCCGGCAGGCGTTGGACACTGACACTCTGGACACAACGGCAAGTCTTGCATTCGCGATTGCACAGACGCTGCCCACTGCTGAAAGGCTTGTGTCGGATCGCTGAATTCCGTCGATCGCGGCTGCGGCACCGCTGCCAATCGGCTTGGGTGCGCCTGCCAGAGCTGGGTCTGCTGCTCGGAGCCAAACGAGGAGACAATCGCTTTGCGGTCTTGCCACTGCGCTGTAGAGAACCGAATGTCGGTTAGCGGCGTTGGCAAGTGCGGATTCAGTTTCTCCAGAATTCGTCGTCGATCGAACATCAAATTCTGCGCCCACGCGGCGCTGGACGTCGCCACCCGCAGCACACCGCGTTGCACCGCTAGCGGCTGCGTCTGGGTGGCAGCAGCCGGACCCACAGCCTCTACCCAACACTGAAGCAAGCGCTGTAACTGCTGGCGTTCGGGGGACTGATACTGCGCCTCTAGCCCCGTGAGGACCTGAGAAATCGAGTTTAGCGCCATGAGAAAAAGCGATCGCGGTTTGGCAAAACAGTGTATAACGTTAACTCACTCGTCACTCACCGTCCCCCTGAGCAGGAGTCGTGATATGCATCAGTATTCCAGAGCCGACGGTTCCATCCAGTCCGCACCAAACCACAGGCTGGACGACGGTTCCGCCCCGGTAGAGTCTATTCATCCAGTTTTACATACGGCTCTAGCGAATCTGGATGTGCAGCTAGAGGATGAACTGGCGCGATACCGACGGCAGCGAATCAGCGGACGATCGACTCCAGCCAAGCGCCGAACCGCTAGCCCAGTGCCGGAGCAAGTTTCCCTACCATCAACCGCCAGCCCAGCGGTTCCGCAGGCGCGATCGACTCCGGCAGTTGCGGAACCGTCTGCCTGGGACGACCCAGCGCCTTCACTTGCCATCGCCACGGCATCCGAGCGTGCCCTGACGCCCGAACCGCCCACTCTAAGTGACGATTTGTTTACGCCGGAGTCGAGGCAAAATGCCCTCGTACGAACGGCTCCAGAACTAGACGACTATCTGGAATCATCTGAAGAGCTGCTGCGCAGTTTGGCAGCGGAAGAAGCGCAAGTGCAAGCAGAGCGCGGCTTCATGCAGAGCTTGCTAACTCCTCTGGGTGTCGGGTCGATGCTGTTGCTGCTGCTCTCCAGCGCGCTGTTTGGCTACGTGGTGATGAATCCAACTGGAATTAGCCGCCTGTTCGCTTCGGATAAATCAAACTCTGCATCCACCAGTCAAACGCCAAACGATACACCACAGTTAGATGGTTCGACGATCGCCCCACAGCCGAATCTGGCGGCTCAGGAGTTCAAGGATTTGAATCTCAGCACCTTGAGCACGCTCAATCCGGGGAAAGCATCTCCCGCCGCCATGCCGAGTCCTCGCCCGTCTGTTGCTCCCGCGAGTCGCCCCGTGCCACCTGCGCCAACGACTTCCGCGCCCGCGACCTCTAGTGCGCCTCAGCTCGCGCCGCCAGAACCCGTCGCGCCTGCGCCTGCCCCTGTATCCAGCTACTCGACTCGCAGCGCCGCACCTGCGCCCAGCTACCCGACTCGCAGTGCCGCACCTGTGCCGCCCGCGCCACGAGTCACAGCCGCACCTGCGCCAGTGGAGCGATCGGTGGCAGTGCCACGATCGCTGCCGCCTGCTGCACCAACCACCAGTGCCGCTCCTCGCAGCGCTCCGCCTGGCGGCTATCCGGTGAAAGTTGAAATTCCCTTCGATGGCGACAATACGCTGGGAGTTGTTCAGAAAGTGGTTCCCGATGCGTACGTTCGCAGCGCCTCAGATGGCCGCGCCGTAATTCAAGGTGGCGCCTTTGGGACGCCTGCTGAAGCAGAAGCCCGTGCCGCAGAACTTCGCAAGCAAGGGATTTCGGCAGAAGTTAAACAGCGCTAGAGCGCTCCGATCGAGCAGGTGCGATAGGATTGAAGAGAGTTCTGAATGATAAATCTTGAATGATCAATTTTGGCTAGCCCACAGCATTGTTATTCAAAATTCATCATTTACAATTCAAAATTCGCCATCACTCAAGTCGTGGAGAGCGTCATGGGACTGTTTGACCGAATCTGGCGGTTGATTCGCGCTAATTTCAACAGTTTGGTCAGTCAGGCGGAGGACCCAGAGAAAATCCTGGAGCAGACCGTTCTGGACATGCAAGAGGATCTAATCCAGCTTCGGCAGGCAGTAGCGCAGGCGATCGCAACGCAAAAGCGCACCGAACGGCAATACTCTCAGGCAACCACTACCGCGAACGAATGGAAGAAACGCGCCCAACTCGCGCTGGAAAAGGGCGATGAAAACCTGGCGCGAGAAGCGCTGACGCGACGCAAATCCTACCAAGACACTGCCGAAGCGCTGAAGTCGCAGCTTGACCAGCAGGCAGGCATCGTCACCCAGCTTAAGCAGAACATGATAAAGCTGGAGAGCAAGATTTCTGAAGCGAAGACCAAGAAAGACCTCTACATTGCGCGGGCACGATCGGCCAAGGCAACCCAGCAGATCAACGAAATGATGGGGCGCGTAGGTACAGGCAGCGCGCTACAAGCCTTTGAGCGCATGGAAGAAAAAGTCTTGCAGCTAGAAGCGCAGTCTGAAGCGGTTGCAGAACTAGGCATGGACGATCTGGAAAAGCGCATTGAAGCCCTCGGCGAAACGGATGAAGTCGAGGCAGAACTGGCGGCAATGAAAAACCAGCTAATCACGGGAACAGAATCTGCTCAGCTTCCTTCTAGCACCACACCCGCAACTGACCCAGAATTGGAGAGGCTGCGATCGCAAATTGAAGGCTCCTAAAACCCCTATTTCTTGCACTGACCGTTAGTTAGAGGTGCATTGCATCAGACGCACCCCTTCAGCGCCTCTAGTTCCTCTCGCAGAGATCGTGGCGCGTAGCCCAACCCGAACGCCAAGGAGCTGTCCAACGAAGCGTTTGGCGATCGTGGCGCTGCCATTGGCACATCCTGCTGACGGCACGCGCTGACCGTGTCACTGGGTAGCTCCAGCACCTCTGCCATGAGTCGCCCAAACTCATAGCGCGAGATGCTCTCTTTACCGCCGAGATGAATTCGTCCGTGCACCTGTTGCAGCGCCAGCAGAATCCCTTGAGCCGCTGTCGTAGCGCTGACCGGAGTGCGAAACTCGTCGATGAATAGCGCTAGGCTTCCGCTCGATCGCAGCGTTTGCAGCCACGGCTGAATGAAGCTGCTTGCCGTTGGTGGCGCTGCCCCAAACATCAGCGGCATTCGACAGACCGCAGCATTGGGATAGTGGCTCAGCACCGCACCCTCTGCCAGCGCTTTTTGTTCGCCGTAGCGGTTGATTGGTGAAACTGGATCGCGTTCTCGGTAGGGCGGGTTTAACCCATCGAAGACCAAATCGGTTGAGGTAAACGCGAGGGGTACGGCACGATCGGCGCACAATTCTGCAATCAACGACGTTGCTGCCACGTTGACTCGGTAGGCGTCTTCTGGCTGGGTTTGACAAACGTTTGGGCTAGACTGGGCTGCCAGATGCGCTACAGCGTCGGGTCGAACCGTGTCAAACAGGTGCATGAGATCCTGAGCATTCGTTAGGTCAACCTTGAGTAGGGTTGCGTCGGGCAGGGCGATCGGTTGCCTCCAGTACGTCCCGTACACCTGCCAGTTCGCTAATGCAGCACGACAAAGATTCCAGCCCAAAAAGCCACTCGCACCAGTCACTAAAAGTTTTTTCATCGCCAAATCTGTCTTTCCTCGCTTGAGCCGTTAATCCCTCTGGTATCCTGTGAGTGATCTGCCGACCATCCTAACGAATGCCTCAAAGTCAACCCGTTTCCAGAGATGCCGCGCTGCAACGGTTGCGTACCATTAGCCACGTAATGGACAATGCGATTCCAATTCCTGGTACAACGTATCGAGTAGGAATTGATCCGCTGCTGGGCTTGCTTCCGGGCGCTGGAGACGTGGCGGGGAGTGCGCTCTCGGCATACATTATTTTGGAGGCGGCGCGATTTGGACTGCCACGATCGACCCTGACGCGGATGTTAGTCAACCTCGTTCTGGATTCAGTGTTTGGGTCACTGCCAATCATCGGAGACTTTTTTGACGCGACGTGGAAGGCAAACAGCCGTAACTTGGCGCTCTTGGAAGCGCACGTTGCCCATCCTCGCCCGCAGCAACGAGCCGATCGCGCATTTCTAGTGGTGCTAGTAATTGCGCTGGTGGCGATCGTACTTGGAGTCGCGACGGTTGCAACGCTGCTAGTCAGCTTGATTTGGCGAGCCATTAACGGTTGACGATCCGCTAGTCCATGAGGAATTAGTTAACGCACTTCATCACCAGTTCCAATGCCAAGCAAGATAGTTTTGCTGTTTATTTCTGCATCCTGCTCGACTGAAGAAGCAGTAATTTGAAGGGCGATTACTTCCTTGGCGATCGGATAGCTGAGATGTGATTGGTGATCAATTTGGAAATTGATCACCAATCACATCTTAATTAGTTAGAAATACTCCCTACTTCCTTCTTATTCCGGACAAGATATTCTGCATTCTCACAATTTAGTTGCAAGTAATTCTCTGACCTCCCTCTTTTAGCGGAGTGCTGAAACCGAAGCAAGCGTTAGGGTTGAGGTGTTAGCAACCTCTGAAAGAAGTTGCAAAAAACAATTTGAGAAAAGGAGTACAAAGCATGTCAGAGAATACGATCGATCCGAATCAGCTTGAGACGATTCAACATAACCAAGCACCTGATCCAGTTCAGACGGTTGCAACGGGTGTTGGAGTCGTCGGTGGTGGATTGGCGGGAGCCGTAATTGGTCGGTTAGTGGGTGGACGATTCGGTGCTGCCATTGGTGCAGTTGTTGGGGGCGTCGCGGGTGCTAACGTTGGGCGTGAAGCGGCTGAGGGCGTTGACCAAAAGATCGACGACGTGGTTGGTAGTGTAAAGCAGAACGTGAAGCAGACGGTTAACGAAATTAAGCCGTCTGTCATTAGTGCCGTAGATGCCGTAAAGCAAAATATTGATGCCGTTCAGCCTTCGGTACTAGGCGCGATCGATGCGGTCACCGAAACGATCGACGAAGCGCGTCCTGCCGTATCTGACGCAATTAATGCTGTGACCGAAACGATCGATGAAAGTCGTCCTTCTGTGGTGCAGACGGTGGACGCGGTCAGAGGGACCGTCGAAGATGCTCGACCAACCGTGAAGCAAGCCGTTCAGAGCGCCTCTGCAAGCATTCAATCTTCTGCCTCAAGTGTGGCAGACTCCGTGCAAGGTGCGGCGCAGTCCGTCAAAGGGGCAGTTCAGGACGCTCAGCCCAAGATGACTCAAACGATCGAGAGCGTGTCCGACAATGTCCAGTCCTCCGCTTCTAGCGTGGCAGACTCCGTTCAGCGCACGGCTCAGAGCGCTCAACCTAAAGTAACTCAAGCGATTGAGAGCGTGTCCGACAATGTCCAGTCCTCCGCTTCTAGCGTGGCAGACTCCGTTCAGCGCACGACTCAGGGTGCCGCTGCTGGAGCGACTCAAAACACTCAATCAACGATCCAGGAAGGAACGTCCGCAGGCATTGAGCCGATCATTGCCTCCGATCGAGTCAATCAACTGCAACCCGTCGATCAAACGAGTCAAATAACCGATCTGCCAATCGGATCATTCAACGATTCAAGCAATATCGAAGTAGCGCAGGTTGAATTCGATCGTGGAGTTATGCTGAGCAGCCAAGGCGATTTGGTCGGGGCTGAAACTGCGTTTAGAGAAGTTGCCCGTCTCATACCGGATTCTCCTGAAGCGCAGTTCAACCTAGGCGTTGTGCTGTTCCAGTTGGGTAGAGAAGGTGAGGGGATTGCGCACATTCGCCGATCGCGCGATATTAGCCGCATCTTGGGTGAGACTCAGGCGGTAGAGAACCTCGATCGCATCCTCCAGCAGGTAGAAGCAACTAGCTAAACCAGCTACGTTTGATGGGGGCTAAGCCCCCATGCTTCGTTAAAGCTCGAAGAGTTTCTTGTGAGTAGGGTGAGTATTATTCGCCCTACTCTTTTGGTGCGTTTGCTATACTGGCACTCTAAAACTTGAAATAGTCTATATAGCCAGTCAAAAACGGTTGGGGTGGGGGGAGACCGTCTATTGACGTGACATCCTAACATCAGCTAGATTTCAGTCGCTTAGCTTATTGCTCCTGAGGTGAAGAAATCAGTAATTATTCCTCTATTAAATCTTTAGAACGCTTGTTAGTTGATATTTACAACGCTACGTCAATCTAATGCCCAATTCGAGATAGGCTTACGATAGATTGCTCTGCAAAGTGGCACAATTATTCTCCTAATGACTCACAGTCTTTATAGCTTGCGGTCATAGCCGCTATGAAAATTTTACTGATAGAGGATGATGGATTAATCGCTGAGCCACTTGCCAAAGCTCTAATTGATCAACATTATGTTGTTGATGTGGTGGCAGATGGTGAAGCAGGTTGGGAACTGCTGGAATCGTTTACCTATGACCTAATTCTGCTGGATGTAATTCTGCCCAAGCTGGATGGGATTAGCTTATGTCGTAAGCTGCGATCGCAAGGGAACCGGACTCCCATTCTGCTGTTAACCGCCCAACAAGCTAGCACCAACAAAGTAATGGGCTTGGATGCGGGAGCAGATGACTATGTTGCCAAGCCGTTTAATCTACAAGAGCTATTAGCGCGTATTCGTGCCCTACTGCGTCGGGGCAACACTGCCTTGCCGCCGCTGCTGGAGTGGCGAAATTTGAGGCTAGACCCTAGCATTTGTGAAGTCACCTGCGAGCATCAACTGGTACGGCTGACTCCAAAGGAATACGGGTTACTAGAGCTTCTCTTGCGAAACCCCCACCGCATTTTCAACACGAGTGCGTTAATCGATCACATTTGGTCGTTTGAAGAACCGCCCACCGAAGATACTATCCGCTCCCATGTTAAGGGACTCCGCCAGAAGCTTAAGGCAGCAGGGGCCTTAGGCGATCCGATCGAAACCGTTTACGGCATTGGCTATCGACTTCGACCTGGAGAAGAAAAGCGTCAAGACCTCAAGGAATCTCGGAGCAACGATGGAAAGGGGCAGCGTGAGTTAGATCGACTCCGCGTTGAATCGGAGACGATCGCCGGAATTGTTGATATTTGGGAGCAGGTCAAGGAGGCGGTCGATCGACGGGTTGCCGTGCTTGAGCAAGCCGTGGCGCTGCTGCTGCAAGATCAGTTGACTGAGGCGCTGCGACAGCAGGCAGAGCAGGAGTCTCATAAGCTAGCTGGCTC
>NZ_JACJPG010000610.1 GCF_014695955.1 Leptolyngbya sp. FACHB-36 | reverse complement strand
GGCGGTTGAGCACGCCAGCCAACCCAGATTGCACTACCAACCAACAGCGACAGTATGGCGTAGCGAACCAATTTGTAGCTCCAGTCCACCTGCATCGGTAGCCAGTTGCGCAACCCGCCACCCAGCAGCGATCGCGACAGCAAGCCATCCACCGACTGCACATTGAACGCTGAAATGGGTTTGCCTGCAAACGGCTGGATACACGCTTGATACCATGTGACGTGCAGATCGGGACCAAACACCAGCAGCGACGCTAGCCCGATCGCCAGCAGCGTCCCGACAAACCCCGCTACTACCCGCCAGCGTCCCCGCAGCACATAGTAGGCTCCAAACAGCAACAGCGGCACTTTGATGATGCCCGCGATCGCCAGCAGGCAGCCTGCCAAAACAGACCGCTTAGGTTGTAGCCACAGCGCCCCCAACAGCAGCAGCAGCGTGTACTGACTGGTATTGCCAATGCGCAGGTTATAGAACAGGGGTCCGTTTGCCACAAACAGCCCCACCAGCAACACTCTCTGCCAGCCCGTGACGTTGGTGTAGCGGATGCAGAGATAGCAGGCGGCGATCGTCGCAATAGCTCCTATTGCCGTCATCAGCGCCGCCGCCGTCGAGACATCCAGAGCCGCGAAGGGTGCAAACAGCAGGGCGACGATCGGCAGGTTGACAAAGGTCAGGTCGTCATCTGAACGAGCGTACAGCTCCGCAGGATTGAACAGAGCTGCCTTTGCCGCTGGATAGTATGCCTTGGTAAAGTCTACAAACGCATCACGGGCTTGAGGCTCCGTCGCCAACCCAAGCAGCAAAATCATCGCAAGCGCCAAACTACCAAAGCCCGCCCAGCGGATCGATCGCGACTTCAGACGAGTTTTGGTAAGCGTGTACAAGCACCCAGCGCCTAGAACAAGCAGGCTGTAAATTAAGTAGATGCGCATTTCCGTAAGCGTTAAGCGAGTCGATCTGCAAGGTCGTTACTTTCGCTAGCGAACCAATTAAATGTGTTTAGAGAAAATCACAGGGCAACAGAATTGAAGTGAATGCGTAGAAATACGGAGCGTCTTTCACGGTAGCTGGTTTTTGGATGGCGTCAAATGGCTGAGCTTAGCTTCTCATGGATTTTTTAGACGGAGGATAGCTTCATGAAGAAATCATAAAATTGTTAAACCGTCACTTTCGCAAGCTTCGCACCGTTGCCATGTACTGACTTAAAAACGGCAGACCCCCGATCGCAGGTAGCAGATAACGCGAGGTACACAGCACCCCTAGCGCGGCTGCTATTTGAGCACTGAAGTACGGTTGGTAGAACAGGATCAGCGCTGCATCGCGAGTCCCGACTCCGGCAAACGTCAGCGGCAGCAATCCCGCCAAAATTGCCAGCGGCGACAGTGCTAGATTTGCCAGAAAGGGCGTCCAGGCATTTAGCGCCAGAATAAAAAACCAGATTTGCAGCAGGTGCAGGAACCAAATAAAGATCGATGTGGCAGTGACTTTGAGAAACTGCTGCCGATCGCCCCAAAAATACTCGTGCATCTCCCGCCATGAGGTCTGCAAACTGTAAAGCTTCGTGCGCAGTTTCTTAGGAGCAACGGTCTGCGCCAGATCAAAAAAGAATTGAGCAAACGCCCGTGATCCCAGCAGTGCCCCACCTAGCACCAGCCCTGCAACGACACTCACGGTCATAATCCAGAATAGCCAGTCTTTCTGCGGATACAGCAGCAGCCCAAACGCGCACCATAGCAGCAGCGACAGCATATCGCAGGCTTTCTCAAAGATCACCAGCGACAGCGATAGCGATCCGCTTAGGTGTCCCCGCTCGCGCATAAAGTACGCTTTGGCAATGTCGCCCATTTTCGACGGCAGCACCATATTGAGCACGCTGGCAACCAGGATCAGGCGCGTTGCCTCTGCAAACCCCAACGAGGTTTTTTCGCCGCGCTTCCCTTTCGGCATGAGCTGTTGCAGTCGCCAAGCGGTAATCAGCGTAATGGGAACAACCATGCCCAAACTGATGAGCATCCACGTGCGATCGCAGTTCTGGAAAACCTGAACCAGCCCCCGAAAATCGATTTTCCAGTAGATGACCGCTAAAATTAGCAGGCTGACAACAATAGAAATCAGGCGTTTCATAAAATTCTAGGTTAGAGATTGTGATTGGACCCGTAAGCCTTGATTCAGACACTCGCTCGTCGCCTGACAAACGCAATTCGGACCATTCCTGCTAAACGCGATTGGGTGTGGGCGATCGCGCTGCTGCTAATCTACGGAGCGGTTTTCTTGCCGATCGGTCTGGCGTCAGGATTTCTGCGGTGGCACCTACCATCGTCGCTGTGGCTAGCGATCGGCGTATTGGTCAGAGCCTTGTTGATGCCGGGGCTCAGTGAGGAGCTATTCTTTCGAGTGCTGCTGATCCCGCATCCTTTAGAGAGCGTGTCGCTCACCACTCGCGGCGGGTGGATTGGTGTGAGCTGGATTAGCTTTGTGCTCTA
>NZ_JACJPG010000061.1 GCF_014695955.1 Leptolyngbya sp. FACHB-36 | reverse complement strand
CCAGGGCGACTTGGATAGCGCGGTCTTTTTGGGGGTCAGCGCCTTGGGCGTACTCGATCGTCCGTTGCACCTCGACATCGGGCGTAACGCCTTTACCTTCTAAGCGATCGCCGTCTACCTGCACATCGGCAACTGCCACATAAAGCAGGCTACCGTCATTCATAATGTAGGCGCGACCTGCAAGGACGGCTCCGGCAGTCGTGCTGCCAACGATCGACCCGACACGGAATTTGCGGAAGCCGTAGGCGAGAATCTCTTTGCCGCTGCGCGATCCTTGGTTCACCAGCATCACCACAGGTTTCTTCCACTGAGAATCGTAGCGATAGGGTTTGCCGTCGCGCCCCGTCATAATGACGCTGGGAACTGAGGCGGTAAACAGGCTGAGATAATCTGGGCTGGCACCACCCCAGCCATCGCGCAGATCCCAAATCAGGCTATCCACGTTTTTCAGCCGACCTTCCGTGAGTTCTCGTTCGAGTTGGTCCTGGTATGCCTGATCCGCGTA
The DNA here is from genome assembly GCF_014695955.1 of Leptolyngbya sp. FACHB-36. Taxonomy (GTDB): domain Bacteria; phylum Cyanobacteriota; class Cyanobacteriia; order Leptolyngbyales; family Leptolyngbyaceae; genus FACHB-36. The sequence goes on along the minus strand of NZ_JACJPG010000061.1, from coordinate 1,348 downwards.
GGACCAAATGTGGACGTAGCCGATTTTCTTGCCATCTCGCTCGATGATCTGAGCGCTTGCCTTCATGGCGTCCAGAAACATTGCGGCAGGGTCGAGCACTTGCGGCGTCACCGCGATCGTCTGCACGCTAGCAGGATTTGCGGTGCGCTGAACCTGAAGATTCACGCGCTGTCCAGCTTTGTTAGCAAACGAGGTGATCGGCTGGAACGGCTGGTTGTCTGCGCTCAGCAGTTGGTCTCCGACGACGAGTCCAGCCTTTGCGGCAGCAGAGCCTTCCAACACTCCCGTTACAAACGTCTTGCCGCTGATGTCTTTGGTAAACGCACCAATGCCCGTGTATTGCAGTTTGCCGTTCGGCAAAAACGGCTTTTGCTTCTCTTCGATGCCACGACGAAAAATTGCAGATAGCTGGTAGTAGGCGGGGTCTGCCTGCGTGTAGAAGTATGTATGAGAGGCGTTCAGCTCTTTCAGCATCGCGTTGATGACGGGAGCGATCGCCGCGGTAGACTGTGCCTTTGCCGCCTGTGGTTGGTACTTCTGCCGGACTGCCTGCCAATCGACGCCATTGAATTTTGGATCGTAGAAATTATCCTTCACCGTTTGCCAAGCCTGCTCAAACACTTCGACTTGGGACGATTTGGTTGGCACCGCGGGCGACACAACGCAGTACAACCCCACCAGCAAGCTAACTAACAGGGGCACAAACCAGCGACGGATAAGCGATCGCGTCATAGAAGCTTCACTCGTAACAATAGCTACCCCAATCTAGCGTGCGGGATTTGCTGCGGGGAAAGAGTTTGAGGGATGGGCATGAGCGGTTAGCGACTCGACAAGTCAGTTAAATGAGCGACATCATTCCTGTACAGAATTCCTATGCAGAATTTATGTACAGACTCGGTGAGGGCGAAGAGGCATGTTCACTTGTAAGATACAAGCATTCGGCAAAGCGCTTTATGGACTGCCTTGTAGCAGTTATCCAGCCAGGAACGCTTGCGGCTGAATGCGTATCTGTCATCCCCTTAAGTGCAATGGGTCTTCCCCAATTTGTTCTTGCTTCCGCCTCTCCTGCACGACGACGACTGCTGCAAAGCTCTGGCATCGATCCGATCGTGCGTCCTAGCGCCTTTGATGAAGATCAGATCCAGAGCGCTGATCCGGATGTGCTGGTGCGAACACTGGCGCTGCGAAAGGCAGAAGTTGTAGCCGCAGACACGAGCTGGCAAACGGCTCACCTGCCCGCCTTGGTTTTAGGGTGCGATTCTGTCTTGGCGCTCAACGGCGAGATTTACGGCAAGCCAGCAGATGCAGCAGACGCGATCGCCCGGTGGCAAGCGATGCGCGGTCAGGT
>NZ_JACJPG010000609.1 GCF_014695955.1 Leptolyngbya sp. FACHB-36 | reverse complement strand
ACGCCCATGGACCTGCGGAAGGATGCCTTAATCGCAGCCGCTCACATTATTCTATTCGTGCAAGAATTGGCGCTGAGTTTCCCCAGTCAGCCTGTAGCAACAGTGGGCTACCTCAGCGTTGCGCCCAACGCCGTGAACATTGTTCCCGGTCAGGTCGAGCTATCGGTGGATATGCGCGATTTGTCCCAAGCTTGTCTAGATGAAATGGTGATGCGGCTGAAGCAGCAGTTGCAGACGATCGCGGCTGCCACTCAAACCGAAATCGATATTGGGCCAATTCTCTGCGTTGAACCAACTCCTGCCGCGCCTCACGTGCAAGCGACGATCGAGCGCGTCTGCCAAACTCTCAGCCTCAGCTACTGCCAGTTACCCAGTCGCGCCGGACACGATGCGCTCGAAATCGGACGCTTCACCGATATGGGGATGATTTTTGTTCCTAGTGAGGAAGGCGTTAGCCATTCTGGCGAGGAGTACACGTCTCCTGAGGAGTGCATTCAAGGTGCAAATGTTCTGCTGCACACGCTGCTGGAATTGGATCAGGTGTATAAATGAGCCACTGAACGCATCGCAAAATCGATTAGCCGTTAGGAGCAACGTTAGAAACGATCGCAGGGGATCCTGATTGCGATCGTTGGGAGCACCGTTCACCTTCATGCTTCAGCTAGAGTGAAACCTGCTGCCCAACAGCCGTTGAAACTCCATCATGAGAATTGCTGGAGTAACCGTTCTGATACGGATTCTGCCTCAGTTGGGACGCTATACTGAGAGCTTAGAAGATAGTGTATTCCTACTGGAATTTTCTATATCAGACATGCAGCCGACCGATCCGAATAAGTTTACTGATAAAGCCTGGGAAGCGATCGTTCAAGCACAAGATGTCGTTCGACGCTACAAACAAGAGCAGCTTGAAGTTGAACACTTGATGATCACCCTGCTAGAGCAACAGGATGGGCTGGCAGCAAAGGTTTTCAGCAAAGTGGGCGTAGACACTCCGCGCCTGTTTCAGCAGATCGAAGATTTTGCCAAGCGCCAGCCCAAGGTTCCCAACAGCGACCAGCTTTACTTGGGGCGCAACCTGGATGTGCTGCTCGATCGGGCTGAGGAAGCGCGGCAGTCGTGGCAGGACGAATTCATTTCAGTCGAGCACTTTTTGCTGGGCTTTGGTCGAGATCCGCGCTTGGGCGTGCGGACGTTGCGCACCTTTAACCTGGAGCCTCAAAAGCTGGAAGCCACGATCCGAGAGGTGCGCGGCAGCCAAAAAGTGACCAACCAAAACCCGGAATCGCGCTACGCCGCACTAGAGAAGTACGGACGCGATTTGACTGAGCAAGCGCGGGCAGGCAAAACGGACCCGGTGATCGGGCGAGATGAAGAAATTCGGCGCGTTGTTCAAGTGCTGTCGCGTCGGACGAAAAATAATCCCGTGCTGATTGGGGAACCGGGCGTCGGCAAGACGGCGATCGCCGAAGGACTGGCGCAGCGAATCGTCAACGGCGATGTGCCCGAATCGCTGAAAAATCG
>NZ_JACJPG010000608.1 GCF_014695955.1 Leptolyngbya sp. FACHB-36 | reverse complement strand
ATCGCTGTCCAACTGCCGAACTCCTGGATTTGGCTGCTTTATGCGACGGCAGCGGTGGTTGTCTTTGCCTTTGGGTGGCAATTTCGACCTAGAATACGAAAAACGCCCTACGGTTTATTGCTGGCTGGGCTAGGCTGGCTGGCGGTTTCCAGCATCGTCACCCTGACCTCGCTCAAGCAGCACGACCCGCCAGAAGTGTGGGAGCGCGGAGCCAGATTGCTCGCCGCGCTGAATTTGCTAGGGTATGTCTGGCAGGTCTGTAACCAAGGGGCTTGCGCGGCAGTGGACGATCGTTGGAGATAAGTGTTTTATGGACCGAACCGTGATCAAATTCTCTTCAGAAGACTGCGGCATCTGCCACAAAATGTCGTTCTATGACCAAAAAGTCAGTGAAGAGCTAGGGCTTCAGTTCGTCAGTGTCAAAATGCAGGATACGGCGACCTATCGCAAGTACCGGAAAATCTTGCTGGCGCAGTATCCCGACAAAGAAGGCATGGGCTGGCCCACCTACATTGTTTGCGACGCGCCAGAGGGTGATTTCAAGATTGTCGGTGAGGTCAAAGGCGGGCACCCAAAGGGTGAGTTTCGTCAGCGCCTGCAGGACGTTTTGGCATCAGTTGAAGCGTAGTAGAACGGGGCGCGATTCTGCAAAACAGGCTTCTTACAGAAACCGCGCCCGAGCTCACTTCAGCACTTCAAAGTGCGTCACTTCCAGCACGGGACCAATCATGGCGATCGTCATCACGTCGTCGCGGACTTTTCCGTCTACTTTTACGCTGAGTCCGGCACTGTGTAGCTCTTTGGGCGCTTTGTGCAGCTCGTAAGTAGTGCCGTCCTTGCTCACAAGTGCCCACGTTCCGGGACCGAAGCCTTTACGCTCGATCGTTCCTTCTACCTGAATGCTCATATCGATCGCCCCTCTGGTTTTACAGCAAGCCGTGCCAGTAAGAAACACAGTACCGCATTCGCCATCAGAAAGGCACGGGCGATCGTGTCATTTCCCAGCCACAAAACATCTGGCGACGCTACTGCACTGACGACCAAACAGGCGGATACACCCAGGGTCGTCCCTACGGCAAACCACTTCCACTGAGCGTGTCCCAACAGCAGCAGCAGCAACCCCAGCGGAATCAGCACGCTGGCAAACAGTGGATTCAGCGCAGTGGTTCCCTGGACGGCTGTACCCAGTTCGGGAATCGAGCTACCCATCAAGCGGAAGGGCCACTGAGGCGCATCGAACAGATATAGCCCCCGCAGGAAAAACAGCCCCGAACTGCCCATCACTAAGCCCAACGATAGCGAGCCGCTCCAAGCAAAGGGAAAGTAGTTTCGCAAGAACCACGCCAGTAGGTAAGATCCCAGCACCATCAGCACTTTGGGCCACAGCGCGATTACACCGCCATCCAGCCAGAAGCGCGGGTTGAGGTAGCCGTTATCGCGCAGCCAGCGGAAGAAGTCGCGGAACGTGATTTGCCCCCGCACCGCCAGCTTGACGGCTGCGGCTGCGTCTAGCTTGCCTGCGCCGTAGTGGTTGAGGCTGTCGTCCTTAACTTGCAGCGCCGACTGCTTCAGCACGTCCTCGATCTCGTCAGGACTCTCGATGCCTGCGGCGCGGACCAGTGCCGCAACGCCTGCCACGTGGGGCGCTGCCATACTCGTTCCCTGATACGCCTCAAAAATTGACTCACCCGTTTCAGGGTCGATCGTGTTTTGCAGCACGCCCCCAGCTGGATCGGTGCCGCCCGTTTCTCCACCGGGAGCAGAAATATCGACTCCGGCTCCAAAGTTGGAGTAAGACGCCTTGCTGCCTGACGGACCCAATGCCGATACGCCAATCACGTGCGCGTAGCGTGCTGGATACGATGCAGAGTTATCGTTGGTGTTGCCTGCCGCTGCAATGACCACGACGCCTTTGCTGTGGGCGTAGTCGATCGCCTCTTTCATCAGTTGACTTTCGCCACCGCCGCCCAGACTCATGTTGATCACCTGAGCATTGTTGTCTGCGGCAAAGCGAATGGCCTCTGCGATGTCAGCAACGGTGCCACCGCCGCCTGCACTCAGCACCTTCAGCGGCATCAAACTCGCTTCGTAAGCAATTCCAGCGACGCCAAAGCTGTTGTTGGTCGATTGCGCGACGGTTCCAGCAACGTGGGTTCCGTGCCCGTTGTCGTCGGTGGCGTCCTCGCGATCGTTGACAAAATCGTAGCCCTTAACGAACTGCGTGTCTTTCAGATCAGGAACTTGACTAATGCCCGTGTCAATAACGGCAACCGTGACGCCGCTGCCTTTTGTGTCCTCCCATGCCGATTCGACGTTGATGCTGCGGAGGTTCCACTGCTTGCTATAGTCGGGGTCATTCGGCGCGAAGAAGGCGCTGTAGATATAGTCAGGCTCGATAAATTCTGTGTACTTGCGGACATCGGACCGCTTCAGCGACTCCAGCAGTTTGCGATCGCCCTGAACCACAAACACATGATCGGCAAACGAGAATTCGCTGTTGTAGCGGGGGGTCACCTTAAACTGCTTGGCGATCGTCTGCACCTGCTGTTCGATCTGCGCTGCACCAACGTCTTCGCGGAAGTCCAGAACGATCGACTTGTAGGTTCCCTGAGTCGCAAGTCCAGTGTAGTTGGAGATTGCCCACCAGAACCCTACGAGGAACAACCCCAGCAGCAACAGTCGTTTCATACTCGCATCTACCCGCAGTCAGGATGTTTACCACCATAGCTCAGGCTAGGACGAAATGAGAAAATGGAAATGTTGCGGTTGATGAAGGTAGCAATGGACCGTGGGGAAGAGTAGCGAATCGCGTGGTGGATCAGTACAGTGAGTAAGGATAACGTAGTCGTCCTACCTCTCAACCTCCCTACTCTCTTATGGAACGCGGTCTTCTCTGGTTGCCTCTGCTGGCGCTGTTTTTTTGGCTAACGTGGGCGGGCTGGAACGAATACCAGAAGCTTGAGGCGTACAAAGGCTGGGCAGAAGGGTTCGACCGCGCTAAATACGATATCTACGCGGTGCTGGGGCAAAAAGGCAATGACCTCACCTGGGGCAAACCAACGCGCAAAGGTCCGGTGAACTTAGAAACGTTCTCGCTAGAAACCGTGCAGTCGATTCGATTACTGGTGAACGACCAAGCGGTTGAAATGGAGAGTTCACCGACGAAGGGACGATCGGCGCTGGAGTTTCTTCGGGGAGGACAGGAACCCGTTCGGGTGCCGTTTACTGATCCAACGCTGGCGGCTAAATGGGGTCAGTTCTTGCAAACGTTTATGCAACAGAGACAGACGAGCCAGCAGGACGACGCAAGGTAGTGGATCAGGAACGCGATCGCCGCTTGGACCCCAGACACTAACAGAGTTTCTTCAGTATTCAGTTTGTGGCTATGAAATCTTTTCTTGCCTGGTTTTTACTGCCGCTTGTTCTGGTCCTGACGATCGCGAGCTGCTCGCATTCTGGCATCTCTGGCGGTGGCGATATTATCGTGGCGTCCAAGGATTTCACAGAGCAGGACATTTTAGGTGAATTACTGGCGCAGCAAATTGAATCAACCGGGTTAAAGGTCGATCGCCGTCCGCGATTGGGCGGCTCGTTCGTCTGCCATCAGGCGAT
>NZ_JACJPG010000607.1 GCF_014695955.1 Leptolyngbya sp. FACHB-36 | reverse complement strand
GATCGCCACGCTACCGCTCTTACTCACCCTCGCTCCCGTAGCAATGGCACAGGCACCCGCCTCCACAACCACCGCTAGCGTTCGCTCTGAGAGTTCACTACCCCCCACCGATCTCGTATTTCTGGCGCTTCAAGGACGGCTGCGATCGCAGGGCATTCCTAGCGCTGCAGCGCTGATCGAAGCGCATCACGAAGGGCGCGTTAGCAGCAGAATGATTGTAGAGGCAGCCGTCAAAGCGAACCGCTTGTCAGCGGAAACTTTGAACGATCCCACCTACCTAAGGCTGATCGATGCCACGTTCAGCACGCTTAAAAGCAACTCTCGGTAGTGGTTTATCAGAATTGATTTGCGGTCTGTCCTGTAATCAACAGCACCAATTTTCAGGAAGATACTTAATCTCTGTAATTGGATAGACTTCAGCCAAAAATCTCCTCGCTAGCATGATCGGTGCTGTGCGTAAAGAATTTTAACAATGGCTGGACTTGACGTTCTTGATAAAACCACTCAACTCACCCACGAATGGATTAACGAGGTCGCCAAAGAACTCGGCACCGACGACAAGAAAAAGGCATTTCAGGGCTTGCGGGCAACGCTGCACGTTCTGCGCGATCGCTTGACGATCGGTGAAGCTGCCAATTTCGGTGCGGAGCTGCCGATTCTGCTGTCAGGCTTCTACTACGAGGGCTGGAAGCCAGAGCGGACGCCGGACCCCGCCCGCTCTAAAGACGCTTTTTTGACGCTGCTGCACCAGCAGTTAAGCCACTACTTCCAAAAAGAGTCGGATTTAGACCCGGAACAGTTAGCGCGCGCTGTGTTTCGCGTGATGACGAACCGCGTTCCGGCAGGTGAAATGGAAGATGTCGTTGGCATCCTGTCTGCGGAAGTCAAAGAACTATTCCCAGAAGCGGTTCGGGCTTAAGGTTCAATCAGTCCGGCTGGAGGGGTAATCTCGATGCGGCGATTTGGTAAATCAACGACGGGCACGATCGCCTTGACAAATGGGATTAGTACCGCTGCCTGATTCGCCGCTCGCTCCACCTCCAGCAAATCGTTTCCGGCAGAAATAATCTGCGCTACGTGACCGATCAGAGTTTGAGTCGCTTGATCGATCACCGCTAGCCCAATCAGGTCGAGCACGTGAAATTCGTCTTCGCCCAGCGGTGGACGATCGCCCTCCGGCACGAGCAGCGTTGCATTTTTGAGCGCTTCGGCTTGAGTACGATCAACAACGCCCTCTAACCGGAGGACATAAAGTCCTTTGCCGTCGAGGTAGCGTCCGCGCAACAGCTTAATCGGCTGCGGAACCGCATCGCTGGGACGCAAAATCCAGCGATCGCCAGGGTCGATAAACCGCTCTGGAAAATCTGAATCGGGATACACTCGTACCTCGCCGTTTAGTCCTTGAGCCGCAACAATTTTGCCAATTTCAACAAAGCCTTTGATTGAGGTGCTTGCTAGTGAGACAGACGGTGTCTGATCATTCGTCATTTCTGGTAGACCTGCTTTGTTACATCTGCCAAGCGCGTCATTGCCGTTTCAATCTCCTGATCGGTTCCCGTTAGGCTGATGCGGAAGCACTGCTGTACATGGCTCCACTCATCGCATAGACCGGGAAAGAACGTGCTGCCTGGAACCACAATTACCCCTGCTTGCTTGAGCTGTTCGTAGAAGGTCCAATCGGTCATCGGTAAATCGTTGAGCCAGAGCCAGCCGAAGATTGAGCCTTCGCCACGATGTAAAAACCACGGGACATCGGGCATCGTGCGATCGAGCGTGGTTTCTAGAACCTGGAACTTTTGCTGATAGAACGGTCGAATCACGTTGGTAGAAATATCTGCCAGTTTTCCAGACGCGATCGCCCGCGCTGCGATCGCTTGCCCGTAGCGGGGCGAATGGAGACACATATTTGTGATGAAGCATTCGAGCGCGTGAATCAGGCGTTCGTCGCCGATCGCAATTCCCACACGCTCACCGGGCAATCCAGCCTTTGACAGGCTGGTGCAGTGCAGGACATTACTGCCAAAAATTGGGGTCATGTCGGTAAAGTTGAGCGACGGAAACGGCGGCGCGTAGGCAGAATCAACCAGCACAGGAACGTCATACGCTTCTGCCATGTCCACAATTTTCTTCACTTCGTCATCCGTTAGCACGTTCCCAGTCGGGTTACACGGACGCGAGAACAAAACACAGCCTGTGGTCTCGTCAATCTCAAGGCGGCTGAAGTCTGGGCGATATTTGAAGCGGTGTGCCGATTCGTCGATATCCAGCAGCGGCTTGTAGGCGAGAAGCGCTTCGGGCGTCAGCGATACACCGCCGTAGCCTGTGTAATCGGGACTTAGGGGCAGGACGACTTTTTTCAGGGTGCCATTGGAGCAGTAGCCACCAAAGACGTTGACTGCACAGAAGTAGAGGCTTTGACTGCCAGGAGTCACCAAAACGTTGCGATCGGTCAACTGCAACCCGTAGCGCTGGTTGAAATCCTTGACCACCGCATCAATCAAGGGCTGATAGCCTTGGCTAGCTCCATAGCGACACACCACTTCGCCATACTCCGAGCTTGCTAGCAGCTCTGTCGTACAATCGCGCCAAAGCTGCTCGACCTCTGGCAGAATCAGTGGATTGCCCGCGCTCAAGTTGATAAATTCTCGCCCTGCACCCGATCGCAACGTCTCAATGATGTCTTTCATAATTGCCCGCACTCCAGTCAGGCGGGACATCTGATTGCCAATGTGCGATAGAGCAGGATTCATAGGTTTGCGATCGGTTGGGTGTGTTAGATCATGCTACCCGGTTTTGCAAGTCGCCGACCTTGAGCCATTGTTGAGTTGATATAGGATGATTAGCAATGCAGCACTTAAGTTACACGTAGCCGCCATGACCACGAGTGGACCGAGTCGGTTGGACCAGCTTGAAGAACTCGTTGCCATCCTAATCACTCATGCGGAAGGCACCGATCGTCGCCTCAATCAACTGCTCGAAAGCCAGGTATTGATGCGACAGGATATGCAGCTAACCGACGCTCGACTTGAGCGAATGATTGAGCAGGCAGAGCGCGATCGGGCAGAGTCTCGGACACGCATGGAATCCATTGAGTTGCAGGCAGAGGTAGACCGAGCAGAGTTCCACCTCAGAATGGAGCAATTTGCCGAGCAAGCGGAGCGCGATCGCAACCAAGCGGCGATTGATCGGGCAGAGTTTAGATCGACGGTACAGCAGCTTCTAGAGGTTCTGAGCCAGCGGTTTAGCGGCAACGGTCATGCAGAAGGGTAAGGGGCTAGGATAGACCTCAGCACGTTCAAGTGGCTGCATGGATTTGTTCGATCGCCACCGAGAAGACCTCACCGACGCAGAAGCGCCCCTAGCGGCACGGATGCGTCCCCGCACGCTGGAGGAGTTTGTCGGTCAAGGCGCGATCGTCGGACCAGGACGACTGCTAAGACGGGCAATTCAAGCGGACCAGCTTTCGTCGCTGATTTTTTACGGACCCCCCGGAACAGGCAAAACCACCCTCGCCCGAATTATTGCCAACACTACGCAGGCGCACTTCATTGCGATTAACGCCGTCCTGTCGGGTGTCAAAGAAATTCGAGAGGCGATCGCCACTGCACAAGAGCGGCGAGGACGCTTCAGCCAGCGCACAATTCTATTTGTGGATGAAGTGCATCGGTTCAACAAGGCGCAACAGGATGCCCTGCTGCCGTGGGTAGAGAACGGCACGGTGATTTTGATTGGAGCCACCACTGAAAATCCTTACTTTGAAGTGAACAAAGCGCTGGTCAGTCGATCGCGCCTGTTTCAACTGAAGCCGCTGGACGAATCGGATTTGCGGCGCGTCGTGCAGCAAGCGTTGAGCGATCGGGAGCGAGGATACGGCAGTCGTGCCATTCAACTCGATGACAACGCGATCGATCACCTCGTTAATGTGGGAAACGGTGACGCTCGTGCTCTGCTGAATGCCTTAGAGCTTGCCGTCGAAACCACCCCTCCGGACGCCGCTGGCGCGATTCACATCACGCTTGCCGTCGCGGAAGAATCGATTCAGCGCCGCGCCGTACTCTACGACAAAGAAGGCGATGCCCACTTCGACACCATTAGCGCGTTTATCAAAAGCGTGCGCGGGTCCGACCCGGACGCCGCGCTTTACTGGCTGGCGCGTATGGTCTACGCAGGCGAAGACCCGCGTTTTATTCTGCGGCGGCTGTTGATTCTGGCGAGTGAGGATGTCGGACTGGCAGACCCGAACGCGGTTGTCGTGGTGACTGCCTGCGCGGAAGCGTTCGATCGTGTCGGCTTGCCTGAAGGACGCTACCCGCTGGCGCAGGCAACGATCTATCTCGCTACCGCGCCCAAATCCAACAGCGTCATGGGCTTTTTTGATGCCCTGTCTGCTGTGGAACGAGAGCGGCAAGACGATACGCCCCTGCATCTGCGGGATGCCAACCGCGACAAGCAGCTTGGACACGGAGCAGGCTACCTTTACCCCCACGCCTACCGCGATCACTGGGTGGCGCAGCAGTATCTTCCGACTAGTCTGCAAGGGCAAGTATTCTATCAACCGTCGGATCAGGGTGCGGAAGCGTCGGTTCGCACACAGGTCGCGCGACAGCGAGAAGCGCAACTGGCGGCGATCGTCGAGGGCGTGATGCCAGAGGTGCTGACCGTCGGACCTGCGAATGGTGCTCAGGAGCGCTGGCTGCAACGGACGCTGGGACAGGCGGGCGATCGACTGGCAGAGGTGCGCGATCGCGTGTTTACGCTAGCGCAGCCGCAGCGACACCACGTCATTCTGGATTTGAACGCGGGGAGCGGTCTGCTGACGTGGGAAGCGGTGCGCCAAGTCCCCGAAGGCGGCGTTTACGCCTGCGCTCATGCAGACACGGACGCGAACGCACTCATCGAACAGGCGCGATCGCTCCCGGATCTCAGCCGTCCGATTGTGCTGCAAGCTTCACTAGCTCAGCTTTCCGATAGCATTGGCGCAGTTCGGTTCGATCGAATTCTGGGGCGCAATGCGCTGATGCGAGAACCCGCCAAAGCCACGCTAATTCAACAAATTGCTTCATGGCTGGCACCGCAGGGAGCGATCGTGCTGGCAGAGACGATTCCCCG
>NZ_JACJPG010000606.1 GCF_014695955.1 Leptolyngbya sp. FACHB-36 | reverse complement strand
TGAGCGCGAACGATCGTGGAGTCATTCTACACGGCAATCCTGGCGAACCTTCCAGCTTAAAGATCAGCCGCTAACCATTGCTGATCACGAAGCACCGTTTACACACTTTGCACACACTGTCACTAAACCTCAGTGTGTGCGCTACAGTAACCGTATAGCCGGAATTTACCCAGAACCTTACTCTGAGACTGGTGGTTTGGGTTGAGTTTTAAGCTGCTCGATCGCGCAACTTCCACAAGTAAGCAGCTGTTGTGACAAAGCGGTTGCCCTGTTGCGGAAACTGCATAAGTTGCGCTCTCAGACAGTACGGAGGGACACCATTTCCGCTATCGTTGACCTATTCCAAGGATTGAATCACCTGTTGTTTCTATGCCCCTAACCATTCTGGTTGCGGATGATGATTTGGGAACGCGCCTGTCTATCAGCGACTATTTAGAGGCGGTGGGCTACTCGGTGATTGCAGCAGAAAATGGGCGAGAAGCGCTCAAACTCGTCGAGGAATTTCAGCCTCATTTGCTCGTTGCCGATATTAACATGCCCCAGATGGACGGCTACGAACTGCTTAAGCACATCCGGCAGCGCCCCGCGTCTCGCCTGCTCCCGGTGGTGCTTTTGACTACGCGATCGCACACGCACGATCGTATTCTTGGCTATCAGGCGGGCTGTGATGTCTACCTGCCCAAGCCGTTTGAGCTACAGGAACTTGGAGCCGTGATCCGTAATTTATTGGAGCGGCTGCAAATTTTGGAAGCAGAATGGCGATCGACTAGAGACACGCGAAGTCAGGATACGGCTGTCACCTCTGGCAAGGCGACTGATATCCGCTCTGCCACACCTGACCCCGCCGATCTCGTGGCACTCAATTTAACTCAGCGGGAGCAAGACGTGCTGAAGGTTCTCACGACCGGACTCTCGAATATGCAGATCGGAGACCACCTGCATCTGAGCCCCCGCACGGTGGAAAAGTATGTCAGCAGCTTACTGAGAAAGACTGAAACCAACAATCGAGCCGAACTCGTGCGATTTGCGATCGAGCGTCGACTGGTGCAGTAACACTCACGGCTTGACGGGGATCTGCTTCACGACGTCGTCTAGCAGACCTTGGCACGCATCCAGCAGCAAATCAATCACCTGATTAAAGCCTTCGGTCCCGCCATAGTACGGATCAGGAACTTCCCGCAGCATGTGCTGTGTACAGAACTCACACATCAACCGCACCTTATTCCTGAATCGACCTGATGGATCGAGCGCACAAATCTCTGCATAGTTGTCGCGGTCCATCGCCAAAATCAAATCAAACCGCTCAAAGTCTGCCTTCGTGAATTGGCGTGCGCTACCTCGCAGCGCAATTTTACGCTGACTGGCTGCGCTCGTCATTCGGCGATCGGGCGGGCTACCGATGTGATAACTGGATGTTCCCGCCGAATCGCAGGTAATCTGCCCGCTCAAGCCTGCCTGCTCAATCAGGTGGTTCATAATATTCTCTGCCGCAGGAGAGCGGCAGATATTGCCAAGGCAGACAAACAGCAGCGTGTAGGGCATGGATTTAGAACCCGGGTAGATTCAGCCCGCCCGTCAGGTCCTCCATCTTCTGGCGCATCGTAGCAGTGGATTTGTTGTAAGCGTCCTTCATTGCCGCCGTCACGAGATCAGAGACGATCTCTGCTCCCTCGCCCAACGCTTCTGGGGTAATCACGACGCGCAGGGGCTCCTGGTTGCCCGTAAGGACAACCTTAACTGAGCCGCCGCCCGCTTCACCCTCAATTTCCATTTGCTCCAGTTCTTCCTGAAGCCGCTTGGCTCCTTCTTGGACCTGTTGAGCCTTTCTAAAAGCTTCCGTCAGTTCCTTCATTTTGCCGAGACCGAAGCCAAATCCTTGTCCCTGTGTCATAGCGCCTTTATAAGTTGTGAATAGAACGAAACAGCCAATCTCCTCATTATGCCACTGCTGATTTCGGCAGCGGCAGCTTCGGTGAATTTAATCAACGCTGCTCTCGCGATCGATCAAGCCTTAAGCCGTCTGAAAATCTCCCAAAATTTTGACCTCGGGTTCCAAGTAGAGCGACCAGCGCTGCTCAACTCGGCTCTGCACGTGCCGAATCAGTCGGAAAATGTCTGTTGCCGTAGCGCTGCCACAGTTAAGGATAAAGTTGGCGTGGCGCTGAGCGATTTGGGCACCACCAATTTGGTAGCCCTTGAGTCCAGCTTCTTCAATCAGCCAGCCTGCTTTGTAGCCAGCAGGATTGCGAAAAACGCTGCCGCAGCTAGGTAGATGGTAAGGCTGGGTAGAGCGGCGGTGATTGAGATGTTCGGAGGTCATTGCGGTAACTAGGCTGGGGTCCGCGCCCGGTTGCAGTTGAAACGTTGCCTGAGTCACTAGCCAGTTTTTGCCCTGCAAGCAGGAGGTGCGGTAGCGGTAGTCGAGTTCTGCCGCGCTAAATGTCCTAATGCTGCCATCGGGTAAGACAACCTCCGCACTCACGAGGGTTTCTGCTGTGCAGCCACCGTGAGCACCGGCATTCATCACGACTGCGCCGCCGACCGTACCTGGAATACCCACTGCCCACTCCAAGCCCTGCCAGCCACGCTCTGCTGCTTGCCATGCCAAGCGCGGCAGAGGTTCGCCTGCCCCAACGGTGACTCGTCCGGTTTCGCTGTCAAAGCAGCGATAGCGCAAGCGGCGAGTTCCCACAGTCAAACCAGACAGCCCACGATCGCTGATTAACAAATTTGATCCGGCTCCCAGCAGCGTCACAGAAACGCCTGCCGATCGTGCCCACTCAAAACAAGCCAGCAATTCGTCGAGTTGTTTAGGAGCCACGTACCAGTCAGCAGGACCCCCGACCCGAAACGACGTGAGCGTTGCTAAGGGAACCTGCGGCTTAATGAGACAGTCGGTACCAGAGAGTCGGATCGGCTGACGACTAGCCGATTCAGATCGATAGGTGAACGAGTCAGAACTCAAGTTAGAAAGTTTAAGCGTTGAGACCTTGGGGGGATCGTAGGAGAGGGTCATGGGAATAACGAATGAGATACCTGAAGCCAAACCGGATGCATGCTGCTTGCGACTGCTTGTAAGGGTAAAAGGTCATCAGGCTTGGTTACACCAGTCCTGCGACAAGCCTTGTTCAATGCATTCGTAATGCGCCATGACCTCAGGAATGAGTTGGTTGAGATTGCCTGCCCCAAGGAAGAGAGCAATATCTCCCGGAAGCAGCAGCTTAGTCAGGAGCTTGCCGATCGCCGCCAAGGATGGCTGATAGTACACAGCGGGATGATGGGCAGAAATTTCAGCAGCAACCTGCTCACCCGTTAGCGTGCCCAGATTGGCTTCGCCTGCACTATAGATATCAGAGACGACCACAACATCCGCATCCCCAAATGAAGCTGCAAATTCTGAGAGAAACGTTTGCGTGCGGCTATAGCGGTGGGGTTGGAAGATGGCAACGACGCGCCGACGCGCTGTTGCGCGGGGTCCCTTGGTCTGTAGCCGTGCAGCAGACAGCGTTGCCTGAACCTCGCTGGGATGATGGGCGTAGTCGTCTACAAACAGAATGCCGTTGTACTCACCGCGGTGCTCAAATCGACGGCGCGCTCCTTCAAACGTAGCGATCGCTTTGGAGATTGTCGCAAAGTCCAGTTTTAGCAAGCGACCCACGGCAACCGCGGCTAGCGCATTGCTAAGGTTGTGCTGTCCCAGTAGCTTGACATCCAATCGACCCAGGATCACGCCGCGTTCCCAGACTCGCGCCGTTGTGCCATCGGCTCGGTAGGTGACGCAGTCTACGGCGTAGTCGGCACCCGAATCTTTATCCAGGCTGTAGCTAATGGTGGGTTTGAGGCGATCGCGTACAGTCGGGCAGTCAATGCTGCCGATCAGAGTTTGACAGTGCTGCGCAAACGTCTGGAAGATATCGACCACTTCGTCGAGGGTGTGGTAGTGGTCGGGGTGATCGAGTTCGATATTAGTAATGATGCCGATCTGTGCAGAAAGCTTAACCAGCGATCCGTCGGACTCATCGGCTTCTGCCACCAAATGGGGACCATTGCCCACATAGGCATTGCCGCTCCAGGCATTCACTTCGCCGCCGACGACGATCGTGGGATCAAGTCCTGCTTGCAGCAGCAGGTAGCCGATCAGGCTGCTAGTCGTGGTTTTGCCGTGGGTTCCAGCCACGGCTATGCCCTGGTACTGCTGAATTAACGCTGCAAGAACATCAGAGCGATGAAAAATCGGGCAGCCCAGCTCGATCGCGGCTTGATACTCCGCATTCTCTAGATGAATTGCGGTTGAACAGATGACCTGAGGCAAATCGAACGATCGAGCTTCGAGAAGACTGCCTCGTCGAGAGTCCTCCGTATCAGGTAGTGTCGCTAAACTAACCGCCGCACTTCGGGATTCACGGACTAACTGTGGCGATCGAAAGAACTCCAGATTGCTGGCATCCTGGCTCCAAAAAATGTGGGCACCTTGCTCTTGCAACCGTTGAGTAATGTGGCTAAGACGAAGGTCTGATCCAGAAACAGGCAGATTTCGCTTAGCTAAAACATAGGCTAGGGCTGACATTCCAATTCCACCAATACCGATGAAATGGAACGGTCTACCGCTGAAATCCATTGAGTTCAGCATCTTCACTCCTTACAAACCACACACCACACCAATATCTCGCGCTATCATATCAGGGATTATCTTCTCGGTATAGAGTTTCTGTTAACGAAAATTACGCGGCTTTATTATTCGTTGCGCCCCGCTGAATTAGCGAAACGTTCCGAATGTTATACCACTGTTTTCGATTTCTTCACTCCATGTTTTGGTGAATAGTTGGCGAAACTTTATGATGCGTCGATCGCTCGCCTCTACCCCAAATCCCAAATCTTCTGGTAGTCACCGCTAATTAGTTACTACACACCGAGTTGCCCGGGTTTCCGAATTGTTTTTGAACGGTACATAAAACTTTGTGAACGAGTAGCACTCGATACTCGTTCACCGTTGCCATGGGAGACTCTTTGCGACGCAGGCAGCGATGGAGAAAATTGGAGTTTTTGGCGGTTCCTTTAATCCGGTCCATTGGGGACATCTGCTGATTGCTGAGACAGCACGGGATCAGTTTGCCCTCGATCGCGTGATCTGGGTTCCCACGCACCGTCCGCCGCACAAAGCCGGAGATGTAATTGCGTTCCATCACCGTCTAGAGATGGTGCAGCGATCCGTTTCAGATCATCCGGCGTTTACTGTTTCCGATTTGGATGCTCGGCAGCCAGATCAGTCGTATTCGATCGCTACCCTCAGAGCGCTGCAATCTCAATACACTGATGTCTGTTGGTATTGGATTGTCGGACTTGATGCATTTCAAAAGCTGCCCCAGTGGCGATCAAGTAATGACCTCGCGGCACAATGTATCTGGCTCGTTGCACCTCGCCGCGTTCCAAACGAAGCCACATTACTCCCAGCGATCAAGCAGGTTGCGGAGCGATTTGCCGTACAGTCAATTACGTTGCGCTGGCACTGGTTAGACATGCCAACTGTTGCATTCTCATCCAGTCTGATTCGCCACTATTGTCTGACTGGGCGATCGATCCGCTATTGCGTCCCAGAATCCGTCCGGTCTTATATTGCTATACAAAATCTGTATAAGTGAGTTAAAATACCTACTCAAGACATTAAGGTTTAGACCACGATCGCCAGACCACGATCGCTGAAGCAGCGTGCTCACCGCATGTGGGCGGCTCTTCGCTATTGGGAATGATCGAGTGATTGCACTCGATCCCTTACCGTCTTATGATCGGTTTGACTACCAGGAATCTATTTAGTAGACAGAGGGCAAGACGCAGTGATTAGAGTAGCGATTAACGGCTTCGGACGAATCGGACGTAACTTCATGCGGTGCTGGTTGGAGCGGGAGAACAGCCAACTTCAGATCGTTGCTATCAACGACACCTCTGATCCCAAAACAAATGCTCACCTGCTGAAGTATGACTCGATGATCGGCAAGTGTAACGCTGATATTCGTGCGGATGAAAACACCATTACCGTCAACGGGCACACCGTAAAATGTACGTCCGATCGTAACCCAGAAAATCTGCCCTGGAAGGATTGGGAAGTTGATCTCATTATTGAATCAACGGGCGTTTTCACCAGCCGCGATGGTGCGATGAAGCACGTCAAGGCGGGCGCGAAGAAAGTGTTGATCACAGCTCCAGGAAAGAACGATGACGGAACCTTTGTTGTGGGTGTGAATCACCTGAATTACGACCACGACAAGCACCAGATCATCAGCAACGCAAGCTGCACCACGAACTGCCTTGCCCCGGTCGCTAAAGTTCTCCACGAAAGCTTTGGCATCATCAAAGGCACCATGACCAC
>NZ_JACJPG010000605.1 GCF_014695955.1 Leptolyngbya sp. FACHB-36 | reverse complement strand
GACACCTTCTGATTTGCCTTTGAGTCCGCTTCTGCACGCCGCATTCGTAGCTGAATGTCTTCCAACATCTTTCGGTTGACTGCCATTAAATCAGCAACTAAACCAAACATCCATAGCTGGAAGCCAATCAGAATCAAAATTGCTGCCAGCAGCAAGCTGGGCACTCTTGCCCGCGTCATGCCATCTACAAACAAAAACAGCACGAGCCAGCGGACCCCCAGAAGGGTGCCGAGCGTAAACGGAAGGCTGCCCAAGAGCAAGAAAAACTTGAGCGGCTGGTAGGTCATGAAAATGCGAAAGATCGTTAAGATCGATCGCTTAATGTAGGCGGGAATGCTTTTTACCAGCCGCGAGGGACGCAAATACCCATTGGTACGGATGGGCACTGACGTAATCGCCATGCCTTTTTGCCCCGCCTGAATAATCGTTTCTAGCGTGTAGGTGTACTCACTGAACACGTTCATCTGCAAGGCAGCATTACGACTAATGGCGCGGAAGCCACTGGGCGCGTCGGGAATGTCCGTGCTGCTAGCAATCCGGACGACCCAGCTTCCCAACCGCTGCAACGCTTTTTTAATGGGAGAGAAGTGCTTAATCTTGCTGATCGGGCGCTCTCCAACTACGATCGCGGCCTCGCCGCTCAGAATTGGCTCGATCAGCGCAGGAATATCCGCCGCGCAGTACTGGTTGTCTGCATCGGTGTTGACGATGATGTCAGCCCCCGCTTTCAGACAGGCTTCCAGTCCTGCCATAAACGCTTTTGCCAACCCTTGATTTTGTTCAAAGCTGATGATGTGATCCACACCGCAGGCTCGTGCTACATCCACCGTTTTATCCAGGCTGCCATCGTTGATGATCAGCCACTCTACAGTGTCCACACCAGGCAAGTTCCGAGGAAGCTCAGAAAGCGTGACGCCCAGCGTTGCTTCCTCGTTGTAGCAGGGGATTTGAATAATTACTTTCGTCATGGGTAGAGCAGCGGCATCGTGAATAAGCGGGCTTCTCGAAGCAAGCAGACGCTGGGTACAGGGGAGTATAAAGCAGCTTCGGCGATCGCGATCGAGGCAATTACGGAACTTGCTGTGACATCACTGTACAAACCCACAGGACGCTACGTCACTTCTTTACAGACTCTTCTCATGATTCTTGCTAGATCACCGACTTTATTTCGTTAGATATGAATTTTGTATGAAGGTCGTTGGAGTGAGTCGTCGTTGCAGTTCAATTCGCGCATCACAAGCGACGGACTAGGCACAGTTGGCACGTAGTTGCTCAGATACAACCTGCTGCCAGATTTTGTGCCTGAATATTAATTTGTACTTTAAGTTGTGATTAACTTATCTATAATTTCAGTAGAAGCAACCTTAGTTTCACTGAAATTTTGGCTTAGGTTTAAGAAATTTGTCTCTAGTTCTTAGTTCGTCTGGGTTCTCAGCTACCACAATCAAGTTGAACAGTGGGTTAACCCTGATTCATCAGCGCACGCCTGCGCTTCCAGTAGCAACTGTGGATGTATGGGTGAAGGCAGGTGCAATCGCCGAGATCGATGATTGGGCTGGGACGGCTCACTTTTTGGAGCATCTGATTTTCAAAGGCACCGATCGACTCGCACCGGGTGAGTTCGACGCGGCGATCGAGTACTGCGGTGGCGTCACCAACGCCGCGACCAGTTACGACTACGCTCACTACTTTCTTACGACAGCCTCTCAGCATTTAGAAGACACCCTGCCCTACCTGGCAGAACTGCTGCTGAATGCTGCCATTCCAGACGCCGAGTTCGATCGAGAGCGCGACGTGGTACTCGAAGAAATCCGGCAGGCTTACGACAACCCGGATTGGATCGCCTTTCAAGCGCTTAACGGGCTGGTGTATCCGCAACATCCCTATGGACGACCCATTTTAGGTGTTGAAGACACACTGATGGCGCGATCGTCCACCGATCTACGCTGCTTTCATCGCGCTCACTACCAGCCAGAAAATATGACGGTTGTGCTGGTGGGGGATCTTTCAGAAAGCCACGCGATCGATCTCATCGATCGCAGCTTCAGCACGTTTCCGTCTCGGACCCCTTGCCCGCAGATGTCACCTGAGGCAGAGCCACCTATTACCGATATCCGTCGTGAAGAATTGTATCTGCCGCGTTTAGAACAAGCACGGTTGATGATGGGCTGGATGGGACCGGGGGTAGACTCCCCCATCCGCAGTCTTGATGAGCAGCTACAGGCGGCTTACGGGTTGGATGTGCTGTCTGTGCTGCTGGCAGAAGGTCGAATGTCGCGCTTGGTGCACGAACTGCGCGAAGACCGCAGCTTGGTTCAGGCAGTCAGCAGTGGGTTTTCGCTTCAGCGAGAGTCGGGACTGTTCACAATCAGCGCGTGGCTAGACGCCGAAAATCTGGAGCGGGTCGAAGCAATTATCTGCGATCGACTCTCTGAGCTTGCTGCGGTTCCCGTTTCTGAGGCAGAATTAACTCGCTGCAAGCGCTTGCTCTGCAACGACTATGCCTTCTCTACGGAGACACCCAGCCAGCTAGCTGGGCTTTACGGCTACTACAACACCATTGCTCAACCCGATATTGCTACCACCTACCCCCAACGCATCCAAGCGC
Source organism: Leptolyngbya sp. FACHB-36 (assembly GCF_014695955.1). GTDB lineage: Bacteria > Cyanobacteriota > Cyanobacteriia > Leptolyngbyales > Leptolyngbyaceae > FACHB-36. Next base: position 25,000 of record NZ_JACJPG010000605.1, on the reverse strand, counting down.
TGCAACCTGACGACTTGCAACACCTTGCCAGCCACTATCTCTCTCCCTATCACTACGCAGTGACGGTGGTTCGACCGCTTGTGTAAAGAGCCAGTAGCAAATTGACGCTGGCTGTTAGCTATCTACAGAGGATACCCTTGGTAAACCAAAGCTTGACGCATTCTCAGCAGGTTCAACGCATCCATCGAACCGTTTTGGACAACGGCATGGTTGTGCTCGTCAATGAGAATTCTGCCGCTGACATCGTGGCAGCCCGAATCTTCATCCGAGCGGGAAGTCGTTGGGAAACCCCACAGACAGCAGGACTGTCTCATTTAGTGGCGGCAGTGCTGACCAAAGGAACGGAGCAGCGATCGTCTCTGGAAATCGCCGAACAAGTGGAATCGGTGGGAGCTAGCCTTGGCACCGACTCGACAACAGATTACTTCTTGCTCAGCCTCAAAACCGTTTCGGCAGATTTTGCTGAAATCTTGAAGCTGTCGAGTCAACTGCTGCGATCGCCGACGTTTCCCACCCACGAGCTTGAGCTAGAGCGGCGCTTAACCATGCAGGCAATTCGCTCTCAGCAAGAGCAACCGTTCACGCTTGCATTTGACCAACTGCGGCAGATTATGTATCGGGATCACCCTTATGCGCTGTCGGGCTTAGGCACCGAGGCAACGGTGGCTAAGCTAACCCAAGCCGATCTTCTGCACTATCATCACACGCACTTTCGCCCAGACAATGTAGTACTCAGTCTATCTGGCTGTTTGCCGCCTGATGCTGCGATCGCCCTGATTCGAGAAGTCTTCGATGATTGGCAAGCTCCTGCGACCGCGCGTCCATCGCTTAGTCTCCCTGCGATACCCCTCGCTCCTGTCCGAACCGCCTTACCCCAAGACACTCAGCAGTCGATCGTGATGCTTGGCTACCTTGCGCCTGCGGTCAACAGTTTAGGCTCTTCCACGACCGCTCTTTCCCACACCACTGCCCCCGACTACATCACCCTAAAACTGCTCAATAGCTACCTCGGCAACGGACTATCCAGTCGCTTGTTTGTCGAACTGCGAGAAAAGCGCGGACTCGCTTACGAAGTTTCTGCGTTTTATCCGACTCGGTTGGATGTGGCTCAGTTTGTGGTTTACATGGGTACGGCTCCCGAAAATACCGCGATCGCGGTAGATGGGCTGCGGGCTGAAATCGATCGACTACGGGTCACACCCCTCACTCCAGAACTGCTGCAAGCCGCTAAAAATAAACTGCTAGGTCAGTATGCGCTGGGCAAACAAACCAACGCCCAAATCGCTCAGACCTTTGGATGGTATGAAACGCTGGGGTTAGGCATTGAATTTGATGTCGCTTTTCAAGAGCAGATCGCATTGGTTACGGCTGAGCGTGCTCAGGCAGCGGCTCTCCAATATTTCTCAGAACCTTACGTTTCTCTGGTAGGTCCTGCGGAGGCGATCGATCTGCCGTCTGTGTCTGGTTGATTTTTGCACCACACAATCGGGCGTTTCATACCAAATAGCCGAACAACTAGCAACGGGCAAAACCGCTAATCGTGGTTTGAAGCTTGCATGAACCTACATCGCAGCTTCAGGATTTTTCCAGCTTGGTTAGAGACCACACGATCGTTCTCGATTTCCTAAAAGCTGGAAGAATTACCGAGTTCCTCTCGCTTGCTAAACGTTAGGCTTGAGGACATTCAATGACTGCTCAATGATGTGTAGAAGAGCTGATAGACACAGGAGCCACAAACAATGCAAGAGTGGTCTGAGCACCTGAACGACAGCGGGGGCGAATTTAATGCAGAATCTAAGGCGTCACGCGAAACGGTAGTTCCGTTTTGTGCCAATTTGGGCGACTCCAGGTTTGATAGGGCAACTACCTTTGAGTCAGCGCGAGCAATGGCGGATCGCGTGTTTTACCAAGGATGCGAACAGCATCAGTTGGGTCAGTTTGACGTTGCCTTACGATCGTTTCAACAGGCGTATGCGCTGTACCAGAGTGTGCAACACGAACTCGGTGAAGGAAAGGCGCTTGGCAACTTGGGACTCACCTACTACAGCCTCAAGAATTACGCCAAAGCGATCAAGTGTTCGCAGCAAAGTATTGCCCTTGCTCAGAAGCATCAAGACCGTCGCAACCTAATTAAGCTGACGAGTACCCTTGGGAACGCTTATCGCCATCTAAACGAGCACGGTCATGCGATCAAGTATCAGCGGCAGAGTTTGGCGATCGCGCAGGAGATTGAAGACCGTCGGGGCGAAATGGCAGCGTTGAACAATTTGGGGCTGGCATACAAAGCGCTAGGCGATTATGCGGCGACGATCCAGTACGAAAAACAAAGCCTTGAGATCGCTCGCGAGATCCAAGACGACCAAGTCGAAGAGCAAATCCTGAAAAATCTTGGGAATGCCTGCTACGCGTTGGGAGACTATGGCAACGCCATCGCTTACTACCAACAGCGACTGGCACTAGCGCGAGAAACCAGCGATCGCCGTGCCGAGGAACAGATTTTGCGGAATCTGGCGAATGCGTGTTATGCGGCGGGTCACTACGAACGCACGATCGAGTACAGCCGACAACGACTGACGGTGGCACGGGAAACTCAAGATCGACGCGGAGAAGAGCAAGCGCTTGGCAGTATGGGCGTTGCGTACGATGCTATGGGCGACTATGCCAGAGCAATCAACTACTACGAACAGCGGCTGGCGATCGCCCGCAAGATGCAGGACTATCGCTTAGAGGAGCAAGTTTTGGGCAGCCTTAAGTTTGCCTACTATGCTTTGGGCGATTTTGCGAAGGTAGCTGAGTGCTCTCGTCAGCGACAAGCGCTGCCATTCTAACGCCAAGCCCGGCAAGTCCGACACAGCTTACTCCAGTCCCTCTTACGAGGAAGATTGGAGGGTTACTGACCCTCATCACGCTGTAAACACGGCAACCTATCAAACGGCTAAGAGGAGCTAGCAGCTGGTCCTTATGTCGGCTGCTGCTTCCGGTAATCGTCCCACTTCCACAAGCAGCTAGAAATTAGATTGGTAAAGATGTGCGCGACGATCGGCACAAGCAAGTTTCCAGTGATTAGCGCACTGACACCGAGACCCGCTCCGACAATGGTTGCCCAGATCACATAAGACCACTGCTTTGGCGTGCTTAGATGTAGGACTCCAAAGCAGAGACTCGATAAGGCAACGCCGATCGTGTCTAAGCCAAATGCAGGAAGCATTACCCCACGAAACAGCAGTTCTTCGCTTAGCCCTGGCAGCAGTCCTAGCCAGATTACGTCTAGCCAGATGAGCGGCTTGAGCACGAGTTGTAGATAGTAATCTGCACTGCGACGATACGTCCCCCAGACGCGGTACACGATCGAACTGGCGAGCGTGATCAACACGCCCAAGCCTAGCCCCTCAAGAATTGCGACTGCACTCCACTTCAGTGGCAGTAGCGTCACGGCTGAGTCAAACCGCAGCCACACCTTGGCGACCAACAGCAGCATCACGGCGGTCACGCCCATCGCAATTAAGATTTGGGTCCGCGATAGCGGTTCAACGTCTGGAGTTTCGGGAAATTGTTCTGCCACAAGATTCTTAAAAATGCTGAGATGCAACCCACGATCGCACACGATGATCGCATGCAATCGCGATGGTTCTCATCCTAGCAATCTTTCCACCGATGCAACGGCGCGATCGTCGGCTTCAGCGCCGTCGAGCAGATGCCTGCTCGGTGAGCGACCAGCAGTCCTAATGCTTCCAGATAGGACTCTACCTGCACTGCCGGAAGGTTTAGCGCTTCAGGTGGAACCTGCATTGCGGTATGGTTATCTCGCACGGCAATCACGAGCGAGCGCGAACTCAAACTTAGGAGTGCACTGCCGCCACAGGCGGTTGCAGGCACTACGATCGCATCCACCTGGTTTGCCCACACGTCGTCCCGCTGCGGTGCGGTGACAAACTGAGGAGCACGGCTCAATCCCACCAGTACACACGGCAAAAAAGTGTAGCCAATCTCCTCAGCAGCAGAGCGCGGGGAGATGTCGGGATCAAGTGGCAATGGCAACAGGGCAGGTGCGTGGGCGCAGGGAATCTGAAACGTGCGAACGATGAGATGACTAATCACCGCTTCTGCTCCTGCTAGCGGATCAACGCCGTGACCGTGACGATAGCGCTGTAGAGCATCGCTGCTTAAGTCGTCGGGGAACCGTGCGACAACCGCGATCGCCTCTGCTCCTGCCTGAGTAATCAGCACTTCTGCTGCCCGCAGTAAACTGTCTGGATTCTGGATTGTGCCCCAGGTTGCACCAGAGACAGCCGTTTTGAGGCTGACGTTCAGAGGTGCATCGGTCACCACATACTCGGTCAAATTTAGTCCCAAGGTCGCTCTAGCTGCATCTGCTGCTTGAAGCTGTCGCACCATCAGATCTGGCTCGATGCCCTGATCGAGCACTAGCCCGACTCGGTTCTGCCGAACTGAACGCAGTCCCCAGCGACCAGCCGCAAACTGGTCCAGCCCATAGCCCTCAACGTAGAGCACATTGGGCAGATTCCAGTAGAGCTGTGCTCCATTCAGCACATTGGGATGAGTAATCAGGCAGTCGGCGACCTGCGCCATTGCCCGTGCTACCGGGAGGGCATCTCCTGCATAGCCCCCGATCGCGGCTCCAACCCCGGTCGGCACAATCAAAACGACTGTGTAAGGTTGTTGTAAGCTGTGTGCGCTCATGCTTACTGGGTCACGATCGCTTCAACGATCACGGTTTGCCGCTCAGAATCTACAGCAACGATCGCCCAGCGCAAGGGTTCGCCGTGCTTTTGCAGTTCCGCCTCTACTGCCCGATTCAATTCCACTGGAGAGGTTCGCAGATCAACAGATAGCGTAATGAAATGACTCGTCACGTTTGCTGAAACTGCCCGAATTGCAAGTGGTACACGGTTTCTTCTTTCTCGGTTGCAATTTGCAGATCCGATCGAGGGTAAGCAACGCACAGGAGCGCATAGCCCTGCTGCTTGAGATCTGGACTAATTCCCATTGCGTCCGGCTGCTCCACCGTGCCCGACAAAATTTGTGCGGCACACGTGGTGCAGACGCCTGCGGTACAGGAACTCGGCAACTCTAGCCCTAGCTCATTCGCCACCTCCAGCACGGTTCGATCGGCTGGCACTTGAATCGTGTGCGTGCTGCCTTGGTGCTGAATTTCAACGGTGTAGTCAGCCATAGAAATCGCGGTTAGCGTCAGTCTTTAAAGAAAGGAATTCGTAACGAGAGCAGCAAAACAACGCGCGCCTGAATTGCTCAGACGCCGTTGACAATCGTGCTGTGAATCACTAGCCTAACGCCTCAGCGCCCCCAACGACCTCCAGGATTTCCTGAGTGATCGCCGCTTGACGGGCTTTGTTGTAGGACAGCGACAAACCCTTAATCAACTCTTTGGCGTTATCGCTGGCGTTGCTCATCGCTGTCATCCGAGCCGCCAGCTCACTCGCCGCTGACTCTTGCAGCGCCCGCAGCAGTTGGTTGTTCAGATACAGCGGCAGTAGTGCGTCTAGAATTTGAAGTGGATCTTGCTCGAAAATCATGTCCTGAGGAAACGTGCGAGCCTCTGTCGTTACCGCTTGCCGCTCCACTTGGAACTGTCCACCCCGCGAAGTCAGACGGAAGATTTCGTCGTCTGCCGCTTCTAAGCCTTGGGGGTCTAAAGGCAGCAGCGTTTGAATCACCGGGCGAGAGCTAATCAGCGATACAAACCGCGTGTAGACTAATTCAACTTTGTCAACGGTTTCGGACAGAAACAGAGACAGCAGTTGATCTGCAATCTCCGACGCTTCAGCCGCTGTGGGAACTTGCTCTAAGCCCGTGTAAGTTCCATCGATCAGCTGGTCACGACGCTGGAAATACTGAGTCGATTTGCGACCTACCAGAACGTAGCGATAGTCAAGTCCTTCCGCCTTCAGTTCTTTGGCGCGGTTCTCGGCACGGCGAATAACGTTGGTGTTGTAGGCACCGCACAGCCCGCGATCGCCTGAAATCACTAGCAGACCGACCGTTTTTACGTCCCGATTCCGCAGCAGGGGCAGGTTTGCCTCTTCAAACCGCAGTCGCGTTTGCAGCCCGTAGAGCACCTGCGCTAGTCGATCGGCAAACGGACGAGTAGCAATTACCTGCTCTTGGGCACGACGCACCTTCGCGGCGGCTACGAGGCGCATTGCCTCTGTAATTTTCTTAGTATTCTTGACTGACTGGATGCGATCGCGAATGAGCTTGAGATTTGCCATGAGAAGTTACCTGTAAGAGTCAGTGAGGAGTGAGAAGTGAGGAATGAGGCGTAGGACTGCCCCTCTGCTTCATTCCTCACCCTCCTCCCTTATGCGCTTGCCAAGAAGGTTTTCTTAGCTTCCACGATCGCGGTCTTCAGTAGACCTTCCGCCTCTTCGTTTAGCTGCTTAGATGACCGAATCACTTCTCCGTACTGGGGGGTACTCGTCTTCAAATACTCCCGCAGGCTCTTCAGGAAGCTTGTCACCTTGTCTACAGGAATATCATCTAAGTAGCCGTTAATGCCGGAGTAAATGGCTGCCACTTGATCACCGACAGAAAGTGGTGAGTATTGAGGCTGCTTCAGAATTTCCCGCAGGCGCTGACCGCGTGCCAGTTGGTTCTGTGTTGCTTTATCCAAGTCTGAAGCAAACTGAGCAAACGCCTGTAGGTCGTCGTACTGAGCCAGTTCTAGCTTCACCTTTCCTGCCACTTTCTTCATCGCTTTGGTTTGAGCCGCCGAGCCGACGCGGGACACCGAAATACCCGCGTTCACGGCTGGACGTAGACCAGAGTTGAACAAGTCAGAGGACAAGAAGATTTGACCATCCGTAATCGAAATCACGTTGGTTGGGATGTATGCCGACACGTCACCCGCTTGGGTTTCGATGATTGGCAGCGCCGTCATGCTGCCTTCGCCCAACTCAGGGCTGAGCTTTGCTGCCCGCTCCAGCAAGCGCGAGTGAATGTAGAACACATCACCAGGGTAGGCTTCCCGTCCCGGTGGGCGGCGCAGCAGCAGCGACATTTGGCGGTAGGCTTGAGCCTGCTTTGATAGGTCATCGTAGACCACCAGCGTCGCTTTGCCTTTGTACATGAAGTACTCAGCCAGCGTTGCGCCCGTGTAGGGAGCCAAATACTGTAAGGTCGCGGGGTCGTTGGCGTTAGCAGCAACGATGATTGTGTAGTCCAACGCACCGCGCTCCCGGAACACGTTGACGACATTGGCAACCGTCGAGGCTTTCTGACCGATCGCCACATAGACGCAAACTACATCCTCGCCTTTCTGGTTCAGAATCGTGTCTACGGCAACGGAGGTTTTACCGGTCTGACGGTCGCCGATAATCAGCTCCCGCTGGCCCCGTCCGATCGGAATCATGGCGTCGATCGCGGTAATTCCCGTCTGCATCGGCTCATAAACCGACTTCCGAGCAATAATACCGGGAGCCGGAGACTCTAGAAGGCGAGTTTCAGAGGTTTGAATGTCGCCTTTGCCATCCAGCGGTCGTGCCAGCGCATCAACGACGCGACCTAGCATCGCGTCTCCTACCGGAATTTGAGCAATTCTGCCCGTCGCGGTAACAGAGCTACCTTCCTGGATGCTACGACCATTACTCATCAGCACCGCGCCGACGTTGTCTTCTTCCAGGTTAGAAGCAATACCAATAGAGCCGTCCTCAAACTCCAACAGTTCGCTTGCCATCACCTTTTCCAAGCCGTAGATGCGGGCGATACCGTCGCCGACTTGCAGTACGGTCCCTACGTTGGAGACTTTGATTCCGTCGTCATACTGCTCGATCTGCTGCCGAATAATGCTGCTAATTTCGTCTGGACGAATGCTTACCATGAGAATTGCTCGCTAAAGAGTGTGTTGAGGATTTGAAGAAGGTTAAAAACTCAAACGTTAGGTGGCGCTGCTGAGGCGAAGGGAAATGCGTCGCAGCTGTCCACGTAGGCTGGCATCTACGATTTGAGAACCCACCTTGATGATGACACCACCAATCAGTTCAGGATCGATCTTAGTATCGAGATCAACCTGCCGTGCTTTGGTCATCGCAATGACTCGATCACGCACCGTCTGCTTCTGCTCATCGTTTAGCTCCACCGTGGAGGTGACCTCTGCCAGAACCGTTTGATTAAGTTCCCGCAGCAGCGCTTGATACTGCTTACAGATGCCTCCTAAAAACTGGATGCGGCGACGATCAACTAGCAGCATCAGAAAATTTTTCATGTAAGGATGCACTTGATCGCCCACAACCTGTTGTAGCACTGCTTTTTTGCTATCAGGTGGAACGAGGGGACTTTCCAAGAACTGATTCAGATCTTCGGAATCCCTCAGCAGAGATAGCAGAGCGTTGACGTTCTCGCCGAATGGCTCCATCAGATTCTGCGACTGCGCCAGCGACATCAGCGCTTGGGCATAAGGCTCTAAAACTTCGGTAGCTAGTACGCTGTCTCTCATCAGGAACCTCCTATCATCGCAATGCTGCGGTTGACCAACTGGCGCTGGTTGTCATCGTTTAGACGCGTGGGCAATTCAGACTCCACTTGCTGAAGCGCCAATGCGACCACTCGCTGTCGCAGTTCCGTAATAACGCGCTCCTGCTCGCTGCTGAGATCCTGAGCCGCAACTTCCCGCATCCGCTGAATATCTTGCTCTGCCTTCGCCAGAATTTCAGCTCTGGCGATCTTTGCCGCTTCCTCGGCAGAAGACCGAATCTTTGCTGCTTCCGACTGCGCCTGTGCCAGCTTCTGCTGCTGATCGGCAAGCGCTGCTGCTGCATCTTTTCTGCGAACTTCGGCCTCTCGAATGGCGGTTTCAATCGCGGCACGCCGATCGCCCAACGTCTTACCCAAAAAATTGCGTCCGAAGTAGACCAGCAGCGCAATTACGATCGATAGGTTAATCAGATTGGATTCAAAAATATCGAAATTCAACCCAAATCCGTGCTTTTCGGCGGCTTCAGCCGTCTCCGCACCTAATACGCTAACGCTCATCGCTAGCTTCAAGAAAACGTCCATATTGCTCCCCCTTCTGCGCTGTTCATCATCCCAACCGCACCTAGATACCCACGAGCAGTTTGTCTAAAATTTGTTGACTCAGCGCCTGCACCTGCTGCTCTAGCGATTGCATTGCCTCTTGCTTTTGCTGGTCTAGCTCTCGTTGAGTTTGCTCACGCTGGGCCTGCGCTTCTTGTTGCGCTTCCGCAATTTTCTGTGCCGCAATTTTCTGTGCGTCTGCTTGGGCACTGGCGATCGTCGCTTGGTACTGCCGACGAGTCTCTGCCAATTCCTGCTCGTACTGCTGCGCCAGATTCTCAGCCTTAGCTAGCCGCTCTTTCGCTTCAGTCTGAGTCGAGCGAATGTACTCGCTGCGGTCCTCGATCGCTTTGGTCAACGGCTTATAAAACACAACGTTTAAAAGTGCCGTTAGGAGAAGAAATTGAACTGCCATCAGCGGCAGTGTGGCATCAAAATCAAACATGGTCAATCAAGGGCTAGAGGTGGATGAGCGTAAAAAAGGGCAGAGGGCAAAGGGTAATGACCCTCTACCCTCTACGCTCCCTTAACTACGCGAAGGGGTTAGCAAACAGCAGCACCAGCGCAATTACTAGACCGTAGATGGTCAGTGATTCCATGAACGCTAGCGTCAGCAGCAGCGTACCGCGAATTTTGCCTTCCGCTTCGGGCTGACGCGCAATGCCTTCTACTGCTTGACCCGATGCATTACCTTGACCGATGCCAGGACCGATCGCTGCCAGACCAATTGCCAGAGCAGCAGCCAAAACTGAAGCAGCAGAAACTAATGGATCCATGATGATTTCCTCTTGATTAAACAGAACAAACGAACCGACAAGATGAGCTAGAAGTTATGAATTTTGAATGTCAAATTTTTAACTCAAAATTCATAACTCAAAACTCAAAACTGTTAAGGGCACTAGGGCGCGTGCTCCTCTTCTCCGTGGCCCTCCAGCGCTTCGTGAATGTACGCACCTGCCAGAGTGGCAAACACCAGAGCCTGAATCGCGCTGGTAAACAGACCCAGCAGCATCACAGGCAGCGGTACAAACAGCGGCACTAGCAGGACCAGAACCGCAACCACCAACTCATCCGCCAAAATGTTGCCAAAAAGACGGAAGCTAAGCGAGAGGGGTTTGGTAAAGTCTTCTAGGATAGCGATCGGCAGCAGGACTGGCGTTGGCTGAATGTACTTAGCAAAGTAGCCCAGTCCCTTTTTGCTAAAGCCCGCGTAGAAGTACGCTAGGGACACTAGCAGCGCCAGCGCCACCGTTGTGTTGATGTCGTTAGTTGGTGCAGCAAGCTCACCTTCTGGCAAGCGAATCAGCTTCCAGGGGACGAGTGCACCCGACCAGTTAGAGACAAAGATGAATAAAAAGAGAGTGCCAATAAATGGCACCCAGGGACGATACTCCTTTTCGCCAAGCTGGTTCTTTGCCAGCTCTCGCACAAACTCCAGAGCGTACTCCATCAAGTTTTGAATTCCTTGTGGAACCCGCTGAATGTTGCGAGTTGCGGCGATCGAGGCAATCAGCAGCAGCCCAATCACGATCCAGGACACGATAAAGACCTGACCGTGAATCTTGAGATTACCGATCTGCCAGTAAAGGTGCTGACCAACTTCTAAGCTGGCGAGAGGAAGACTAGGAGTGGCGAGAAAACTTAGCATTGGACTCCGATCGTTTTTCCCAAACGGTTTCGAGGAGCAAGTTCCAGCAGTACTCGACTAGCGAGCGCTTGGAAACAAGGTTCGCAGCATGTAAACGATGAGCGTCCCTTTGTAGGTGAGAAACCCTAAGAAAATCGGCAATACGTGTAGCTGATTCCATTGAGTTGCCACTATAATCAGCCCAATGAAAATTGCTAGTTGAGACTTGCCAATTTGCTTTTTTCCCCTACCCAGTTGCTCGACGTTTCTAGCCAACACTTTCAAGTAAACCACACCTGTGCACGCTCCAAGTAAATAATTCAGAGCGGTATTGAGCGAGTAGGTAGCCCAGACCGAGGCAAAGATGATCCCGGTCAGGATCACAGTCGTTACCAATAATTCTTGCTGAAGCTGGTAAAACTCCTGCATCGAAGAATCACTTGGTTCATCGGGTAGCGGTCTTGATTGGGCAGTATCGCTCATAACAACAGAGGGCGAAAGTGCAGACCTGTTCCTGATGGTACAGCCAGCAACGCTCTGTAAAGAGCTAAAACGCTGTTGTACCCGGTTGTGGACCATAGGAGATCATACCATGCACAGGTAATAATACTTAATGTCAACGGGGCGTTAGCAAAATCAATCGTTGGTCCAATAGCGATCGGACGTGCCCTAACTCCAGCGGTATTTGGATTAGAATTTCGCGAATCGTTCTTTGCTCGGTTCCGTTTACATCACAGGCTTGAAGAAACTCGAACTCTTCCTGGGATAATTTGACAATCTGATAATCGTAATCAAACAGGGTACGACTTTCCCAACCGTCCGTGCAGGGATTGCGATCGGGAATCGCGTTCAGCAAATCTTCATCTACGCTCCAGTCTGACCACGGTAGCGGTGGACGTCCGAGAAAGAACTCGTAGTGCGTCACCGCGTCCGGGTTGAGCAGTTCCATCAGACGGTAGCGCTGCCGATCGTTCAAATGCTCTGCCCGCTGCATCAATTCTGGCTGCGGCCCGAGTAACGCGTCCAGTTGCCAAGAGCGCGGATTTGAGAAGCCTAGAAACTCTAGTCCAGACGCGTCGATCAGGTCAAACAGCGTGTCGATCGTATAGTCGATCTCCTGTGGATGAACGTACATATCCGCAAAGTTTTCATCTCGCTGATTCTCTAGTGACCATCGCTCTTTTTCACGCTGCACGAGCCGATTTTTTTCTGGCAGTGCCGCAAAGATCTGACGACCGACCTTGACACCATCGCGGTAGTTGCCTCGCTGGTCGCCTTGCAGCAGGGCGATCGCTTCCTGCATAAGCTGAATTTCCCAGCGCCCTAAAGCGGCGTAGACAAAAATGTGCATGATGCCGCCGGGAGCTAGCTTGGTCGCCAACGACTGAATGCCGCGAATCGGATCGGGCAAGTGGTGCAGCACACCCACACAGTTGATCAGATCAAACTCCCCGGAAAGCTCGTGCGCATCATAGAGGCTGAGATGGTGGAACTCGACGCGGTGCGCGCCGGAGCGCTGGCAGCGTTCTTTGGCAACGGCGATCGCACCTCCGCTGAGATCGATCGCGGTGATTTGCGCGTGCGGATTCAGATGAACCAGATATTCCGTTCCCACTCCGGTGCCGCAGCCCGCATCCAGAATCCGAATGTTCTGCCTTTGCGGCTTCTGACCTGTACAAAAGCTGTAGGCGGAAAGCCAGTTCCAGCGCCAGTTGTAGCCCGGAGGCGGCTCATCTAGCAATGGCTCGGGTGGAAAGGGATAGGTGTCGTAGAGTTTGGCAACAGCAGCGCTGACAGTTTGCGGATCAGTCATGAGTCAGTCGAATGGCACTATCTTTGAGTGTACCGAACGGGCGATCGACTGTAGCAATGAGAATAAAGAAGAGATTCGGAGGTTAATAACGATGCGGCAAGTAGAAGTAGTTCCTCCGAATCCGCAGTGGCGAAGGGAATTTGAGCACGAGTCGCAGCGCGTTGCTGAAGCGCTTGGTGAGAACGTCGTTGCGGTGCATCACATCGGCAGCACGGCGATTCCAACCATCTATGCCAAGCCGATCGTCGATATGCTGGTGGAAGTTAAGGACATCGCCGCTGTGGATGTACGCAATGCCGCGATCGCCACCCTTGGCTACGAGGCAGTGGGTGAGTTTGGCATTCCCGGTCGGCGCTACTTCCGCAAGCACAACGCAGCAGGTGTGAGGACGCATCATATTCACGCCTTTGAGACAGGGTCGCCGCAGGTCGATCGTCATTTGGCCTTCCGGGATTACATGATTGCTCATCCTGACGATGCCCAAGCCTACAGCACCCTAAAACGCGAGCTGGCAAAGCAGTATCCGAGCAACATTGAAGCATATATGGATGGCAAAGACGAATTCATCAAAGAGATGGACCGACGCGCTACCGAATGGCGTGCCGCACATCGCAATTCTGTTTGAGAAAGATATTAATCCAGCCGACAACGCGGTAAGGTAAGAACCGACTTTTAGTGCCGCCTCATGCTGATTTTAGAGAACCACGCCCTGAGCCTGACTGTCCGACCAGATTTAGGTGGACGAATCGACCAACTACACGATCGCCAAACGGGACAGGCGTGGCTTTGGCATCCTCCGGGCTACGACTCATCGCAAGCGCGATCGCTCCCGATCGGCGCATCCTTCGACGAGCATTGGAGCGGCGGCTGGGACGAAATCTTCCCCAACGATGCAGCAGGTCCGTTTCGGGGACGCGATCTGGTTGATCACGGGGAGTTCTGGTCGCAGGCGTGGACCGTTGTTGATGCCTCTAGCACGCAGGTCAGCCTGCGGTATGTCTGCCAGACTCTGCCTGTTGCCGTCGAGAAAATCATTCAACTCGACGAGACGCAGCCTCAAGCCACAATCCACTATCGATTTGAGAACCAGTCCGACGACACGCTACCGTTTTTGTTCAAGCAGCACGCGGCGATCGCGATTGATGCAGGCGACGAAATTCTGCTGCCCGACTGCCTGATCGAACCCGTCGTGCTCGACTTCAGCAAGCGCATCGGTCGGGCAGAGAAAACGCGCTTTCCTAACGCCTTCGACGCTGAGGGCAACGAGATTCAAGTGCAGCACGTCCCGCCACGATCGTCACAGCTTCAAGAGTTTTGGTATAGCTCGAATCTGGCACACGGCGAGTGTGGCATCCGTAAGGGACAATCGGCGCTGCTGATGACCTTTGACACCACAGACTTCCCTTACGTTTGGGTGTTTCAAAGCTATGGCGGCTGGAACGGTCGCTATGTCATCGTATTAGAGCCATGCACCACAATGCCCTACGACTTAGAAGTTGCCTACCAAAACGGAACCGTCGCCCAACTGAAGCCGCGAGAAATTCAGCATCGTCACCTGAGTGTGAAGTTGCAGAGCTAGCCAAGAGACCCGAGCTGTGAGAGAGCCAGCAGACGCTGTCCTCGTATTTCACATCTACTAACAGCAACTACGCAAAAGCACGTTGAACTTACCTGAATGGTGAGGTAGACACGACCGAACCGCGACTATAGACGGTTAGCCGAATCTCTCTTGTAGCCGAATTTAGGCTAAACCAGAGGTAGACGGTTATGAGTGCTTCTTTGACTACAGTGAACATAACATCGATCTTCGAGGCTGGAGAAACGCATGACTTCTTGGCGCGATCGCTTTAATCGATTCAGTGGTAAAACTCGCATTGTCGTCTGTCGTCTGTTCATCCACTTGGCAGGTAAGGAGGTTGCTCCGCTACTAGGCATCCTCAACGAATCGGCCCAGCAGGCAGTGGACGCAGAGGGTGATTTGCGGACACTGGGTGAAGGATTAGTAGAAATCTGCCAGAGTTTGCTCCAGTACGATGTTTACTGGCGGTCCGCCGCTAACGAAGGCGATGTGTTTTGGGAAGAAGGTGAGGCAGGTAATTATGTAACTGACCTATTCACTGACTCAGCGCAGCGCTACAGCAGCTCTGCCGAGCTTGGAGATGTCGATCGTAGCGAAGCCTTTACGGTGCCCGTGACACAGAATCTGATTGTCATGCTAACGGTTGCTTACGAAGGCGAGGTGCCTGAACTAGAAGGTGACCTTGCCAGTGTCCAAGCGCTCAAAGCTGGACTTAAAGCTCTAATCAATCTGCACTACCAAGATGCACTCCGAGCCATTCAGGTGCATTTCTCCCCCGCACAGTTGGGTGACGAACTCACTTCTGACCAAACCATTCAGTATTTTCCCGAATTAATCCCGCTCTAACCCTGTTGCTTACATTGAACCTATGATTCTTCGCAAACTTCTGATTGTTACGATGATCTTGACGCTGGGAGTGACGAGCGTTGCCTGTGGTGGCCCGTCCGTTAGCAACCCTTCCCAGCAAACGCAGCAGGGCAACCGTCCCTCTGCCTCCCCTGCCGCACAAACGCGCCTCTCTGATGGCGAGTACCCGGTCCAGCAAGTCACCTACGACGATGGCTCAGGTGCGTACAACGTTGCAGTGCTGAATACAAAGCCGGGACAGTCCTCGACGTTTAGTGCGCCGAACATTCCTCTGGCTCGATTAAGTGATGAGGACGTTAAAGCTGGCAAAAAGAGCTACCTGAAAGTTGAACAGGGACAACCTGCTCTGTACCTAGCAGAGGATTACCGGATCGAGTACGTCCATAACGTGACTCAAACACAAACGAACCAGCAGACCGGACAGCAAGAAACCGTTGTCGTTCGGCAGGAACCCAGCTTCTGGACACCATTTGCTGGAGCGTTGGCGGGTCAGGCGTTGGGTAGTCTGCTGTTTCGACCCCAGTACTACATGCCGCCCGCGTACCAGCCCGGAGTACCGCTGAATGGGTTTGGCGGCTACGGCAACACGTATGGACAGGCAGTCAGCCGCTACCAGAGTCGCTATCAGGCTCCGCCTGCGGAAGTCCGCAATCGTCAGACGTTCCGCAGCACTGGACAACTACGATCACCCACGTACGGACAACCTGGCTATCGTCGATCGCCCTCAATTGGCAGCGATCGACCCACAGGTTCAGGCTACGGCACAAGCACGTTGCGACGCAGCCCTTCTAGTCCCAGTCGTACCTACCGCAGTCCCAGCGGCAGTGGGTTTGGCTCTGGACGCCGCAGCGTGGGCGGCAGACGACGCTAGATGACCATGATGTAGGTCAGCCCGCGAATAGCTAGAATGAGACGATGTGCGCCGTTAAAATTCCTGTGAGATGGGCGTTCTGCCTGCTTGGTGAGACAGCCAGGATAACTATCTCACAAGGAGTGAAGATGGTTGGACTTGTAAGTTGCACATCGCGTTAGAGCGGCTGCTTTGAACTAGCCCAAACAGATTAGGATATTCTCTGCTAGACCTAGTGATCGGGTTTAGTAGAGATTTTTTGTAGCAAGGACGTAGTTCAGCTCAAGGGCAGCATGACTTCGGTGAATAGCTACCCGCTAATTAACTGCTACGGGTCACTGGGGTAGTTCTTCCCCAATTGCTGTCTTCTTCCAGGAGGTGACCTGCAAAGCGGAGAGACTAGTGTAGGGTATAGGGGAATAAGACTATTGCAAGGGTTATGCGAGATCGGCGATGGCTTCGTTGGCTGCTGTGTGGGCTGTGTTTTCTGATTGGAGTAGCAAGTGTTGGGCTGGTTGCGCCTGCGATCGTCGCTCAGACTGCTCCCACCTTGGAGACAGTCGCGGAACTCAGTAGCGGTCCTGGTAACATTACCGTGACGCCAACTGGACGAATTCTACTTAGTTTGCATCAGTTCTACGCGCCCAGTGTGCGCGTAGCAGAACTCGCCTCCGACAACAAGCTGATGCCGTTTCCCAATGCAGAGTGGAATCAGGCAGGACGCCGCGAGGCTTCTCTAGATGCGGTTTTGGGTATTCAATCGGACCCCAACAGCATTGTCTGGATGCTAGACAACGGGATGCGCGGTTCTTCCATTCCCAAACTTGTGGGTTGGGATTGGGCGACTCATCTGAAGCAGATGGCGCAGGTGATTCAGTTGCCACAGCCAATCACAGCCGCTGATAGCTTCGTCAATGACTTAGCCGTAGATGCTACCCACAACGCAATTTACATTGCTGATCCAGCAGGTGGAAAAAATGCTGCGCTGATTGTGGTGAATTCAGCGACGGGGACTGCGCGGCGCGTATTGCAGGGGCACACGAGCGTCATACCCGAAAACGTGGATCTGGTGATTGACAACGTGCCCGTACAGATTAGGCAGCCAAACGGCAGTGTAGTTAGACCGAGAATCGGCGTTAATCCGATCGCCCTCGATCGCAGGAACGAATGGCTGTACTACGGACCCATGCACGGCACCAGTCTGTACCGAATCAGAACAGCGGATTTACGGAATCCGGACCTATCGGATGCAGACTTGGCGAGGCGTGTACAGCGCTACAGCGCCAAGCCAATCTGCGATGGTATTTCAATCGACAATGACGGCAATATCTATCTGGGCGACTTGGCAACCAACTCGATCGGCGTTATTACCTCAAGGCGGCGTTACCAAACGCTGATTAAAGACGCACGGCTATCGTGGGTGGATGCGTTTAGTTTCGGTCCTGACGGGCTGCTGTATACGGTGGTGAATCAGCTACACCGTACGTCAACGCTGAACGGCGGCGAGAACCGCTCCCAGCCACCGTACTACGTGTTTCGTTTTAAGCCGCTGGCGGCAGGTGTTGCAGGGCGATAATTTTCTTGATTCCCAGGAGTTGCATATGAGCTGCACCGTTATCCAAAACGCGATCGTCTTTACCGTCGATGCCCAAAACACGATCTATCCGAATGGAATCGTCGTGCTGCGGGACGATCGCATTATCGCCGTGGGTGACGAGACGCTTACGCTGCCGCCGAACGTGACCCGGACGATCGACGTTCAAGGCAGAATGGCGCTGATTCCAGGGCTGATTGATACGCACTCTCACTCCAGCCTGCTGCGCGGTGTCACGGAGAATATGCAGCTTTTGGACTGGCTGCCGCGCTACCAGCTGGAGCACCGCGCCCTGACTGAAGAAGACGCCTACTACGCTGCAATGCTCTGCTATCTGGAGTCGTTGAGGGGCGGCACCACCTGCATCGTGGATATGTACCGCCATTTGCACCGCTGTGCCGATGCTGCTGGCACGTTGGGGTTGCGGATTAACTTGGTGCCCTACGCGGCAGACATGCCCGATAAAGATTTTTTTGAGACGTTGGACAGCACGCGCAAGCTAATCGAATCTCGTCACCTGTCGCAGCAGGGGCGGGTACGAGTGTGGGTGGGCCTGGAACATTTGTTTTACTGCTCGAAGGAGATGTTTGCTACGGCGCGTGCTTTCTCACAGGAGTACGGCGTTCGCATCCACACCCACAGTAGCGAACAGAATGAAGAAGTTGAGGCGGTGGTGCAGCACTTTGGCAAGCGCCCGATCGACCTGTTCCACGAGTACGGCATTCTGAGCGACAAGACGGCGATCGCTCACTGTGTCTGGGTCAATGAGGATGAAATCAAGCGGCTGGCAGATACGGGTACATCGGTGGCGCACTGCCCCACCAGCAACGCGAAACTCGCAGGCGGCATCGCTCCGATTCTGGAGATGCAGCGGGCAGGCATCACGGTGGGATTGGGCACAGACGGCAATATCTCTAACAACAATTTAGATATGTTTGAGGAGATGAAGTTTGCGTCGCTGCTTCAAAAGGTTCACCGCTACGATGCAGCCGCATTGCCTGCGCCAGATACGCTGCGCATGGCGACGATCGACGGTGCCAAACTGCTCGGCTTGGATGATGAGATTGGCTCGATCGAAGTCGGCAAGAAAGCCGATCTGGTGCTGGTCGATATTTGGCAGCCGAACATGATGCCGATCGTGTGGGACCACGGGAATACGAATGTGCTGTGGAATCTGGTTTATTCGGCACGCGGCTCCAATGTGCACACGGTGTTTGTCGATGGCAAAATGGTCGTGCAGGCGGGACGCAGTACGCAAGTGAACGAATCCGACGTGCTGGAAGCGGTGCAGCGACAAACGATCGACCACCTCAAACGCCGCGAACCTTTCAAATCGACGCTGACCCCTGTAGTTGTAGGAGCTTCTTAGGCGCAATTTGATCGGGCGCAATTCGATCGACAGTCGAGCGCTTTTGCAATTGGCGGCAGGAGTTTTGTGTAGGCTTCGGCGAGGTTCGCGGTATCGGGCAGAACAGTGCGTGATACCACTTCGGAATTCGGAGTTCGCAATACTCGCTGCGCAAGAAGCAAGCTACGGAATTGCAGAAGCTGGAGCCTGCCTACGTTTTAGTGGCTTGATCGGTAGCTGGAATTTAGAGAATTACTCTGAAAATGCCCTCAGCCCCAGCCTTGCTCCCGTAGGAGAAGGGAGCAAGATTTTCATCCTTTGGGGTGCTGAAGCTTCAGCATGGATGATTGGTATGACTTCGTTGAACTGACGAGATCGCACAGTTGAAACTGTTGGGCTACGGCGAGTTACTGCAAGATACTGTCTTGCGGATTCTCTCCAGCCTTTACTGTCTTCTTGCTCTGGCACTTTGGTTTTTTGTCGAGTTGGAGAGAGGCTAGAGCCGCTGATCCTGCTAAAACATCCTCTAAGGAAATTCCAATCAAAAATCAGAGACGCGGTACCCTGGAAGACAGAAGCCGCCTGAGTAATAAAGAGAAGCCTCGCCATGTCGCAGTTTGATTCCGCAACCAACGGTCACAAATCCTTCGAGCTGCCCGGTGCGCGTCCCCACTACAACCCCGATCGCCCCGGTCAAGTCGAGCACATCTTTCTCGATCTCGCGTTGGATATTCCTAACCAGCGCTACGAGGGAACCTGCACGATCCGCCTCAATCCCGTGCGGGATAACATCCAGTCGCTAACGCTAGACGCTGTGAACTTGCAAATTCACTCGACTAAGATCGGCGATGCAGAGCAACCCTTCGACTACGACGGAGAGCGGCTGCACATTCGCCTGACGCAGCCAACCGGAGCGGGAAAGGTAATTGACGTTGCGATCGTCTACAGCGTGGACAACCCCCAGCGTGGCATTTACTTCATTGCTCCCGATCAGCACTATCCCAACAAGCCCGTACAGGTCTGGACGCAGGGCGAAGACGAAGACTCGCGCTTCTGGTTTCCCTGCTTCGACTATCCTGGACAGTTGGCAACCTCCGAGATTCGCGTCCGAGTCCCGAAACCGCTGACGGCAATTTCCAACGGCGAACTGATCCAGACTGACGAGGACGGCGACTTCAAGATTTATCACTGGCATCAGCGCGAAGTGCATCCCACCTACCTGATGACCCTAGCAGTGGGCGATTTTGCCGAGCTGCGCGACGAGTGGAACGGTAAACCCGTCACGTACTATGTCGAGAAAGGGCGAGAAGCGCAGGCGCAAATCAGCATGGGCAAAACGCCGCGCATGATCGAGTTTTTTAGCCAGAAATACGGCTACCCCTACGCCTTTCCGAAGTACGCTCAAGTTTGCGTTGATGACTTTATCTTCGGCGGCATGGAGAACACCTCCACAACGCTGCTGACTGATCGCTGCCTGCTAGACGAACGCGCGGCGTTAGACAACCGCCTCACCGAAAGTTTGGTTGCGCACGAACTAGCGCACCAGTGGTTCGGCGATTTAGTCGTGATTAAGCACTGGTCTCACGCTTGGATTAAAGAAGGCATGGCGTCCTATTCCGAGGTGATGTGGACCGAGCAGGAATATGGACGCGAAGCTGCCGCCTACTATTTGTTAAATGAAGCCCGCAACTACCTGGACGAAGACGCTTCGCGCTACCGCCGCCCGATCGTCACCCACGTCTACCGTGAGGCAATCGAGCTGTACGATCGCCATCTGTATGAAAAAGGCGCGTGCGTCTACCACATGATCCGGGCTGAGCTAGGCGAGGACCTGTTCTGGCACGCGATCGCCACGTTTGTTAACGACAACGCTCACAAAACAGTCGAAACCGTCGATTTGCTCCGCGCGATCGAGAAAGCAACCGGACGCAATCTGCTGTTCTTGTTCGACCAGTATGTCTATCGCGGCGGACACCCCGACTACAAAGTGTCTTACTCTTGGGACGCCGACAGCAATCTGGCAAAACTCACGGTCAGTCAAACTCAGAGTGAGCTATTTGACTTGAAGGTGTCGATCGGCTTTGGGAGTGGCGAGTGGGGAGTCGGAAGTGGGGAGTGGTCAACCACTCACGCCTCACCGCTGACGCCTCACTTCAAAACCCTGTCTGTTCAGATTCATGAGCGCGACCAAGCCTTTTACTTTCCGCTCGATCGCAAGCCTGAGTTCATCAGCTTCGACTTGGGCAATCCAACGCTCAAAACGGTAGTGCTGGAGTATCCGCTACCGGAACTCAAAGCGCAACTGCGGCACGATCCCGACCCTGTTTCCCGCATTTATGCCGCAGAGGCGCTCGCGAAAAAAGGCGGACTGGAAGCGGTGAGGGCGCTTTCCGAAGCGCTGACGCAAGAAGCATTCTGGGGCGTGCGGATGGAGATTGCCAAAGCTCTCGGCAGCATCAAGCTGGATCAGGCGTTTGACGGACTGCTGGCAGGACTGAACGACTCTGATGCCAGAGTGCGACGGGGAACGCTGGAGGCGCTGGCGCAGATCAAAACGGCTAAAAGCTTTGAGGCAGTTAAACCCATAGCAGAGCAAGGCGACGCTAGCTACTTCACAGAAGCCGCCTCGATTCGCGCGCTAGGCAGCTTGGCAGCCAGTGTCACCGATCGCCAAGACGACGTTCTCGCGCTGCTTCGATCGGTGCTGGAGACGCGGCAGGGCTGGAACGAAGTGGTGCGATCGGGCGCGATCGGGGCGCTCAGCCAGCTTAAAACCTCAGAAGCAGCGCTGGATCTGATCCTGCAATATACCGCGATCGGGATGCCCCAAGCGCTTCGGCTGTCTGCTATCCGGGCCCTCGGCACAGTCTCCACAGGGCAGGCGTCTGTCCATCTCCAGCGGATTCTGGATCGACTTCAGGAGCTATCTAGAGAAAGCTTCTTCCTGACCCAAGTATCGGTCGTGAACGCGCTAGGACAGATGGAAACCACCAAGGCGATCGGCATCCTGCAAGGACTGGCGGACCAAACCCCAGATGGGCGCGTTCGTCGCATTGCTGAAGAAGCGGTGCAAAAGGTTCAGAAGAACGCAGGCTCCGACAATGCCGTGAAGCAACTGCGCGAGGAACTGGATCAACTAAAGCAGGAAAACCAGGACCTCAAGAGCCGCCTAGAAACCCTAGAGGCAAAGACTAAATAAGCTGAAGCTTGTCAGGTCATCAGGGACGATCGCGCTAGTGATTGGTCAATATTCAACTGTAGGGTCGCCAATCTCTAAGCCCTCCCCAAGACCTCCGAGGTTTTACAAACCTCGGAGGTCTAAAATCTCGACTATCAGCTACCAGCTATCGTTGAATTAGTTTAGGTTGCCTACAGATGCTAAATCAGGTTGCTGCTGCCTTCGATCGCAAAGACTACTCAACCGCCGCTCGATTGGTCAAGGAGTGGCTGCATCAGTCGCCAGAGAATCCGTGGGCGCAACTTTACGCGGCACGCCTGCAAGAAGTAGCAGGCAACCTCGACCAAGCCCAAATGCGATACCGCCATTTGCTGCGGGATGTTACCCATCCAAAGCTGCTGGCACAAGTGCGGCAAGGACTACAGCGACTGGAGCAACCGTCTGAGTCCAAGCTTCATTCAACCGTAGCCCGCCAGCAGCCAGACGACTTGGAGCTTGGCTGTTTGGTGCTAGAAGCCGTACCGTCTGAGGCAACTGCGATCGTCCAGAGCTTCGCGCAGGTCGTGAAGCTGGATGCCTACACGGCGCGGATGCTGCTGCCCAACCGAGGCTGGAAGCTTTACCGCACCGGACCTGTCGCCGAACTACACGCGGTGGGTCAGGCGCTACAGGCGGCGCGGGTGCCTGTCGTTTGGGCAGCGTTCTCGAAAATGCAGGCAATTCGCGTGTTCCAGGTCAACCACTTCCAATCCTTTGTGTCCAGCCCTACGGTTGTCTGCCAGGATGAGCAGAATCGTCAGGGCGTGCTTAGCTTCGAGTGGTCAGAAGTCCGCCAGCGCGTCGAGGGCAGACTGCCAATTTTTGAGCAGGTGTTGGAGTTGGGCTACCGCGATCGACTAGAGCGAAAAGAGTCGATTCAAGACTACGCTCACATCTGCGATTTGCATTTACCCAAGCGCGGCTGCATTTTGCGCATGTTGGATAGCGGCTACGAGTTCGATCGCGGCGCGTCCGTTCTGCCCCAGCGAACGAGCCAGCTCGATCGGACTACGCTTCGTACGCATTGGAATGCTCTGATACATGAGGTTCAGGCGCGATCGCCTGAAGCCATTGTCTGGTCCGATTTTCCTACCTTTGGCGAAACCGCCGCCGACTTTGCCGCGCCGCTCAGTCGCCTTGCGGCTCACATTGCGATTCTGCGGCAGGTAGATACCTACTGGGATCCGGCGTTTGAGCTATACAGCCGCTTAGCGTTTTTGCGGCGGTTGTGAGTGTCTAGCGGAGATGGAGCAGCGTAAACCGATCGCTCACGTCTATCCGATTCTCCTGTACCGGAATTTCTGCGCCATCGACCCACGCCTGCTGTACCTGCCTGCCATGCACCTGGACTTGGATTTGGGAGTAGGGAAACGCAAACTCTCCCTCGGAGTCCCAAACGAAATCCAAGCCATCAGCGATGTGCCGCACCTGGAAATGGTCTAAGCGATATGCTTCATAGCCATCACCCCGATCGCTGTACAGCGTGAACGTGCAGCTTTCCTCCACAGGCGGGTAGAGGTGCAGAATCAAACGCCTGCTGCCTTCCGTTGGCGGTAGCAAATTGTACGAGCCTTCCTCCATTGGCAGAATAGTTCCAGCTTTCACCAGAACGGGAATCCGCTCTAGAGGAGCGTCCAGATCCGCCTGATTTTCTACAACCGCGTCATCCCAAAAGTGATACCAGCGACCGCTGGGAAGGGTAACGTGGCGCGATCGCTGCCCCTCTTGCAGAATGGGCGCAATCAGGAGTCGATCGCCGAGCAAAAACACATCGTCGAGATTCCAGAGAGCCGTATTCGTCGGCTCTGCCCAAAACGCCGGACGCACGGGTGCATAGCCCTTTTGCGAGGCTTCCCACGACAGCGTGTAGAAATAGGGCATTAGCTTGTAGCGCAGCTGTAAGAACTGCCGAATAATGCTCAGCGTGGGTTCGCCGTAGGTCCAAGGGTTGCGGTCCTCGACGTTGTTGGCAGAGTGGGTGCGGCAGAACGTGATGAAGCTGCACATCTGAAACCAGCGGAGATACAGTTCCGCTGTGGGATTGCCTTGGAAGCCGCCAATGTCTGGTCCGCTGTACGGAATGCCAGACAGCCCCAGACCAAGAACCGTCGAAATGGTTTGCCGCAGCGCAGTCCAGGTGCACTCAATGTCTCCTGTCCAGGTCCAGGCGTAGCGTTGCAGCCCCGCCCAGCCTGCGCGAGACACAATGAACGGACGCTGCTGCGGGCGGTAGTGTCCCAAGCTGTCGTAGGCTGCCTGAGACTGCAACATGCCGTAGACGTTATGTGCTTCTAGATGAGTCCCGCCTCTACCTTCCATGTGGTGTTGGGTAGCGCGGGGCGGTAGCGATCGATCACCTGAGGTAATAAACGCCGCAGGCTCATTCATGTCGTGCCAGAAGCCAGCAACACCCACATCCAGCAGAAACTCGTACTGACGGCTCCACCAGCGTCGCACGGCTGGATTTGTAAAATCGGGAAACACGCACCATCCGGGCCACACAGGACCGACGACGAACCGACCGTCGGGCAATTTGCAAAAGGCATCGAGGACACAGCCTTCCAGAAACAGATTGCTAGCGCGGCTGGCTTTGACTCCAGGATTGAGAATGGTGACGAACTGCACTCCGTGCTCTAGCAGTTCGCGGATAAAGCCGTTCAGATTCGGGAAGCGATCGGGGTCCACAGTGAAGGCGCGAAATCCCACCTGCACGTCGATGTCTAGATGAATCACACTCAGCGGCAGGTTGTGCGCCTCGAAGCCCTGATAGGTTTTGCGGACTGCCTCCTCGGTGCGATAGCCCCAGTGCGACTGGTGGTAGCCCAACGCCCAGCGCGGTGGCATTGGTGCCCGTCCCGTTAACTCTGTGTAGCGCTCTAGCAGGTGCGCCGGAGTCCCGATCGCCACGTAGTAGCGCAGCGCACCGCCCTCGAACGCAGCGGTCGCTACCTCAGAAAAGCTGAAGCGGGCATCAAACGAGTTTTCGTAGAAGACAAGGTAGCTGCCCTGATTGTGCAATCCCAAATAGACCGGGATGCAGATGTACATGGGATC
>NZ_JACJPG010000604.1 GCF_014695955.1 Leptolyngbya sp. FACHB-36 | reverse complement strand
GGAACGAAGCTGCCAACCCTCGGCAACATTGACTACGACACGATGAAGACAGCGTTTGCGCTTCAGGCAGAAGGTTTGTTTGATGGCGGCGTCGATCTGTTTATTGTCGAAACGTGTCAGGACGTGCTGCAAATCAAAGCCGCCCTCAACGGCATCGAAGAGGTTTTTCAGAAAAAAGGCGATCGCCGTCCGCTCATGGTATCGGTGACGATGGAAATCCAGGGCACGATGCTGGTTGGAACCGACATCAGCGCCGTGCTAGCGATTTTGGAGCCGTACCCGATCGACATTCTGGGACTCAACTGCGCTACGGGACCCGATCGCATGGCGGAGCACATCAAGTATCTGGCAGAGCACTCGCCCTTCGTTGTGTCTTGCATCCCTAATGCCGGGCTGCCCGAAAATGTGGGCGGACATGCCCACTACAAGCTAACGCCAGTAGAACTACGGATGGCACTGCTCCGGTTCGTCGAGGACCTCGGCGTACAGGTGATTGGCGGTTGCTGCGGCACGCGTCCCGATCACATCAACGCCCTCGCTGAAATCGGTGCCACTCTAAAACCGAAACAGCGTTCAGTTAGAAACAGCGAGCAGGATCTCTCCCACAAGCCCCGTCCCGCTTTTAACTACGTCCCCTCCGCCGCCTCGATCTACAGTGCTCAACCTTACGAGCAAGACAACTCGTTTCTGATTATTGGCGAACGTCTCAACGCCAGCGGCTCCAAGAAGTGTCGAGATTTGCTGAATGCTGAAGATTGGGATGGGTTAGTGGCGCTCGCTCGATCGCAGGTGAAGGAAGGCGCACATATTCTGGATGTCAACGTGGATTACGTTGGGCGAGACGGGGTCAAAGACATGCACGAGCTTGTGTCTCGCCTCGTTACCAACGTCACCCTGCCGCTGATGCTTGACTCCACTGAGTGGCAAAAAATGGAGGCGGGGCTGAAACTGGCAGGCGGTAAGTGCTTGCTCAACTCAACGAACTACGAAGACGGCGAAGAACGCTTTCTGAAAGTGCTGGAATTGGCGAAAGAATACGGAGCCGGAGTCGTCGTCGGAACGATCGACGAAGATGGCATGGCACGTACCGCCGAGAAGAAGTTTGCGATCGCGCAACGCGCCTACCGCCAAGCCGTCGAATTTGGCATTCCTCCCTACGATGTCTTCTTCGACCCGCTGGCGCTGCCAATTTCGACTGGCATCGAGGAAGACCGGGCTAACGGCAAAGCCACCGTCGAAGCTATCCGCCTGATTCGCCAGAACCTGCCCGGATGCCACATCACACTGGGCGTATCCAACATCTCCTTCGGATTGAACGCCGCCGCCCGACAGGTCTTGAACTCGATGTTTCTACACGAAACGATGTCTGTTGGGCTGGACAGCGCGATCGTCAGCGCCGCCAAAATTCTGCCGTTGGCAAAGATCTCACCTGAACAGCAGGAAGTCTGTCGCAAGCTAATCTTCGACGAACGTCAATTTGACGGCGACATTTGCGTCTATGATCCCTTGACGCAGTTAACCCAGCTATTTGAAGGCGCGACGACCAAGCGTGATCGCTCCGAAACCGAGAAGCTGCCGATCGAAGAGCGACTAAAGCGCCACATCATTGACGGCGAACGCATTGGACTCGAAGACGCTCTTAAAATTGCCCTGGAAACCTATAAGCCGCTGGAGATCATCAACACATTTCTGCTAGATGGCATGAAAGTCGTGGGCGATCTGTTCGGTTCTGGACAGATGCAGCTCCCCTTTGTGCTGCAATCAGCAGAAACCATGAAGACAGCGGTTGCGTTTCTCGAACCCTTTATGGAAAAGACTGACGCTAGCTCCTCAAAAGGCATCGTCGTCATTGCCACCGTTAAAGGTGACGTACACGATATTGGTAAGAACCTCGTTGATATTATCCTGACCAACAACGGTTACAAAGTCATTAACCTTGGCATCAAGCAGCCAGTTGAGAACATCATTGACGCCTACAACAAACACAGCGCAGACTGCATTGCCATGAGCGGACTGCTCGTCAAGTCCACGGCGTTCATGAAAGAAAACTTGGAGGTGTTCAACGATCGTGGCATTACAGTGCCTGTTATCCTTGGCGGTGCTGCTCTTACACCTAAATTCGTCTACAGCGACTGCCAAACGACTTATAAGGGCAAAGTTGTCTACGGCAAAGATGCCTTCTCCGATTTGCATTTCATGGACAAACTCATGCCCGCCAAAGCGGCTGGCGAGTGGGATGACTTCACGGGATTCTTGAATGAGGACGCTAAGGAGCGTCGAGCCGTCTCCAACGCCGTTGAAGTTAGAAATAATCTGGATGAGCCAGTAGAATTACCAATTCCTCAGCAGGATACCCAGCGCTCTGAGGCGATCGCCGCTGATATTGCCCGCCCTGTGCCGCCCTTCTGGGGCACCCAGCTCTTGCACCCATCCGACATTCCTTGGAACGAAGTCTTCTGGCACCTGGATTTGCAGGCGCTAATTGCTGGACAGTGGCAGTTCCGTAAGCCGCGTGACCAGTCTCACGAAGAGTACGAGCAGTTTTTGCAGGAGCGGGTTTACCCGCTTTTGGAGCACTGGAAGCAGCGCGTTGTTGCAGAAGATCTCCTGCACCCTCAGACAATTTACGGATACTTTCCTTGCCAAGCAGACGGCAATTCACTCCACCTTTACGATCCCAAGGTAATGGGGAGTAAGAATCAAACGCCAATTCAAAAATCTCTTAGCCCGATCGCTACGTTTACCTTTCCCCGTCAAAAATCTCTTCGCCGCTACTGCATTGCCGACTTTTACGCCTCTACGGAATCAGGGCAAATAGATGTCTTTCCAATGCAGGCAGTCACAATGGGCGAGGTGGCAACCGAGTATGCCAAGCGGCTCTTCGAGTCCAACC
This sequence comes from Leptolyngbya sp. FACHB-36, assembly GCF_014695955.1. Classification (GTDB taxonomy): domain Bacteria; phylum Cyanobacteriota; class Cyanobacteriia; order Leptolyngbyales; family Leptolyngbyaceae; genus FACHB-36. The sequence goes on along the minus strand of NZ_JACJPG010000604.1, from coordinate 5,394 downwards.
AGTACACGGACTACCTCTACTTCCACGGGATGGCAGTGCAACTGGCAGAAGCGCTAGCTGAGTGGACCCACGCCCGCATTCGTCGCGAACTCGGCTTTGGCGCCGAGGACCCCAGTAGCATCCGAGACGTTCTCGCCCAGCGCTATCGCGGCTCCCGCTACAGTTTTGGCTATCCTGCTTGCCCCAACATTCAAGACCAATACACGCTGCTAGAGTTGCTGGATACTCAACGCATTCATTTACATATGGATGAAAGTGAACAGCTTTATCCAGAGCAGTCTACAACCGCGATCGTTGCCTACCATCCGGCAGCAAAGTACTTCAGCGCCTAAGGCTACCGATAGCAGCACAAGACTACTGAATCAACCCTCAGTAACGCGTGCCTGTGCAACAGGTACTCAACCACAGAATCTTCACAATCGATTTCCGTGTTAGTACCCCGGACAAGTGACCGTTGAGACGAGAAGAATATGAGTATGTTCGGCAGCAATCGTTCCGTTTGCGAAAACTTGGAAATTGTTGTTGCACTTGTCACTGCTCACGTGGTCCTCATCTCACAAAGTACAAATCCATGAACGCACAATTTCTCGCTACTCTAACCGCTGCTGCTGCAACCACAGTTGCGATCGCGAGTGCTTCCGCACCTGCCCAAGCCTTCCAATTCGGAGCCAACGGTCTCCAGTTTGACACCGACACCACCGTCAACTTTACTTTCGTAGAATCTCACGGTTCTTACCAATCAGCTCTAAAAATCTTCGAGGCAGGCAACCTTGGCAATGCAGTGGCTTCTCTGTTCAACGAAGTGAAGCAGTCCGATGACCAATGGAATAACGAGTGGAAGGGCACCTTCGGTAACGCTGTTGCTTCCTCAACTGGAAAGCAAACTGTTGCCTTCACCTTCAAAGGTGGTGTGAACTACGTTCTCGGACTGCTCAGCGGCGAGAATGGTACGGTGTACTCCACTAGCGGCTTGAATAGCGGCTCGCAGCAAGCGGTGTTTGCTAGCCCCAGCACGCTGCTAGCGATTCTAAACAAAGAATCCACCAACGCCTTCAAAGAGAATCCTAACGGCTTCGCATCAGGCAATCCCTTCACCAGTCCCGGTGGTGTGATGATTGCATTTGACGATCGCGGCAACGGTAACGACACCGATTTTCAAGACTTCATCGTGCAGGCAGAAGCTGTTCCTGAGCCGCTAACGATGGGCGGAATTGCCCTAGCGGGTGCAGGATTGGCATATGCTCGCCGTCAGCGTCAGCGTGCCTAGGTTTAAGTTGCCACTAACTTATAGGGTTAATTCTTGCCTGGGTTGTAATTGGGCAAGCCACTTTACCCTCTACTGAATCATCTCGTATTAATTAGAAACAGTGTTGGAAAAGTAAAGGGGCGCAAACGCGCCCCTTTTTGCTGGGCAATCTGCTGTCAGCTCTGTTGCACGATAGACCCTTTAGGGAATTCTAGGCAGGTGCGTGTTCTGGAACGTCATCGTTCTTTCAGAGCCGCTTTTTTGGAAACTCACTCATGCCTACACCATGTACTGGTTACAACGCCTACAAGAGCCAAAATTTTGGTTGCTTGGCATTGCTGCCGCGATCGCAACCCTGCACCTGACGCTGGTTGATCGCATCAGCAACGCTGAGCTGTTTGCTACCAGCTTTCTGTTCTGGCTAGCAGCAGGTTCGCTAGTCTGGGATAAGCGTCATACTTTAACGCTCCGAAGCAGTGCGACTTCTAGCATTCTGGGTGCCTGTCTTCTGGGACTAGTTTTGCTGCGATCGACATCCCTACCCGACTCTAATTTTTTCCTCAGAGCCGTGCCCTTCGTTTCAATGCTGGGATTATGTTTGCTGGCATCCGGTGCGCGAAAGCTGCGCCAGTACTGGAAGGAACTTTTAATCTTCGGTTTATTAACGCTGCATCCGGCACTAGAGCTACTGCTGCAACTGCTGGATTTGCCGACCCTAACTGCAAAAGCCGCAACGTTCTTGCTGTGGTACTCCGGAGTGGACGTTCAGCGACAAGGGGTATTTTTGCAACTGCCCACTGGGCGGGTTGAAGTGTACGGAGCCTGTTCTGGTTTGCAGAGCATTTTGCAAATGCTCAACATCTCGGTGCTGTTTCTGTTGATGGTTCCGGTACGTCCATTACAGCGCCTCTGGTGCATTAGTGTCGCAGTGCTTCTAGGGTTTGTTGTTAACTCAGCGCGAGTCTCGCTGATGGCGATTCTGGTTGCGTTCTCACAGAAGAACGCGTTTGATTACTGGCACAGCGGGGATGGATCTCTGATCTTTTCAATGATTGCGGTTCTGCTATTCGGCGGTTTTTGCTGGCTGGCATTTCTACGGAGTTCACGCAAGCACCTAGATGAAGGAGCGCAAGCTAATGGCTAGTTCTACGGGCGATCGCGTTCGGGTTGCTGTTTTAGCGGGAATACTGGGGAGTAGTTTGCTGGTGTTGGGCAAGGCAATTGCGCAACCCAAAACTGGAGACGCACCGGTCAATGCCTACCAATTTCCGAGTTCAGTAGCGCTAGAAAATTGGGACTTACTCTCTAGCGCTCCGCTGAAGTCTGAGGTGAATTCTGTACTTGGTCAGCAATACCGCTACCGCCAGAAGACAACCTCGTTAGACGTGCAGGTGCGATCGGAAGTTGGCGATGGTAATGTCAGCCGATTTTTGTTTGTTCACAGTCCCATTAGAACTGCAAATGCAAAGCTGCAGATACGGCAGCAGCCCAACGGTAGCTTTTACGGTGTTCTAACGCACGAGGGGCGAGCGTACTTGAGCGCATGTATCAATCCGCGTGGGGGCAGCACGGTAACTGAGCAGCAGTTCACACAGAATCGCTACCGCTATGACCTTCAAGTTGGGCGATTGCTGCCCTGGATGCTAGGGCAAGAGTCGCTACTCGATCGCCGCTGCCTGTGGACGCTGATGTCAGTTCCCTTACCGACAGGTAATGAAACCGCGATCGCATCTGAAGATGCTTACAAAACATTGGAAGCCGCTTGGATTTCCTGGAATCACTGGTGGCAATTGAATTTTCCACCCACCTGACTTTTGAAAATTGTTAATAACCTGTAGGAGACATACATGACCGAGGCTACAAGCGATAATCGCTCAATTTACCGCTTCCGTTGGATTGGCTACGGCTTGCTGATTTTCGCGCTGATCGACAGCTTCCAAGTTCTGATTCCTCCTGGGTTTATGAATCCTGCTTGGGAATTGAACACGATCGGGGCGCTGGTAGAGCGGGTCGCCGTACCGCTTTTAGGATTAGCGCTGATTTTCTTTGGCGAGTTTTACGATCGCACGATGCCAGAAAAGCTGTCACTGAAAGTTCTATCTTGGGCGTGCTTGGTGCTGGCGATCGTGTTTGTACTCATGGTGCCACTAGGTGTGTTTGATACGATTCGCCTCAACTCGCAATCGTCCCAGCAAGTGGGTGCCCAGATGGAGCAGTTCAAGAAGCTAGAAGACCAGCTAAACCAAAGCAAGCCCGAACAGATTAAGAATCTGGGTGCTCAACTAAACACGCTGGGAGTTTCTGTCGATGCGGATGATCCAGAAAAGCTGAAGGGAGCTGTAATGGCGCGAATCAATGGAGCCAAGGCGAAGGTGCAAGCCGATCGATCCAATCAGCGGCTCATGCTGTTTAAGAACTCCGTCAAGTGGAATTTGGGTGCGCTGATTGCAGCAACGCTGTTCTTTGTACTGTGGAAGACCACAGATTGGGCGCGGACCTCGTAGCTCGACCAAAAATAAGTTCGACCCGGAACTTACCGGAGCGCAGAGGGCACAGAGTCCTTCTGCGTCTCTGTACTTTGTTGAGCGGTGAGTTGGGTAAGAGCGTCGGGGGATAGGTGGGAGTGGACAACGCTGCCGTCTTTGAACCAGATGATACGACGAGTGCAGCGCGCGACATCTGATTCATGGGTCACCATTACCACAGTCATACCGCCGGCGTTGAGTTCAGTAAAGATATTTAGAATTTCTTGAGTGGTATGGGAGTCAAGTGCTCCAGTAGGTTCATCTGCCAGAAGCAGAACGGGGTTGTTGACAATGGCACGGGCGATCGCTACCCGCTGCTGCTGACCGCCAGATAGCTGCGTAGGTTTGTTGTGCAATCGGTTCGCCAGGCCCACTCGTGTCAAAGCAGCGACTGCTCGATCGCGGCGTTCGCGATCGGAGACATTAGCGTACACCATTGGCAGCATGACGTTTTCCAGAGCGCTCAACTGGGGTAGGAGGTGAAACTGCTGAAACACAAAGCCTAACTTGCGGTTTCGCACGTGCGCTAGCGTGGTGTCGCTGAGTTGGGCAACGTCTTCCCCATCTAAGTAATAGCGTCCGGAGGTGGGACGATCGAGACAACCAATGATATTCATCATGGTGGACTTGCCAGAGCCCGACGCGCCCATAATTGAGCAATATTCACCCTGCTCGACAAGCAAATCTACACCCGAAAGCGCCCGCACTTCGGTTTCGCCCTCACCGTAGATTTTGTAGATTTCTTCAAGGCGAATAATTACAGAACTTGGCATAGGACAAGAGTTAGGGCAAGAATGATCAATTTTTATTGATGAATTTTGAATTCGATCGCTTGCTTGAACTTCAAAACTCATAACTTCAACCGCTTTACGCACTTCTCAACGCCACGATCGGGTCAAGTTTCGCAGCTTGGCGAGCAGGAAAGACACCGAAGAACAAGCCAATGCCGCCGGAAACGCTTACTGCAACTACGATCGCGACTGGCGAAACACTTGCCTTTAAAGGAAGCGGCAACGCATTCACCAACGAGATACCGCCCACGCCGATCGCAGTTCCGATTAAACCTCCGGCTGCTGAGAGAAGCACCGCCTCAATCATAAACTGAACCAGAATGTCTCGCTGAGACGCGCCGATCGCTTTGCGGAGCCCAATCTCTGAGGTACGCTCCGTAACTGACACCAGCATGATGTTCATAATCCCGATGCCACCAACCAACAGCGAAATGCCTGCGATCGCTGCCAGCATTGCCGTCAATCCCCCGGTGATCGTACCAACAATTCGCAGCACATCTTTTTGGGTCTGAACGGTGAAATCGTCTTCGTCGGTGATTTTGTGACGCAACCGCAGCAAATTCGTGATTTGAAATTCAGCGGCGCGAATGCTGGCTTCGTCTCTAGCAGAAATGGAAATAAACGTCAGATCCAAGCCATAGGGCGAAGTGCGCCCCGACAAACGGCTTGCCAAACTGGTAATCGGCACGTAGGCAGCGTCATCCTGGTTGTTGCCGAGGAAAGAGCCTTTTGCCTGAAGCACACCAATCACCTGAAAGCTGACGCCTTTGATTCGGATCTGCTGCCCGATCGGATCGCTGTTGCCAAAGAAGCGTGTGGCTAAATCTGCTCC
>NZ_JACJPG010000603.1 GCF_014695955.1 Leptolyngbya sp. FACHB-36 | reverse complement strand
GTAGCGTAAAAGCTCAAGCAGTTTGTCCCACAGGTCGTCGCTCAGTAACGTTGGGGTTGACATTGCCTTTTAGCTTAGTCAGCCCAACTTCATACAATTATCAACACAACCTAGGAATCCAAGGTTGAAACCCCGATCGCTCCGTCCAGAATGGTGTCGCTTAAGTTCACGTCGAGGAGAGTGGCGTTGCTTAAGTTTGCATTGCTTAAGTTTGCGTGAGCCAAATTTGCGCCCCAGAGATTTGCATAGGTGAGGTCCGCACCCGTGAGGTCGGCTTCGCTCAGGTTCGCGCCCCAGAAGTCGGCTCCACACAAGTATGCGCCGACCAGGTTTGCTTGACTGAGATCGGCTCCCGCAAGCCTAACTCCGCCTAACTCTGCCCCTGCCAGGGAAACGTCTGGGGTAATCCGATAGGCACCAGCGGCGATCGGGTCGAACCCGTCCGGGAACTGCGTGGTGGAGTCGTAGAGCGCTCCTTGAAAATTGGTATTGTGCAGAATTGCTGTGCGTAGGTCGGCTCCAAACAGATTCACCTTACGAAGATCGGCATCAGTCAGGTTGGCTTCGCTCAGCGTGGAGCTAGAGAGGGTCGATCGACGCAAATCGGTCTGTGTCAGATCGGCACCGTGGAGATTGGTGCCGCTAAGATCGGCGGCCTGCAAATCTGCCTCGGTTAAATCGGCGTCAGTGAGCGCTGCACGGCTGAGTTTGGCATGGCGCAAACAGATTCCAAATAAAATTGCCTGGTGCAGCAGTGCCTGCGTCAGGTCAGCACCGCCCAAATCGGCTCCGCTTAGATTCAACCCGTGCAAATCCGCCTGCTGTAAATTGGCTCCAGGAGCAATTCGGTAGGCTCCAACTGCTGTAGGGTCGTACGATTGGGGAAATTGAGTCGTTTCGTCGTAGAGTGCACCCTGAAGGTTCGTTGAGTCTAAAATTGCCTCACTGAAATCGGCATTTCGCAGGTCAGCCCCCGCCAGATTCGCCTCCCGAAAATCCGTGCCGTACAAATGGGTGCGACCCAGAATCGCACGCTGTAAGTCGGTTCCCCGCAGCGACGCTTCGCCGAGGTCCGCATCCCACAGGTCCAGGTTGGGCAGGACCAATCCTTTGAGGTTAACGTTGTGCAGATTGACGCCGCTGAAGTCGCGATCGCCAGTGCCGTATTTTCGCAGTAGGGCTTCCGTATTCATTCCACCTTAAACGTTTCGACTGAGTCTTGTAGCGACTGAGCGACGTTAACCGTTTCGCGCAGCGCTCCCACCACTCGATACGAAGCGTCCAACGTGCGTCCGGATACTTGCGCCACGTTCTTGACCAACTGCGTCACCGATCGCGACGTTTCCGCTTGAGAAACCGTTGTCTCGGAGATTGACTGCACAAGGGTGTCAATCTCGTGGGACACCCGCACAATCTGAAGCAGACTTTGCCTCGCGTTCTTCACCGCATGCGAGCCGCCCGCAACTTGACGGGTGCCTCGCTCCATTGCCGCCACAACCGCCGTGATCTCGCGCTGAATCGTCTGCACGATCTGCTCAATCTCACGCGTTGCAGTCGTCGATCGCGCCGCAAGTTCTCCAACCTCGGTTGCGACGATCGTAAAGCCGCGCCCGTGTTCGCCCGCTCGTGTCGCTTCGATTCCAGCGTTAATCGCCAGCAGATCCGTTTGCACGGCGATGTCATTAATGATCGACACGACTCTGGAAATTTGCTCTGACGTCGATCCCAACTGCCTCACTTGTTGAGCCGTGGCGTCGATGGTCTCGCGCAGCAGTTGGATCGACTGTACGGTCGCGTCCATCTCTGCGTCGCCCATTTCGGCAACGCTGGATGCTGCCCGCGCTACCGTTGCCGCTTGGTGAGCGCTGCTGGCAACCGTCGCGATCGACTGGGACATTTCCTCGACCGAGTTGAGGATGTGCGTGGTGTCAGCGGCTTGACGGCGAGACTCCTCAGCAAGCTGTTGCATTGCGCCCTCGTTCTCGCCCAGCAGCGTATTCACCTGAGCCGCCGACTGCTTCACCTGGGTCACGAGATCGCGCAGACTCTCGATGATCGAGTTAAAGAAGTCTGCCACCGTGCCCAAGTCATCAACGGTCACGTCTGCCCGCACTGTGAGGTCGCCATGAGACGCCCCCTCAACCTCGTTGAGCAGGGTCAAAATTTGCTGCTGGAGCGCTTCTTTCCGCTGCTCTGACTCGTACAGCGCCGCTTGCCGCTCGCTTAGCAGTTGGGCTTGGTCGAGGGCGTAGCCGATTTGGGCAGCGATCTGCGAGAGCAAGTTGATTTCGGCTCCCTCCCACAATCGCGGCTCTGCACACGAGTGGGCGCACAGCAAGCCAAACCGTTGACCATTGCACTGAATGGTGGCGACTAATTCTGCGTTCGCCTCGAACTGCTGAAGGGCGGCACGGTGGCGATCGTTGACGGCTTCGTTCGCCACATTCGAGAGGTGCCACACTTGCTGTCCGGCGTACTGCTCAGGCGTCTCTAGTCCCAGAGGGTCCTGCACCGTCTGCCCCAGCGTTACCGATTTGCCGTACTGAACTTCCGCAATCACCTCTGCGACTAACGAGTCGGGCTGGAATTGCAGAATAATGACGCGATCGACCCGCAGCAGCTCTCGAACTTCTTCGACGGCGACTTGCGCAATGCTATCGACCTTGAGCGATCGACGAATGCGGACGATGATATCGCTCAGCGCTTTGGCTTCTTTTGCCTGCTGCTCTTGGCGCGCTGCCTCTGACGCTAGCGCGGACTCCGACGCCGAGATCCGGTCTGCCAAGCGGTTGAACTGCTGAGCGAGCTGTCCCACTTCATCGTTGGAAAAAACCTGAGTGCGAACGGTGCGATTTCCCGTTGTAAACGCCTGGGTTGCCTGCTTTAGGTTCTGAAGCGGGCGCAAAATGCTGTAGCGGAATATCAAACTCCAAAGAATAATCACCATCACCGACAGGAACAGCACCACAGCCTCTTGCTGGAAGCTCGCTTTCAATAGCTGATTGAGACTATTTTCGGGTGTACCCCGTACGAGAATGGCGGTCGGGCGATCGCTGTAGACCGGGCTAGGTCCATCCGGCGTTTCCAAGATTTGGTTCGGAACCGCTTTGGCAGCAACGGTGTAGGTGCGTCCTCGCACGTCTAAGCGCTCCGTCACAACTTGCCCTTTAGCCGCGGCGGCTTGCTCCAACAGCGACGTGTCCGGTAGAGAAATATCCGCTTGGGCCTCTTCGTCCGCGCGCGATCGCTCTAGCGCCGTCGCCAGCGAGAAGCCGGAGTCCTGTTGCAGGTACACAGCGCTGTAGCCGCTGCCGAAGGCGTTTAGTGTGGCTTCGACGATCGGGCGCTTATCGTTGACAATATCGCCAAACACGAGCGCTCCGACGACTTGGCGGCTGTTGGGGTCGCGCACGGGAGTCACGACGTAGCGAATCAGCGCATCCCGATTTCCGAACCCCTCTGGCAGCGGTGCCGCTTCTTTTAGCAGGTCGGTCCAGGGCACAACTTCGCTGGCTTTGATCTGCTGTGGGTTTTTAAGCATCTCGCTGACCAGACTGCCCGGATCAAATGGCTCTCCTTTGCGATCGGCGTTGGCGTTGACGATAATCCGCGTGTCTTTGCCAACCAGCGTGGCGTACTCCATCCGCCCCGCTTTGACTTCGTTTTGCAGAATCTTTTTGACCTGCTCCTGTAAGTCTTTGTTGAGAGGACTACCGTTGCTTTGGGCTCTTGCGGCTTCAACGATGGCGGGGTTGTCGGATTGACTACGAGAGCCAAACCCCATCTGGTTCAGTTTGATGTTGTAGTTGGTTTCGGTGACGGCAACTTCAGACGTTGCCTGCGCTAGAAGCTGGGTCCGCAAGCTATTGATTAGCACGATCGTAGATCCGACCCCGAAGCCCAGGATTGGAACCAGTTCGCAGACAATCAGCGCGAGTAGCTGCTTGCGAGCGATGGGTAAATCGCTAAACCACTGCCACGGCGATGATCGGGGGCGGACGATCGCTGGGAGGGAAGACGGCGGCTGTACTGAATGACCAGACGACGAAGCAGAACTCTCAAGACGCGAACGATTCATGTCCTCGGCAAGACCCAGAGGGTTATTCATAGGGGGGTAAGAAAGCTCATAGGGGTTTTGAATTTAGGATGATGTAGGAATTGAGAGAAGCAAGTCCGAATTCAAAGCTGGACGAGTGAAGTTTGAATTTAGACCAGTGCGCCATTCGTCACGAGCCGCTCCAAGGTGCGAAGAAGCTCTTGCTCGTTGTACGGCTTCGAGAAGTAGGCGGCAGCACCCAGATTCATCGCCAGCTGCCGGTGTTTGTCGCCGCTGCGAGAGGTCAGCATGGCAACGGGCAGCGACTCGTACAGCGGGTTGGCTTTGATTTGCGCCAGAAAGCCATACCCGTCTAGACGCGGCATCTCAATGTCGCAGATCACCGCTTGCACGAATAAGCCGGTCTGAAGCTTTTCCAGTGCATCCTGACCGTCTTTCGCCTGCTCGACGCGGTAGCCCGATCGCTCCAGCGTCAGCGCCAAAAAGCGGCGCACGTTGATCGAGTCATCTACGACTAGCACGGTGGCTTTGTCCGTGGACACGGCTGGCTGAGTCGGCGGCATCAGCATGGGCGGCGTGATCGCCCGGAATGCGGCGGGCAGTAAAGCCGGAGGAATCTGCTCGTGGGCAGTGCGTTCGCAGCTGGTAATCCAGTGCAGGAGTTCTCCGACGTTCACCAATGGAACGACGCGCCCATCGCCCAGAATCGTGCAGCTTGAGAAGCCCGTCGGCAGCGCCAGTGTGCCTTCTACCCGCCGAATTGCGACTTCCTGTTCGCCCCAGCAGCGATCGACCTGCACACCAATTAGCTCCCCACCCCGCCGGACAATCAGCACCGACGCCGCATTAATCGTCGGCGCGGCTTCTAACGCGTGCGGCTGGCGTGGGCAGTTAAAGCGCAGCCAAGGCGCAAGGCGCACCAGTGGCACCAGCGTTCCCTGCCAGTTGAGCATTTCACTGCCCGCCGTTGTCAGAATCTGCTCCGGCTTCAGCAGGAACATTTCTTCGATCGTGTCGGTTGGCAGCACCAGCAGCATTCCGTTGCTCTCGACCAGCAGCACCCGCACGACCGACAGCGTAAAGGGCACCGAAAGCGTGAAGGTGGTGCCGACGCCTGCCTCAGTGTCAACGCTGATGTCCCCCCGCACCTGCTTGAGGTTGTCGCGCACCACATCCAGCCCGACGCCCCGACCGGACAGAGCAGTTACCTGGTCGCTGGTGCTGAATCCTGGCTCAAAAATCAGCGAGAGCAGGTCTTGATCGCTGGCAGCCGCGAGGAGGCTGGAGTCGAGTCCCATTTGCTCGGCGCGGCTGCGAACTTTGTCGAGCGGAATGCCGTTGCCGTCATCACGAATCGTAATTAACGTCCGGTTGGCGCGGTGGCTAGCGCTAATTTCGATCACACCTTCTTCCGATTTACCTTTGGCGTGGCGGCTGTCAGGGTCCTCGATGCCGTGGTCGAACGCATTGCGAAGCAAATGCATCAGCGGGTCATTCAGCGATTCCAGAATGTTGCGATCGATCAGCGTGTTGCCGCCGTGAACCACTAGCTTGACGCGCTTGCCGTACTGCAACGACAGTTCCCGTAGCGCTCGTGGGAATCGGTCCACCACATCCGCGAGCGGGCGCATCCGCAGCTGGTTCAGATTCGTTTGCAGACGTTTCGCGGTTTTGTTTAAGTCGCGGGCGTTTTGTTCGGCGTCATCCAGGCTCAGGTCTAAATCGCTGCTGACTTCCTGAATCTGGACGATCGTTTCCATCACCTGCTGCGACAGCGAATGCAGTTCGTTGTAGCGATCCATCTCTAGCGCGTCGAAGGTCGAGCTACTGTCGTGCGTGCCGTTGCCGTTGCCGTTGTAAGAATGAGTGCCGTTAACGCCCACTTTAATTAATGCGTCTTCCTCGACTTGGGGTGTCACCTTGTCGTAGGCGGTCCGCATCTGCGCATTCGACTGCTCTAAATTCTGCACCCGCTGGCTCAGCAGTTGACTCAGGCTCCGCAGCCGCCTTAGGTACAAATCAAGACCGTTGCGCTCGATCGCCAGTTCGCCAAATAAGTCGTTGAGTTGGTTCAACTGCCGGACCGGGACGCGCACCGTGGCATCGGAATCCTCGATCGCGGGTGCCTCGACCTCGACGCGCTCGTCCAGCACTTTGAAGTCAGATACCTGCGTCTCCCGCCCGCGTCGCGCCGACGCAGCAGCAGGCTGGGGCGTAGCCACCTCGTCGATTGTCCGTACTCCCTCGTCGTCTACGAGGACTTCGGAGTAGGCAGCGGTCAGCGGTGGTTCTAGCTCCTCAGACGAGTTGGAGGTGTCCCAGGTCGGCTGGAAAACCTCTTCCCATTGCGGCTCTACTGGCGCAGCCGCAACGGCAGTAGCCGCGCCAGCGGCGGCTGGATGCTCGATCGTAGTGGGCAGCAGATCCAACTGCCCCGCCACGACGAGCGCTTGGGTGCGTCGCCACGCCCGCAGCGCTTGCTGAGCGATCGTCTCGGCGTCGTCGGGTTCTGCCTCGAGGCTGTACAGCACCGACTCACACAGACGGCTAAAGGCGCTCAGTTGCAGCATCTCTCCCAGTCCGCCCAGTTCCTGCGCCAAAATGAGCACTTCTTCGCGGAGACAGGGCTGGTCTGGGTGGGCCAGCACTCCTTCTAGCCGCTGCAAACAGCCATCTACCTCGGTCTCAAACAGCATCGGCAGAATGTTCTGCCCGTCGTCTTCCGGGGACAAAATCGTGGCGGCGTCTTCGGACTGGGGGTCACCGAGGCGATCGTGGATCTCCTCGAAGATCGGCAGCACATCGGCGTTGAGCCAGTGGGTATCGATCGCGGTTCCCTGGCGGTCTAACGTGATCACCCGCCGCAGCACATTCACCGCTGCTAGGAGCTGATTCTCTAGCTGAGACGTAATCTCCAATGAGGATCCCTGAATTTTCAGCACCTTAAACGCATCTTCTAGACGATGCGCCAGGTCACTGAGCACCGGAAATCCCATCATGCCTGCCCCACCCTTAATCGAGTGAGCGGCTCGCAGGGCGGCATTGATTTTTTGAACATCCACTCGGTGGTTGGCGAGTCCGATCAGGGCAGCATCCAGCGAGTCCAGATACGCTTGCGCCTCGTCGAGGAACTGACGCCGAATTTCGAGTTCCTTGTCTTGGGACATGGTTGTAGTAGTGAGTGGTTAGTAATCAGTCGTGCGTGTTTAGTAGCCAGTCCGTTAGTTGACCTTGAACGTTTCCACAGAGGCTTGTAGCTCTTTTGCAACCTCGACGGTTTGATTGAGCGCTTCGGAGACTTGCCGAGACGAGTTGGAGGTGCGTCCAGCCTCTACGGCAATGTCTTCCATCAGCGTTGTGATGGTCTGAGACGTTTCCACCTGAGAAACCGTCGCGTCCGAAATGAACTGCACGAGCTGATCGATTTGGTGGAACACGGTGAGGATCTCTTGCAGGCTCAGCTTGGCATCCTCGACTAGACGGGTGCCTTCTACCACCTGTGTGGTGCCTTGCTCCATGGCTTCTACCACCTCGCTGGTTTCGCGCTGAATGGTTGCCACAATCTGCTCAATCTCCTTGGTGGCAGCGGACGATCGCGCCGCCAACTCGCCCACTTCTTCCGCAACGACCGCAAAGCCTTGTCCCTCTTCGCCTGCTCGCGCGGCTTCGATCCCGGCGTTGATCGCCAGCAGGTTCGTCTGCATAGCAATTTGGTTAATCAGCGACACGACTTTAGAAATCTGCTGCGACGACTCACCCAGTCGCTTCACTTTCTTGGCGGTTTCGCCGATCGTCTCCCGCAGGTTCAGAATGTTTTGCACGGTCAGGTCCATTGCCGTGCCGCTGGATTCAGCGGTGCTGGCAGCGGTGCGGGTGACGGTGGCAGCTTGACTGGCGCTGTCGGCAACAGCCTGGATCGATCGCATCATCTGCTCCACCGAGTCCAACGTGCGCGTGGTTTCTTCTGCCTGCTGTAGGGCACCATCGGCTAGTTGGCGAATCGACTGTTCGTTGTCGCCCAGCGATTGGTTCACCTGAGTGGCAGCCTGCTTTACCTGGGTTACGATGTCGCGCAAACTCTCCACGATCGAGTTAAAGAAGTCTGCCACCGTGCCAATGTCGCCTGCGGTCACGTCTGCCCGGACGGTCAAATCGCCCATTGCTGCGCCTTCCACTTCACCCAGCAGGTCCAGCAGTTGCCGTTGCAGTTCGTCTCTCTGGTGCTGCCGCTCTTCCGACAGCGTCTCCGCGATCTGACGGGCGCTATCGGTTTGCTCCAGTAAGTACGCTTGGTCGAGTGCAAAGCCAATCTGCGCTGCCAACTGCCCAAAGAATTCCACTTCCTCGACGTCCCACTTGCGCGGTCCTGAGCATTGATGGGCACAAATCAGCGCGATTAGCTGCTTGTTCCGCATGACCGGAGCAACAATGTTTGCCTTAACCTGTAACCGCTCCAGAATTTCGCAGTGGCACTTGGTCAGGTTCTCGTTGTGGATGTCTTCGGTAGACCAAATGCGTCCGGTGCTGTAGCGGGCAACGTCGTTAGGTCCAAGCGGATCGAGGATGGTTTGTCCCATTGCCCGAATCCAGCCCGGTCCAACCGATTCGGCAGTGATGACGCCGCTGTGCCAATCTTCGTTGAAGCGGTAAATTAGCACGCGATCGGTGTTGAGAAACACGCGAATCTCATCAACGCTGGTTTGCAGAATGTCGTCGTAGCTGAGCGACCGGCGGATGTTCAGCACAATTTCGCTCAAAAGCTGCGATCGCTGAGCGCTGCGAGTCTGCTTTTGCAGAAGCGCTTGCAGCTGCAACGCCATTTGGTTAATGTTGCTGCCCAGCGTGGCGAGTTCGTCGTCGCCGTCTACGCGCAGCCGAGGGCTAAGATTGCCCTGCCCAAATTCTTGCACTACCGCTGCCGCTTCAAGAATTGGACGAGTGGCGCGGCGAGCCAGCAGCGCGGCGATCGAGCCGACCAACAGCGCCGTTATTCCTGTTCCCAATGCCAGGGTAATCAGCAGGTTGCGCTGGGGCAAAAACGCCGTGCTAGTGTCCACGGTCATCAGCACTTCCCAGTCCAGCGGTGGCAGACCTTCCAGCGTGGTTCCAGGAACGTAGCTGACGAGTTCCTCCACGTTGGTTTGTTTTTGTGTCGTAACTAGGGTCGTCGGTTTTTTATCGGCTTTGATGCGATCGAGTCCATCCAAGGTAGAACTCAGCGGTAACCCAATTAGCTCCTTTCTCGAGGCCAAGAAAATGTTTCCGGTCGAATCGGTTAATTCGTAGTCCCGATTGCCAAGCTGATACCGTTGAACCACCTCTTCCAGCTTTTGCAGCGGCACGACCGTACGCACGATGGCGATCGTTTTTCCAGACACCCAGTCCTTCACTGGAGCAGCAAAATACATTTCTGGCTTCTGGTTGATCAGCGTTGGAGAAATCTCTCTACCAATGAACGGGCGATCGGTCTTCAACACCGTCTGAAAATACGCCTGGTCTTTTTGGCTGGGCAGCGAGTCCCCGCTGGACTGAATCAGTACCTTGCCGTCTAAATCGACAACAGCGACGCTGCGATAAATGCGGGAGGTTTCCACATAGCGATCCAGCACCGCCTGCTTCTCCTCAGGGCTGGTTGCGTCTCGTACTTTCCCAAGGCTCAGAAATGGCAACTGCGCCAGAACCTGAATGTCTCCGTAGCGCTCAAACACGAAGCGATTGATCTTGTCGGATAGCTGATTGGTGAAGGCAAGCTGCGCGTCGCCAGTTTCCTGCCGAAACGACTGATCGGCAAAGTAGTAGGCAAGGGCACCAATGCCCAGCACAGGAATGGTGCCGATCGCAACAGCGACCGCCGTTGCCCGAGCGCGCAAACTGGCTCTTACCCCACGCCGCTTGCGCTGGGAGCGGGATTGAGCGCTGTTCGTGGTGGCTGGGGCAGACGATGCAGACAGCGAAGCAGTATCCGTCGGGACGATCGGGGACGAGCTTGGTTGAGGACGAGCAGCGGAGTTGCTGCTGCGATTGATGTCGATCGGCTTGACCATAGGAGTGGCATTCCGGATTGAGTGGACGAGTGATGACTTAAACAGGGCGTTTCTCAGCGGCGATAGCTACGAATCCTCGTGCAGCATTGAGGAGTGCAAAATTGCTTCCGCATCCAGCACGAGCAAAATTTCCTGAGAGCGCAGCACGCAGCCGCGCAAATAAGGAACGAGTCCGGACGCAACGTGTCCAGGTGGCGGTTGAATATCGGTAGGTGGAAGCCATGCCATGCCCTCCACGTGCGGCACGGCAATCCCCAGAGCCGTGGTTCCAGTGCGGGCAATCATGACGTTGCACTCGCGCACTGAGGCATCCATAAAGCCAATGCCTAACACGCGGGCGAGATCAATCACCCACAAGACGCGGCTGCGGCGATTCATCAATCCCAGCACGCAAGCGGGCATGTTCGGCATAGAGGTCAAGCGATGCATCGGCAGCGACACGACTTCCTGCACCTGCCGCATGGGCAGCACCGCAGGAATGTGAGATCCCAACTCAAATTTTAAGAAGGCATCTCCGACCTGAGGACGATTTGATGCGAGTGTGAGAGCGGTGGTTGTCATTGGCTCAACCTCCGACCGATCGCACAGCGCGAAGCAGTTGCTCTCGGGTAAACGGCTTGGTGAGGTAAGCGTCTGCGCCCTGCTTCATGGCCCAGAGACGATCGATTTCCTGATTCTTCGAGGTGCAGACAATGATCGGAACTTTTGTCGTAGCAGGATGCCGCTTCAGACTGCGGCACAGCTCAAATCCGCTCATTCCTGGCATGACCACATCCGTAATGATGATGTCCGGCTTTAGCTCCACCGCTTTGTTCAGCGCTTCTTTGGCAGTAACGGCGTTCAGCACGATGTAGCCGCTCTCTCGCAGGTAGTGGTTGATTAACTCCATCTCAGAGAGCGTGTCTTCAACGATCAGGATGGTTGCCATCAAGGTGGGACTCATAGGAATTCTGGGGTGTTTGGGGGTAGGAAACGGGGTCACAAATAGTTGAAACTGAATGGCTAATCGCTAGTAGCGGCTGGCTAGGTCAAGTGCTTAAACACCATCTTCAGGAGTTCAGATTGGGTAAACGGCTTGGTCAGGTAGCCCGATGCGCCAGCTAGCTTTGCCTTGGCTCGATCGATGAATCCCGTGTGTCCCGTCACCATGATGATTGGCGTGTGTTTGAAGTTCGGGTGCCGTCGCAGCAGCGAACATAGCTCGTAGCCGTCGAGGTTCGGCATGCCAACATCGAGCAGAATCAAATCGGGCTTGCTACGAACCACCTGCATCAGCGCTTTGACTGGATCGTTGATCATCAGTACCGCAAAGCTGGTGTCGTCGAGGAAGGCGTTGATTGCCTGCAAAATCGTGGGGCTGTCGTCAATGCAGGCGATCGTGTAGCGGTGCTTGACTGACGGTTCTGCGGGCGTCCGACGAAACTCCTTCGAGTTGGCGGTGGACACGCTGTAGTCGTTAGAGGCCTTATACGGAGCCGATTCGGGCTGCGGGGTCGATCGCGAACCTAGCAAATCTGGGCGCTGGGTCAGTGGCGTTTTGCCGTTTTGGCGTCGCCGCAGTTGCGTTTGGCAGTGCTCGACGATCGGGCGCAGGTCTAGCTGGCACAAGCGGGGGTAGTCTTCAAATTCTCGCTTCTCAACGATTTCGTAGCTGCCTTCGTTGATGGCTAGAAAGTTTTCAATGACTTCCTTGGCTAATTCCTCGATTAGCAGGGTCGCTTGCGGCACATTCAAATACTGCTGCCCAACTAGCCAGCGAATCGCTTGATGATCAGCGCTGGTTGCTAAGCAATTTTCGGCACTCGTTTCAAATAGCAAGCGCACCTGAACTCGAACGGCACTCACAAGCCCTGGAACTTGCCGACTAAGCTGACGTAGATGGCGATCGAGCCGTTCAAACGGATCGGTTGAACTCGATGCGTACGTCAATTTGCCTTCGTCTAGGTAAATTACCCAGGTGGTTGATCCGCTGGTCACATTCAAGCAGCCACTCGCGTGGCGACTAATCAACTGTGCCAACAAGCTCAGCGGGTGGAGGCTCTGAAAGGGGCGGTGGCTAACCATAGGAATGGTGCTCATGGGATCGTTTCTGGTTCAGGTAGGGATGACTGAGATGATGCAATTGCGTTTGGATAAATTGCATCCATTGGAGCGGACAGTAGAGGCACCAGAAGGATTCAGCCTTTTAGCTGCTATGTTGCGATCGAGGTAGAAAGATGGCGATAGAAGAAATGCGTACAGCGCTTACTCGTTCTGACTTATTTTGCGAGCTGATGCTGTTCCAAACCGTGCCAACAATCCGGAATTCACCGAATACTTGTGAAAGTAAGGAGTAGGTGAAGCTAAATGATTTAGGGTCGAAATTGCATTAAAATTCCTTTTATAAGGATTAATACGTAACCGCAAGTTAAAGTGGCAGCGCTATAAAAATTAGCAGAGCTTTTATTCAGGTAGAAACCCGGAATCATTAATAATTTCTCAGTAGCTTCCGGCGCAGCAATTTTAGCGATGCAGAGTAGGCAAATCGCCCCGCACACGGTAAATCGCTGATAAAGACTATTCAACGAAGCTAGATAAAGCTTGATTTCCAGCGTTCTGAAGGGCACCGCACGCTCGTGCTTAAGGGACAGGTAAAACGCTGGAGATGTGAAGTTGAATTGGTGCACTAAAGCTAAAAAAGCTATGAGCAAATGTGCTCAATGATACTAGCAAAATCAAAACCTTTTTGATTAACGATGCTGAGATAACGATCGCATCGCCACTGTAAATTTTAGACATTTTTAAATAAATTAGTCTACTTTTCATGCAACCCATTTAAAAGTGGCTCAAGCCACTTTTAAATGGGTCAAAAAGCGTCCGGAGAAAGGAATTTTGTTCTGCTAACAAACGCCATTAACTCACAAAAACCGAGGGCGATTTGAATCCGACGATCGGCACTTAAGAGTTCAGCGATCGCAGCAGACGTTTAATCTTGCCTTGCTGCTGCCGGTGCATCGACTCTGGAAAGCTCAGCTCTACAGCAACGCGCTGTGCCAAGTTCGATCCGTTAGAGTTGGCGCTTGGAGCAACGCTGACGAGAGGTTCTACTCGCTGCACCCGAGCAACCAAACTCTCTGGCTGAGGATCGTCATCAGTTTTAGCAATCAAGAGTCCGATCAGTGGCTGGGTCTGCTCCAGCTCATCGAGATCCAGAAACAGGGTGTGCTGTAGCTCTAGCCGCAAATCTCGCACGCCCAGCTCTGTCACCGTTGCTGGATAATACTGTCCCGCCCAGCCGTCCCAGTGCAGTTGCGCCACTGCCTGCACCTGCTTTCGCACCTTAACGCCGATTTCAGGCGTAAACTCCTGAAACGCCCGCTGAAGGCTGGCTGCAATAAATTTCAGCGAGGCGATCGGGTCGTCTTTGGTCGATCGCTTCTGCGAATACCACTCGTCCACATCGGAGTAGAGGACCAGAACCAGATCGTCTAGCTGCGTGCGGCTGGGATTCACAAAGTGGACTGCTAGCAACGTTTGCAGCCTGTCGGTAGCCGTGCCGCGCACAATGCGGGCGTCTAGCAGTGCGCGTGCGCCGAAGTCACCAATCAGCTCAACGCGCACCTCATCCGGCACGTTGGGCCACACGTCCAGTACAATTTGCGCCCCCGTTTCACTGATGTTTTGCGTCATGCCGCTCCAAGATTGGTCGTGGCTATGGACGATCGCGGTCAGTTGGCGCGGCAGCCGGTGTGACTTGCGTAGCTGTGGCTGCTCCAAAGCAACCAGACACGCCGCCGCCACCAGCACTAGATTGAACACACACCACAGCGCATTAATCAGCACCGCTTGAGAATCCAATGGACTCAGCACCAGCCAAAAGGGAACGACCAGCAGCGATGCAGCCGTCAGCACACCCAAAATCAGCAGGTAGCGGATACTGCTGAGATCAAAGCTGCGCTTCGTCACAGTCAACCCTTTGTCGGTGACGTTGAACGTGCCCAGCTTGGGATTCACCAGCGCCATGATCGTCACAATGCCTGCCTGAAACGACAGCGCAAACTCGTAAATCTCGTTCCAGAACGAAAAGCGGACGCTGCGGTAAGGGATGTGATTGGTTTGCATCGACAGCGCAATGTGAGGCAGCGCATAGAACAGCGTCTCCAGTCCCAACCCTTTGACCGAGTTAATCCCCAGCAGCAGATACAGCATCGGTGCCAGCAGATACATCAATCGGGGAAAGCCGAAGAAGAAATGGAACGTGGCGCTGAAATAGCACAGCCGCTGCGACATCCGCAGCTTCAGCTTGCGATTGAACAGGGGATTTTCTAGACGCAAGATTTGCGCCATGCCTCGCGCCCAGCGCACCTGCTGCCCCACATAGGACGAGAATTTTTCGGGTGCCAGTCCCGCCACCATGATCTTGTCGTAGTAGACGGTTTCGTAACCGAGGGCGTGTAGCCGCAGAGACGTGTGGCAATCTTCTGTGACCGTTTCTGTGGCAATGCCGCCAATTTCTAACACGTAGTCGCGTCGGATTACGGCTGCCGAACCACAGAAGAATGCTGAGTTCCAGTAGTCGTTGCCTTTCTGAAGCACTTTGTAGAACAGTTCGTTGCTCACAGGTACCTGCCCTCCAGTGAGCAAGTTGCGCTCAAACGGGTCGGGATTGTAGAACCAGTGCGGCGTCTGCACCAGCGCCACTTTCGAGTGGAAGAAAAATCCAACTGTGTTGTGAAGAAATCCTCGACTGGGAATGTGGTCACAGTCCAGAATCAGCACGAGATCTCCGTGCGTTCTCTTCAGCGCTGTGTTGATGTTTCCGGCTTTGGCGTGGTCGTTATTGTCCCGCGTCAGCATCGTGCAGCCGAGTTCTTCGCACATCTGCCGCAGTTGTTCGCGCCGATCGCGGTACTTCTCTGCCCGCCCATCGTCCAGAATGTACACCTGCTTTTTGTCCGCGGGGTAGTTGATTGCGAGCGCCGCGAGCGTCGTCTTGCGGACGATTTCTACATCTTCGTTGTAGGTCGGGATGTAGATATCAACGCTGAACCATTGCTCTTGCGGAATGCTAGATAAATCAACGGGCTGGCGCTCCTTCAGCTTCAAGGTCTGGAAGTAGGCAAGCAGCAGCGTCCCGATCGCGTACAGCTCTGCCACATACAGCAGCACACAAAAGATCGTGTCTTGCCAGCCGTCGAAATTCAGCGTGTACTGCGTGCGGTAGTAGAAGTAGCGCAGCGTCGTTAGCACACTCAGGCTGATCAAAAACAAATGCAGGTACTCACTGATGCGCGAGTCTTCTAGCTTCTCCTCCGCCCGCAGGACCAGCAGCCCCAGCCCAATCAGAATCATGGCGACGACCGCCTGCTCCCAAATTGCCAGTCGTGTCGTCACCAGCGGTACGCACATCCACAGCACCGCACCCATCAGCACGAGCAACTGTCGCCGACCCAACCCTTGCAGCAGCCAATCTGCCTGCTCGGGTAGCTGGTCTACAAGCCACATCGTGATGTCTATTATTCGAGCCATGGCTTGATCCAGCCATTTGCGCGATCGAACGGTCCAGAGTTGGGGAGTCATTGATTTAGCGGTTAATAAGTCGTTCGTAGGCAAGTGAAAAAATTCGGAACCCGGAATTTCCTCACTTCTTGCTGTAGCGTGCGACCCGCTTGAGGTAGGTCTGAAACACGCCGTAGAGCAGCAGCGCCGCGATCGTCATGGCGGGAGCCAGCGTTAGCCAACTGACTCGTAGCCAGTTGAAGACTTGCTCGGGGAGGCTGGCTTCGCTAAGTTCGCGGGTGCGACGGGCTTGCTGCAAGAACTCCAGCGTGTACGCCTGCGGGTCATACGCGGACGGATTCGGTGTGTTTGCCTTCACCAACACCGTGTCTTCGCGCAGTTGAAAAAACAGATCGTCGCGCTGAAGCAGATCGCGCACCTGAGCCAGTCCCTCGTCGGTTTGGGCGCTGAGGGTCAGCAGGACGCGATCGGGATTCCACGGTGAGACGATTTCCTTCACCACGCCCTGTCCGTCTGGAAGCGGCTGGATCTCGCCTTGGTCACGCCGCCGCGAGAACAAGTCTTGCAGCGAAAAGCCGCCTTCGGACTGGAACGCCTGCGGCAGGGGAAATTTGGCTTGGGTGCCGATCGCCACTAAATGCTGCTGTTTGCGAACGGCTTCGGGCAGTTGGTTGGCGCGATACACGTCCAGCTTTACAGAATCGGCGCGGCTGACTCGCCCCATCCGCTCTGCAAACTCCAGCATCAGCAGCAGATCTGCTGACGAAGGCTTTTCGGGAACGGCGATCGCCGTCCGCGACAAGTCTTGCGGTGCAGCAAATGGATAACCCGCCTGAAGCAGGCGCAGGTTAGGCACTTGCGCTCCAGTTTGCCGCTTCAGATTAAACCGAGTGTCCGCGTGGACGGTTGCCCAAAGCTGCTGGTCGGTAGCGCGGTTGCACGATCGACGCTCACGCGGGTCAAGCTGAAACCGCACCTGTAGCTTCGAGAACGGCTTAATTCGCTGTTCGGGCAGCGGAATTTGCAGCGTTTCGCGCAGGGCGCCCTGCTCCTTATCCAATCGCTTACTGGTGACTGGAATGCCGTCTAGCTGCACTTCCACCAGCGACGTGAGCGGATTCACCTGAGCGCTGTAGCTGTAGTTCAGCTCCATTTGGTTGCCGGACTCGAATCGATCGTCCGGCAGTGCCCGGAAGTCAAACTCGGCGATCGGGGCATCGGCACCGCGTAGCGTCACATCCGCCAACGGCTGGTTATTGTAGTCGCGCAGGTCTTTGAGCTGGAACGTGTCGGTGGTCGGCAGGTAGGCTAGCCACTCACGGACAGGCGGCGTCGGTACGGGGTCTACCTGTTTGACCACGATCGCGCGTCCGGTGCCAATTTGACGATCGCGCGCCTGCGCCAAAAACTGCACGGCTTTGGCGACGCCCTCCGGACCGTTTCCTGTAGCGACAAGCACCAAGTTATCTCCGTCTGCGCTGGTCGTCAGCATCAGCACGCCCACATCCGGCGGCAGCGGCTGCTGCTTTTCGTCGCGGATCTGGTTGTCCTTCAGCGGCAGCGGCAAATTCAGCGATGCCAGAGCGGGCTGATTCTTAGGCGTGCCGATAATCACCAGTCGCTCGGTTGGCTGAAGCGCATCGCCCGATTTCAGCAGGCGCGTATCCATCGGGCGATACTGCGCCAGCCGTCCCAGTGAGGTTTGCAGCCGCGCCGCCGTCGTTAGCCACGCTTCATCCACCTGCTCTGGCAGTCGGTAGGCGATGCGATTCGGCTCCAAGCTCAACGTGTCGAACACCGGATAGGGATAGCGGCTAAAATCCAGACCGATCGGCTGCGGCTGCACGTCAAAGGTCAGCTTGGAGTCGGGCAGAATCTCGGTCCACAGCGACGGATCGAACGGATCTTGGGTGCAGGTGGGCGAGTTGTTTTGCAGCGCCGTCACCAGCACTTCGTTGTAGTCTTGCAGAATCCGGGGCGGGATGTCATACACGGCGGTGCCTAATTCGCCTTGCTTGCGGTTCAGCGGCAGACTGCCGACGCTGGCACCGTTGACCAGCACGGTTAGGTTCGATCGCGTCGCATAGAGCGCGGGCGAATGACGATACCGCAGCATAATTTTGGCGGATTTTGCTTGCCAGTCGTGCGGACGGGTAAATTGGAGCCGCGCCTCGTCGTAAATGCCCTGCAAGCGCAGACGGTGTCCGACGATCGGGCTGCGGCTAAACTCCAGCACGTACTGACCTGCCGCTAGCGGATTCACGGTTGGCATCGGCGCACCGGGCTGGGGTGAGGCAGTTTGAGGTTTGACGGGCGAGGCGATCGAGCGCTTGGCGGGTGGTACGGGGGTAAAGTCCCCAGTTTGGGCGTGTGCCCCCAAGGAAATAATCAGGCTGCTGACAACGAGAATGGCAGCGAATCGCGAACGAGCGAGATGACGATGTGGCATGTTAGTAGCGCTCCCAAGACGGTTGGAACCCGCGTCGTTTTAGACGATCGACCTCTAACCGCTCAATGCGGTTGGCGATCGTGGGGTCAGATTCATTGGTGGTGGCTTGTTGCTGACGAAGCTGCCGGAACTGCTGCAAGGCAGTAAACGGCTGATCCTGCGCCAAGCTGAGTTCTGCCAGAATGCGGCGCGCATCCCAATCGTTGGGGCGCAGCGAAACGACACGCTCGTAGAGAGCGATGGCTTCCTGGTAGCGCTTTTGCTCAAACCGGATACCGCCCAGGGCCGCCAGCGCATCGGGATTGTTGGGCTGGCGCTGCACGATCGCCTCGTATGCCTGACTTGCCAGCGTGAAGTCGCGGAGCTGCTGCGCCAGTTCCCCCTGCACAAAGTAGACATCGGGATTCGACGGATTGCGCCGCACTAGCTCCTCTGCCTGCGATCGTGCTCGATCGGGGTCGCGCAGCGCCAGCACGTTCAGACGGCGGCGTTCGATTGCCAGATTGTCTGGGTCGATCGCCAGCAGTCGCGCGTACAGCTCTTCGCGCTGTGGATCGGCAGGCAGCGCGCCCACCAGACTAAACAACTCCGGCGGCGCATCGCTAACCGACTGCGTTTGTAGCCATTGGTTCAGCACCGCTTCGGCGTCGGTCTGCGACACCTGCTTGACTCGGTACGCCAAGTAGGTTCTGCCCAGTCGCGCGGCTCCATCCTCAGGGTTGCGGCTCAAAAGCTGATCGTACAGTTGCAGCGCATCGCCCGATCGCCCCTGAAGCTGCCGCACGCCTGCCAACCCCCGCAGTGCTCCACGTTGAGCAGCGTCCGGGAAATTGCCCGCGATGATTGCCTCATACCGCTGAGCGCTGGCGTCGAGCTTGCCTTCGCGGCGATCGAGGTCTGCCAGCAGCAAGTCCGTTGCCGAGTCCCGCGCCCCGATCGTCGTTTTCTGATAAGCCGCTAGGGTCGATCGGGCGGCGGCATACTCGCCCTGCTGCACCTGAATTTGAGCCACGCGGAAATTCAGAAACGGTGCGTCTACTCCCGATTGCAACAGGTCTCGATACACGGGCAGCAGGGATGGCTCCGGCGGATCGAGGCTGACGAGCGCTTGTGCCAATCGCTGACGCTGCGATCGATCTGTTGGCAACGGTTGCAGCCGCGCCTGAAGCTGCTGCACAAAGTCGGTACGGCTAATCTGCCCTAGCTGGCGCTGTACGACAAGCTGCTTGAATTTCAAGCCCTCGTCGTTGGGCTGCTGCTGGATGGCGCGCTGATACAGGCTCAACGCCTCCGATCGCGTTTCCGCCACTTCGCTCATCACGTCTGCCACCTCTACAACCAATCCGGGTGAGGGATTGGGCGTCTGTTGCAGCACGCGACGGTACAGGTCGATCGCCTCACGGTAGCGATCAGCCTGCCGGAACTGCCGCCCGATCGTGCTGAGCGATCGAGCCAGCGGCAGGGTCGCGTTTGGATTGCGCCGCAACGTGGCGAGCAGGGCGTCAGCGTCGGTGGGTCGGTTCACCGCGTAGTAGGCAACCGCCAGAGCCGTCTGAATCTCTACCTGGGGCTGCTTTGGGTTCAACCGCCGTTCCAAAAGCTGTACGGCTTGGTCGGGCTTGCCCGTTTCTCGCAGCGCTAGCGCATAGGCGATCGTGCCGCTGTCCGATTGCGGTCGTCCTGTTGCTCGATAGCGCTCGAACAAGGTCAGCGCTCGTGAATAGTCGCCGCTGTAGGTGTAAATTTGCGCGGCTTGTAGCACCGTGTCAGGAGTCGGATTCGCTGCCAGCACGCGATCGTAATCGGCGATCGCCTCCGTAAACCGTCCCTGGTAGCCATACAGCAGCGCCCGCTGAGCGCGAACGCTGGAATCATTGGGCGTCTGCTGCAACAGCGTCGTCAGTGCCGCAATCCCGGTTGGCTGCCACTCTGAACGGTAGCTGCCGAGTAGACCTACCGCTTGCAGTGCGCTTCGATTCGTGGGATCTTGGCGCAGCACTTGCTGATAGGTGCTCCAGGCATCGCTGTCGCGTCCTGCTCGCTGGTAAGCGATCGCTAGACCCAGCCGCGCCTCTAGCGACTGGGGGTTGGCACGAAGCGCCTGCTGGAACGCGGAGATCGCGTCGTTAACCCAGCCTCGATTCAGCAGCGTGTAGCCCTGAGTCGCCGTCTGGGCGATCGCAGGCGTTAGCCCACCTAGCAGCACGATCGACAGTAGGCTAATCGGCAGTAAGCTGATCGGCAGTAAGCTCGTGACCCGTTTCCAGTTCTTCATCGCAGCAGCCTCCGGGTGACATCAAACTCGGTTTTAATGCGGAATCCCAACACGGTTTCGCTAAACTCGTTGCGCTCCTGTAGCGTCACAGCGGCACGCAGCGCGGGCGAAATGCGAAAGTCGTAGTACAGTTCCAGCACGTCGGGGCGACGATCGTCATCGCTTAGCCGTCGCAGGTCGTTGTCAGATAGCTGCCGCCCATAGGCTAGTCCTAAGCGATCGTCACGCTGGAACAAATCCAGAAAACTCAATCCAACGCTGTAGGTGTCGCCACCCGCGCCCAGCGTCGTATTGTTGTAGCGTCCGTAACGCCCAAACAGCCCCATATTCAGTTGAGGAATAAACAGTTCGGCGTTGACGCCGTATGCTTCTTCTCGATCGCGCCGCTGCGGTCCGAAGTCGCCAAAGCGGGGAATGTCAAAGATTTCGCGAAATCCGGTTTCCTGTCCGGCATCGCGCGAGGACAGGTAGGTACCGCGAACGATCGCTGTTCCAGCACGCCAGCCAATTTCTGCCGCGACGCTATCAAACGAAAAGTCACCCAAGCGGCGCGACGACGAAAACGTGGCGGCTTTTACCTCCAAATTGTCCGTCACGCTCCAGTTCAGCAGCACACCGGGACGCGACGATAGCCCCGCCGCGCTCAGAGCCGGATTGGTCTGAAATGCCAGATTGAAAAAATGGCTGGCTCCATCTTTAGCGAAGCTGTTGCGATCGAAATACGAGGTCAAGTCCATTAGCCCCGCCACCACGCGCACATTCGGAACCGCAGACGGCGACGCCGCTACGTAAAGCTCCGTCAGGCTTAACCCACCCTCGGGCGTGTCAGAAAAGGCGTTGCCCGTGGTCAAATCGACGACCGCACCAAACAGCAGATCCGGGGTGACAGGATAGGTAGCAATGGCTCGTCCGCGTGCCGAGGAGTCGTCACCTTCTAGCCGATACACGCCCTGTAGCTGCACAGAGGGTTTGCCTAGCACCTCGCTGCCTTGGCGGCGGATGTCAGGGGAGTTGGGTCGAGGACCCGCGTCGATTTGTGCCAGATCGATCGGCGTTGCCAGGGTTGGCGCTTGGGATTTCTGCGTGTTCGGCTTAAATTCAGCGATAACGTCGGTTAGAAGAACCGGCGAGATCGAACGATTTGCCTCAGCGTCTGCGTCAACAGCCGCCGCGCTTAAAAAAAAGGAATGACTTAATAGCGCAACTGCGCTTGCTGAAACCGTAAATAACCAGCGATGACGTAAACAAACAGACTTAAACGAAATTGGCGTTGCACAGTCCGGGTTGGGGATACTCTTGAAAGTCATGTCTCATAGACCTGATGGGGACCCTGTAGGCATTGGTATTTGCACCCCCTCAGATCAGGACGTTACGCGGATGTCACTCAGATTTCTTGATAGCAAGAAACCCTGGACCACTTTCCCAAAAATTGGGCTAGGGGGCAAAACCGTCCTAGCCGCGTAAATCCTTCAACTATTTAGTTGAGTCACCCAGTATTATCCGTATAGTTGAGTAACAATTGTGTAAAGCCCATGCTGAAAAGTCAGAAGATATAGTGAAGGTTGCGAGAATCAATCAGCCGCCCCTGTCTGTACCAAACTATATTTGTAACTTTTGGCGCCTCGCTTCTGAGTGCCTTTGTAACGCTAGTTGCAGCGTTACCTGTAGAAGAACCTAAGCCAATCAAGCCGTCTGAATATCTGAGTAGTAGACGCGCTTCGCCGTGTACCACTCCAGCGTTCAGCCTACTGGTATCTTTAAAGCACGATGCTCAATTCAGATACCCTTGGGAACGCTTGCCACCCGCGCTCAGCAAGATCGATCGCAAAGAAATTAGTAAGGCGTTGTTCCTTGATAGCTGGTGCCATCGGGCATAATTGCCCAATCTAATCGCGTATTGCTTAAATCTGTTCCGCTCAGGCGTGCTTTGTGAAGATTGGCGTAGCGCAAATCGGCTCCATTGAGGTTGGTGTTAATTAGTTTTGCCTCAATGAAAATAGTGCCATACAGACTAGCATCTTGCAGGTTAGCGCGATCGATGCGTGCCTGCTTGAAATTGGCGTCGCGTAGCTCGGTTTTTACGAGGAGCGTATTGCTCAAATTCGCCTGCGTTAAATTGATGTTGAGATGCTGGGCGTGACTCAGATTGGCTCCGCTTAAATCGACATTGCGGAAGTCTGCACCCTGCGAGTCGGTATGCTGCAGGTTTGCTCCGGTTAGCTGCGCTCCGCTCAGGGTTGCGTTGGTGAGTTTCGTGCGGCTGAGGTTTGCACCAGACAGGTCCGATCGACTCAGGTTTGCTTTATTCAAATCCAGATTGCTGAGATCCAAACCGTGTAAATCGCACTCGATGCAGGTTTTGGTTTGCAATAGCTGCTCACGACTGACGCGCTTTAATGCCCCCTTTGCCACCTTAGTAAATGGAGTAACGACGGGCGATGGATTCGTGATTTCGGTCGCCGTCGACGGAGTGGAGCGGCTCAACTCCTGCTTAAACCAAACGGCGGCTGCGACGGAGGCAGCTAACAACGTTCCGGTGACCAAAAGAATGTTGCGTAACATGCGTCTAGATGTAAAAGGGCAGTTCTTGTGCAAGGCTTATTTCTGTATCCAAGCTAGCTGCACTCAATCCGTATCACAAGCAAACAGGTCTACCTTATGGCTGTTTTTCCTTCACTTCGGCACTATCTGTCAGGGGCTTCGGTTAAAGCCACGATCGCCTCTCTAGCCGAAGTTATCCCAGTTCTCTAAATTCCAGCTACCGCTCAAACCACTAGAACCTAGGCGGACTCCCGCTTCTGCAATTACGAATTACGAATTACGAATTGTTATAAGTGGTTTCTCAGTCTTGGTGCGTGTCCGTTGGAACGTGCACAGGTAGGCACACGGTAAACGTTGTTCCCACCTGAGGCTGACTCTTAACCGTAATTTCACCGCCCATCATTTGACAAAATCGTTGCGCGATCGCCAGTCCCAATCCGGTGCCACCATACTTGCGCGTCGTGGACGCATCCGCCTGCATAAACGGCTGAAATAGCCTTTCAGCTTGCGCTGGCGTCATACCAATTCCTGTGTCGGTGACGGTGAAGCGAAGGTAGGGAGAGGAGGACTGAGATTCTGAATTTTGAATTTCGAATTCTGGATTTTGAATTTCTTGCTTGTCCACAGTCAGACTAATCGTTCCTTTTTCAGTGAACTTGCTAGCGTTGCTGAGCAGGTTGAGTAAGACTTGGCGCACTTTGGTTAAATCGGCGTGTAGAGAACCCAGGGTGTCTGGGCAATTCACGATCAGGATATTGTGATTTTTTTCGACAAGGGGTCGGATTTTGCAGACAACGTCTTGAACTAGCGGCAGCACTTCGAGGGATTGCAGATCTAGCTTCATCTTGCCTGCCTCAATTTTAGACAGGTCCAATACGTCATTAATTAGCCCCAGCAGGTGGTTTCCTGCTTGGTGAATCTGCTGTAGGTCTGGTAGAAACTGGTTTTGTCCGAGGTCGATCGCGTCCTCTTGCAGCAACTCGCTGTAGCCAATAATGGCGTTGAGCGGCGTCCGCAGTTCGTGGCTCATATTGGCGAGAAACTGACTTTTTGCTTGATTAGCACGCTCAGCCCCATCTTTGGCGGCTTGCAAATCGATCGCCACCTGTTCCCGCTCCCGCTGGTACTGCTCTAGCGTATCTAACATGCCATTCAGGTTTGTCGCGACATCCGAGAGTTCATCGTATCCCTGCACCGTGACGCGCTCTGATAGGTCGCGATCGATGCCAATCTGCTGAACCTCGCGACTTAAAAAGGATAGACGAGAGAGCACCAACCGCTCCAGTAGAAGCAACGTCACCACTCCGAACACAAATCCCACCACCAGGATTGCCCAGGTAAGATAGCGGATGCCCACCTGTCCCTGCTGGTAAAGTGTGCGGGGAGCCTCGGTTCGCAGCAGCAGCGCCGGATTGTCGTACACGTCCTTGATCAGGGCGTAGCCAGCGATCGTGTGATCGTTCAACGGCTGCATCCAGATAGATGGCTGCTGCGAGATTTGCGGCAGCGTCTCCATGGAAGGCACCGACGCGCTGATTGCGTGGATCGTAAACGGCGCCTGAATAAATGTGGACAGGCGATACAGTTCTGCTTGATTCAGGTAGCGACCCACAATCAGCGTGCCGCGAATCGGACCTCTACCTTCGCTAGTGACGATCGGACGAGACGCGATTAGCATGGGTCCGTCTGGTAGGTGCACAATGCCTGCAATGCTGCTGTCTGAGGTGGAATGTTGCAGCAGGCGATCGCGGGTGATCAACCGGGGTTTCAACGCGGTTGGAACAGGTACTTTTCGTTTTTGGTTCAAATCAAATCCGGTGCCAAAGACCACCTGACCCTTCAGATTCATGAACACGATCAGATTGACGCGGAGATTCACCAATGAGGTGTCATTTAAGTTCGATCGGATAAAGTCAGCGTTGCGATTTTGCACAAACGTATAGGCATCATCCCAGGCAGACCAATCTGCAAAACGTGTGTTGAACTGGTGCAAATTTTGCGAAACCGCACTCAGCACACTCTTCATCGTTTGCCGTGTGTCTTGCTCTTCGGCTTGCAGAGAGCTTCCCCTCAGCAGCGCAGAGGAAATGCTGTACAGAGCCGCATTTAACCCCACCAGCGTCAGGCTGATGACCAACAGGGTGCGTCTCCGCAGAGACATCGAATGACCTTGCTTAGAATTCTGTACCATACGTCGTCCAAACTCTCGATCTCGTACACCCTGTCGCTGTGCCAATTGGAGCTAGAAGCAAATTCCAGGAGATTTTTCTGCTGCAGACCAACGGCAGGATTGGCTCACCGTGCTAACAATTCGTCATCGTCTGAATTTTGTTGCTCAGAAGCGCCTCGATCTTGCTGAGCAGCCGCGCCAGATCGATCGGTTTTGTGTCGTAGTCGTCGCAGCCTGCTTCTAGGCACTTGTCGCGATCGCCTGCCATTGCGTGGGCAGTCAGGGCAATCACTGGAATCGTTTGGGTGTCCGATCGAGCTTTGAGGCGGCGAGTTGCTTCCCAACCGTCAATAACTGGCAGACTCATATCCATCAGAATCAGATCGGGATGTTCTGAACCTGCCAGTGTTACGCCTTGTTCGCCATCCACAGCAATTAGAATCTCATGCCCTTTGCGCTCTAAACGCCGCGAGAGCATGTCTCGATTCATTTCGTTGTCTTCCACGAGCAAGATTTTAGCCATGAGGGTCCTCCGACTTTACATGCGGTTGGATACAGGAAAATACGAGATCGCGCACTTCTCGCAGCAAGACATCGCGACTGAACTTGCCTTTCTGTAAAACTTGCTCAACGTAGCCGTTGAGCCGTAAGCGATCGGCGGGCGTCAGGTCGATCGCGGTAATTACGACCACAGGAATGTGGCGAAAGCGAGACTGCCGCCGCAGCTCCGTAATGAACTGAAACCCGTCCATGTGTGGCATCATCAGGTCCAGCAGAATCAGGTCAGGCGTGGTTTCGTCCAATGCCGCTAGGGCAACGCGACCGTTTTCAGCCGCGCTGACAGTCCAGCCTTCTTTTGCCAGAATCCGGTAGAACATTTCGCGGGTTTGTAAGTCGTCTTCCACAATGAGAACGTGCGCTTCTACCCGCTCTGGCGGCGCGTCTTTTGGACGGTACTTACCGAGCAACGTCACCAGTCGCTTGTAGTCGATCGGCTTGGTCAGGTAGTCGGATGCGCCCAGCGTGAACCCGTAATTCTTGTTGTCTACCATCGTCAGTACGATGACAGGAATCATTGCCAAATCGGGTTCTGCCTTCAGCTGGGTCAGCACCGCCCAGCCATCCATGCGGGGCATCATGACATCCAGCGTGATGGCGTCCGGGCGCAGACTTCTTGCCAGATGCAGTCCTTCCTCTCCACTGGATGCCGTCTCGACGCGAAATCCCTCTTTGCTGAGGTAGCGCATCATTAAATCTCGCACGCTGGCATCGTCGTCGATTACAAGCACGGTCGCAGTTGGAGCGGCAGGCAGCGAAATCGTCTTGGTTAACTTTGGGGTGTCAATTGGCGTGTCCAACACGATCGTTTCCGGAACCTCGATCGGCAAGCACATCGTAAACGTAGACCCTACGCCAACCTCACTGACAACCCGAATATCGCCGCCCATCATCTGGCAGAACCGACGGCTAATTGCCAGTCCCAATCCAGTACCGCCGTACTTGCGCGTCGTAGACGCATCTGCCTGCATAAACGGTTGAAACAGTTTTTCGGTTTGCTCCGGCGTCATGCCAATTCCGGTGTCTGTGACTCTAAAGAGCACGCAGGGTGAGGTCTGGGGAAAACCTGACGCTTGAAGGAGGGTTGAGTTCTGAATCTCCTTTTCTACGATCAGAGTAATCTTTCCCTTCTCGGTGAACTTGCTGGCGTTGCTGAGCAGATTGAGTAAGACTTGGCGCACTTTGGTTAAGTCGGCGTGCATCGTGTCTAGACCCTCAGAGACGTGCACAGTCAAGCGGTTACCATTTTTTTCGACTAGCGGTTGCGTGGTGCACTGGACCTCACTGATCAGAGAGGAAATGCTAAAGGTTTCCAAGTAGAGGTCCATCTTGCCCGCCTCGATTTTGGAAATATCGAGAATGTCGTTGATCAAATCCAGGAGGTGTTTGCCTGCGCCGTAGATTTTTTTCAGATCGGGCACAATGTCGGTGTAGCCGCCGTCTTCGGCATCTTCCTGAAGCATTTCGCTGTAGCCAATGATGGCATTAAGCGGGGTTCTGAGTTCGTGGCTCATGTTGGCGAGAAACTGGCTTTTCGCGCGGTTGGCGTGCTCGGCGGCTTCTTTAGCATGGAACAATTCCTCGGCAGCTCGCTTGCGATCGCTAATATCCTTCACGATTCCTTCGTAGTAGACGGGCACTCCGGTGCGATCGCGCACAAGGCGAGCGTTCTCCGAAATCCAAATGATGCTGCCGTCGCGCCGATAGATGCGAGATTCAAAGTCGATAACAGCATCGTGGGCGTGCATCAAGCTAATAAATTCGGAACGGCGATCGGGATCAACGTAAAGCTCGTGGTCGATCTGGTGGGAAAGAGAGGCGATCAACTCACCCGGAGAGTCATAGCCGTAAATTCTTGCAAGAGCAGGATTGGCGCTGAG
>NZ_JACJPG010000602.1 GCF_014695955.1 Leptolyngbya sp. FACHB-36 | reverse complement strand
TCCACAAAACGAATCGTGGGTCGAGCCTCTCTTGAAGCAGACATAGATCCTAGAGCACCTTGAAACTCTCTATCCTCATTCTAGATTTCTCTCACTATAGTGACCAAAGAGGGGTATGCACAATTCCTAAATGGGAGACACTACCTCAAAATTAGGTACCAAAGGCTTAAGACGCTTATGGTTGCGCGTAATAACGGTAGGTTCGCAGGTGATTGGTTAGTAGCTTCCGAGAATGGCGGCGATCGAAAGTATGGCTAACCGAATCCAGAAGCAACATGAAGGCAATTTTATGAATCAGCCAAGGGTGCCAAGTTGAGTTTTTGCCAAACCTGATTAGGATTGAATGAGTTTTTTTAACGCAAGCGATACGCTTGAAATATCAGAAACGAGGGTGCGCTGACCCTGTGCATTCGGCTTCAGCGCTTCCTAGCTTGTAACGCTTATGACAGAGAACGCCAACGGATCGATCGAGCAATTAAGTTCTGCTGCTGCCACCTATGCGGCAAATTTGCTGTGTCACTACAGCTTTGAACTGGGTGGCTACACGGTAGATGAACTGCTTGCCCGCTGGCTGAAACGCTATCCAGACAACTGGGTCAGGCTAGCCTCAATCGAAGCACTTTACCAAGGACGCTACAAGGCAGTTTCAGTAGAGCAGATCTTGACGTTTTGGCAGCGCCGCGGTCAGCCTTCCTATCACTTCAATCACGAATTTGAGCGCTTAGTGTGCAGCAAATTTCCTCGCAGTTTAGGCGTTGGAGATTTTGCTCGCGTCAACCCTCGATCGACCTCAGCGCCAACTTACCCGTTTCTGGATGTCTTGAGACGCCGATCGATTTCTGAACCACAGAGTGAAACAGCTCCCTCACAAATCGCTCCCTCACAAATTGCTACCTCACAAATTGCCGCCTCGGAATCAGCTACCACGAGCTTAGAGGTAGCAGCTTATAACGACACGATCGTGCCACCGGACGAGCAATCAGACGAACACAGCGTTGATGAGTTGGAAAACCGTGATCCGCCGAATGAGACTCTGCCCTTGGTAGTGCCGCCCGAAACCCCCCCTTCTGAGCGTGCTTCACTCTACGATCCCCAGTGGATCGTTCCAAGCAATGGCAAATCTCCTATCCATCGGTTCACTCCCGCACCAGAATCGTCCGAGTTTTACTGCAAACTAAAAGCCGTCGCTCACCCTGCCCATGACAGAGCAGCAGACGAAGCTCGATCGTCCACCGGTAACGCTGACTGAAAATAGGAAAAAAAAGCCCCCGCACTTGGCGGAGGCAATAAACCCAGAGAGAACCTGAAGACGCCGTAAAACAAATCTGTTATTGAGCTGAACCTGACCCAGACGGGCTTGCAGCAGGAGCGTCTGATGACGGTGTACTCTCCTGAGCTGGAGCACTTCCTTCCGGAGCCGTACCGCTTTGTCCTTCGGTAGGAGCCGTCTGAGCCGGAGCCGTTTGAGTCGGGGCTGACGAAGCTGGAGCCTGCGGTGCAGGACTGGGAACCGTAATATTTACGTTGGGAGCAGGAGCAGGTTCCTGAGGCACGGGCACAGGCACAACACGATCGCGCTCAATAATGCGATCGCGCACCTGAGGCGATTGTGCAGGAGACGGAGCGGCACTAGGAACGACGATCGTTCGGTTAACCGGAGCTTCGTTGCGCTGCGTTAAAAAGTAAGTCGCTGCTACGCCAAGGCCAACTAGCCCTGTCAGTAGAATTCCCATGATTAGCCCACGGGCAGCGTTATCATTGTCCCGAATTTCCTGAGAGACTTCAGTGCGGTGCTGCTCCACCGATCGTCCCTGCACGTAACCATCCCGATAAGCAGTCCGATTAGGAGTCACTGGTTGACTTGTTACCGCCTCAGGACGGCGTCCTCCAGTCTCAGACAAATCACCAGTTGCGGGATAGTTATCGCGGTTATAGGAGTCGGAATCGTTTAAGTTTCTCATAATTAGTTGTCAGAAATTGTCAAAGCAGAATCTAGATTTAAGACAGGGAACCTGTTAGTAGATGACTCTGAGAATTTCCATTAGGGAAGTACCAGAACTCAAGTCGAAGGCCTACTTAAGTTGTGTCTAACTTAGCCGTTTCTTAAGTAGATAGCGCTCTATCTAGAGAAAGGACTGCCCACTCCGTCAGAAGAGTGAGATTCCGGTGAAATGAGCAGTAATCATGGGCGATCGATTGTGCGTTATCCCGCAACTGCAAGTAGCGCTTGGGCGTCTGAGCTAGCTGCATCAAGGTCAATCAGCCGATCGATTCCTTGATCAATCAAATCCAAGCCTTGCTGTACGTTTTCGATCGTGCTTAACTGTCCGCGCAGTTCGGCGGCTCCAGCAAATCCCTTGGAGTACCACGTCATGTGCTTCCGCGCTTGTCGCACACCGCGATCGCCCTTGTATTCCCACAGCAGTTGCAGATGTTCGCGGGCGCAGTGCAATCGCTCGATCGCGGTGGGAGGCACTTTTTGCTGCCCTGTTTTCAGGAAGTAGTCAACTTCCCCGACCAGAAAGGGGTAGCCCATTGTGCCGCGCGAACACATCACCCCATCAGCTCCGGTCTGCTCTAAACACTGCACTGCCGCTTCTACCGAGAAGATGTCGCCGTTCGCAATGACTGGAATCGACAGAATCTCTTTAACTCGCGCTATCCACTCCCACTTCGCCGGACCGTTGTAGCCCTGAGCACGAGTGCGCCCGTGAACCGTGATCATCTTTGCGCCCGCGTCTTCCATCCGCTTCGCAAAGTCCAAAATCGTGATTTCCTTGTCAGTCCAGCCAATGCGAGTCTTTACCGTTACAGGCACGCTGACGGCATTTGTGACCGATCGAACGATCGCCGCTGCCACCTCTGGCTCTCGCAGCAGCGATGAACCGCCCCCATTTTTGGTGATTTTGTTCACTGGGCAGCCCATGTTGATATCTACGGTGTCTGCGCCTTCTTCGACTGCCATCTGTGCCGCTTCTGCTAAGAAGTCTGGGCGACAGTCGAATAGCTGAATGCTGATGGGACGCTCGTTCGGGTCTACCTCCATGATCTTCGGCAGTTGCTTGACGTAGTGCAATCCAGTTGCATTGACCATTTCGGTGTACATCATGGAGTCGGGGGCGTAACGCCGCACCAGTCGCCGAAACACCAAATCCGTTACTCCAGAAAGCGGCGATTGCAGCACGCGACTGTTCACCTCGAAGTGACCAATCTTGAGGGGCGCAGACAGGCGATCTTTTAGAGCGGATGAGAGGTCAATCATGATGAAATTACAGCGCGGCGTCGATCTGTCATTGTAGCGCTGGGAGAGAGGCGACGGCGATCGTCGCTGTAACGGGAATCGTAACGAATCGAAATTCCCTAGAAATTGCGGTGTGCCTTTGTATCATTTGATGCGTATGCTTGATACATCACGCAGAATTCCCAGAATTATGGTTTGAGCAGAGAATGAATTGAGTAGGTAAACACAATTAACTGAACAGTCGTATCCAAATCGCTAGCTACAATCAAGCATCTCCTCGTGCTCTGTGCCGCTCTGCTAAGCAGCACAAATGAGACGAAACACCACGGGTATCTACTGTGACGTTGACTGCTCAAACGACTAATGGTTTGGGTCAGCATTGGTTCAAGGTTCAGGCGAATGGACAAGCTGGCTAGATTCATGCCAACTCATTGGCTGAGTGAAGGGGGGATCGTTCCAGCCGCCACGCTATCACCGGATTGCGCCTTCATCCCGATTGAACTTACGACGCAACGGCGATCGACCTGAACGATCCAATTCCTCCTGATGCAGCGGCACAACTTTCGCTTCGCTGCCCTCCCGCGCTACCCGAATCAGCAACCCAGCCGCCAGCAGACTGGCAATCATTGAACTGCCACCGTAGCTAAACAGCGGTAGCGGCAAGCCTGTCGTTGGCAGCACACCTGTCGCAACACCAATGTTCAGCAGCGATTGTCCCACCATCAGGACCGTAATGCCGATCGCCACCAGCCGATGCACAGGATTCAGCGTCTTCAGCGCTACTTTTAGCCCCAGCGTCCCATATGCCACCAGCATTACCAGCAGCAGCAGGCTACCAACAAAGCCAAACTCTTCAGCAAACACAGCAAAGATGAAGTCAGTGTACTGAATCGGCAGGTAAAACAGCTTCTGCTGCGACAAGCCAAACCCAGTTCCCCACATGCCCCCAGACCCAACTGCCAAAATGCTTTGAATGAGCTGATAGCCGTCGCCCTGTGGGTCTGCCCACGGATTTAGAAACGACATAATGCGGCGTCGCTGGTAGCTGCGCAGACTAATGCTCAACACCGCCACAAGCACTCCGGCTCCTGCTGTACTGCCCAAGTAGACGTAAGGCAAGCCCGCTCCTAGGGCGATTAGCCACAGGATCATGCCGCACAGCGCCGCTGTACTCAGGTTCGGCTGCAGCAAAATTGCCACGAGAACGACGCAAAAAATTCCGAGCCAGGTTAGCCGCACTGCCCAGCGCAGACGGTCCCACTGCCCAAAAATTCGGGCACCTTGCAGCACAAGAAACGGCTTGATCAGCTCTGAAGGCTGCACCAGAAATGGACCGACGACGAGCCAGCGAGTTGCCCCATTTACCAGCGTCCCAACTCCTGGCAGCAGCGTGACGACAATCACCCCCAAAATCAGCAGCAGCAGCCAGTCTGCCAGTCCTAGGATGTAACGCAGGGGAGCGTGAACAACGAGGTTGAACCCAATCAGCCCCAGCAGAATTCCGATCGCCTGTCGCTTGCAGTAGTACAGCCCGTCGCCGTTTTCGGCATCCGCGATCGCAAACGATGCCGAGAACATCACGGCTAGACCGATCGTCAGCCAGAGAAACGTTAGCCAGCGCAGCCAACGTGCCTCAGCTGCCCAATCTTGAGCATCCGTGTCGAAGAAAGGAATCAGGAAGCGAAGATTCACAGAGGTTAGAGGCTGGGGACTAGGGGCTAGGGAACTCCATCCCTACATCCAGCTACTAGGCAGACAAGTCTAGAGCACGTTGTTGCAACGCGCAAGTAACTACGCCAAAAGATTTATGAATCTTGAATCGCGGCTGGCTCCTACGGCTGAACCAGTGCGGGTTCGCGCTGGGCGGCTGGATGAGCTAGAGATAATGGCTCCGTGCAGTAAACCTCGCAGGAATTGTTGGGGCTTTCGATCAGCTTGACCTTATGCAGGTGGGCACCAATTTCAGCGATCGGCTGCTTCAGCAAATCGCGAATATGCACGGCAATATTTTCAGCGGTTGGAACCACTTCTGCAAAATAGGGAATGTCTTTGTTCAAGAAGGTGTGGTCGAATGGCTCGACTACAAAATCATCCACGGCTTTCTGAAACGCAACCAGATCAGCAATCATGCCCGTGCGGGGATCGATCTCGCCTTTAATCGTGACTTCCAGATGGTAATTGTGTCCGTGTCCATTGGGGCGAGCACACTTGCCGTAGATTTCACAGTTTTTCTCGTAGCTGAGATCTGGGCGGGCGAGGCGGTGCGCCGCGCTGAAGTGGGTACTGATGGTGAGGTAAGCTTCCATGTGATTTCCGTAGTAGTCTGCCCAAAGTTCGGGGTGTTCAAAAAGCTGAATGCGGACCAGTGGGAGATGGGGTGCAAGTCGCTGCCAGATCACTCGTGCAATGTGTTCGGTTGTGGGCAGCGTTTCCTGGAACTCTTGCCACACGTCGTTGAGAAACGAGAAATCCAATTGACTGGTGATTTCTTGCTTGATGACGTGCTTGACATCTGACAAGTTAAGCACCATGCCGTACTCATCAAGGTCGCCTGCCATCGATACGTAGAGTACATAGTTGTGTCCATGTCCTTTCTCGTTGGTGCAAGCACCAAACCGCGCAAGATTCTCGGCTTCGCTCAGTTCAGGTAGCCAGTAGCGATGGCTGGCAGAGAACTGAGCGCGGCGATCGATGATGCATTTCATAAAGATTGGCTGATAGGGGAGCGGACCGCGTTACGTAACTTAATGCTTTCTTTAGGATAGCGGATTCACGACTGCCGCAAACTGTCGATTCTCCAGCGGCTTCCTTCATCTAGTTGGGGAGGTCCGGTGGCAGCTTGGCAAGACTGAATAACCGCGTTCAGGTCATCTACGTGTTAGAAGTCTGATCACTCACTTCCGTGGTGGGTTCCAGTAGCGTTTTGGGACCTGCTTGAGTCGGTCTAATTAGCAAACTGACGCCGATCGCCCACGCAAGCGCGACCATCCAACCCGCCAAAACATCGCTGGGAAAGTGAACGCCAAGATAGAGCCGCGTCCACCCGATCGCGACGACGAACAGCCCGCCCAACACCCCCACCAACCGCTGCCAGCGGTTACCCGTCAGCACAATCACCAGCGCTACCACAAAGGTCATGCTCGACATCGCGTGTCCGCTGGGAAAGGCAAAATCAAGCTCTGGCTGGGGCGACTGCCACAGGGCAGGACGGACGCGATGAATCAGGGTTTTTGCTAAACGGTTAATCCAGCCGCAGCCCAGCAGCGTGACCGACCAATAGAGCAGCGATCGCCAGCGACGCCGCCCCAGCAGTACTAGCCCAATCCCGACCGAGGCGGGAAACACGCCCCAGCGAGTACCCAATCCAGTCAGAATCACGGCAACGTGATCGAGGTCCGGTCGGGACTGGCTATGAACCGCCATCAGCACTGCAACATCCCACGGTAGTCCTGCCTGAGTTCGCCAGACTTCTACCGCCAACAGT
This sequence comes from Leptolyngbya sp. FACHB-36, assembly GCF_014695955.1. Lineage (GTDB taxonomy): Bacteria > Cyanobacteriota > Cyanobacteriia > Leptolyngbyales > Leptolyngbyaceae > FACHB-36. Next base: position 1,719 of record NZ_JACJPG010000602.1, on the reverse strand, counting down.
TGAAACACCAGCAGCGGCAGCGCAACTCCAAGCAGAACACCTAAAAGCGATCGCCAGCGACTAACCAGCAGCGGCTCTATTCGGTTAAGAACGGTTTGAAGATACTGTCTAAACTCAACGCGAAACATTGCGGCTCACTTTCTAACGGTTTATTTCAGTTAGCTCTGCATCACGATCAATGGGGGAATGCGCGATCGCTGGCGCTACTTTTTGACGCTAAATACCGAAGAGCTATTCGAATCAATCAATTTGTTTAAATCTATAAGTTTTAGACTGCCCTCACCCACAAAAAGCGGCAGGTTTCCATTCCAGCGATCGACCGCTTGTTTCTGTATTAACTCAGGCGTCAGCGTTTCGCGGATTAGGCGTTGAGCTTCGGCTTCACCCTTTGCCAAATTAACTTTTGCCTCAGCTTCCCTCATGGCTCGCTGCGCCAAAAATTCTGCCCGTTTCGCATCCTGTTCTGCCACTTGTTTCGCCTCTACAGCATCCCGAAATCGCTGAGAAAACCGGACATGAACCAGAGAAATGTCATCCACATCAATGTGGTAGTTGGCTAAGCGCAGCTTGAGTTGATCATCAACTGCCGCTTTGACGGCTCCCCGCTTGGTAATAATTTCCTCAGCCGTGTACTGCGCCATCACGGCTTTCAACACCTCTTCAACGGCAGGATCAATGATGTGATCAATAATTGCCACCTCATCGCCGATTTGCTGAAAGATAGCATTTGCCTCTTGCGGAATAATATGCCAGTTTAATGCCACATCGGTAAAGACTTCTTGGAGATCTTTAGATGAGGCTTCCGCCGAAATCTCTTGTTCTTGCACTCGCACACTCAGCGATTTTACCGTGTTGACTAACGGAATAATTGGATGAATTCCCTCGCCTAGAACCGTGTCTTGCACACTACCAAACTGCATTAGCACCCCTCGATTGCCCGCGCTGACTACTGCAAAGGAGGCAGACAGCAGCATGACCAGTAGAATCACGAGCGTTAACTGACTGGCAACAGATAGGGTGCGGGCAGATCTCATATCGAAGCAGGTTGGTAAGCTGGCGATCGCTGCGCGTGCGCCACGCCTAGACGACAGATAACCTGGCTAATCGGGTGGCTCTAGACACTGACACGCGAATTAAATTACGATAAGTCTACCGGACTATGGGATTTTCCGGCGGCTCATTTATGGCTAACTCTAGACCAATGCGGTAGGAACAAACCTCGTGCTAAAACGACTGAGAGGCGGATTGCTTTTGCTCCTTGGCTACTTGCTCTCGCCTTTATGCTGGTGGAACGATTTAGTGTTTAATTTACCGATCGCCTATGGATTCGGCTACCTGTGCAGCTTGCTTTCCCCTAAGCTGCTGGTGCCGGGTGCGATCGCGGGCTACTGGATTTCTAATATTGTTGGCGTTGTTATGATGCAGTTTGGCGCAATGGATGTGATCCAGAATCAGTCGTCGCGGAACTCCAGAAAAGATTTGATTACGGGACTACTGTCTTCGACCGCCTATACCGTACTAATTGTGGCGCTAATTCAATTCAAAGTCATTGACACAACTTTTTTGCTGTCTCTGATTCAACGGCAGCCACCGACAGGTTAAGCGTGTTACAGCCTTTTCCAGGCTAGTGAAGTACAAAGCAGGGTAATGTAAAGTTGTCATTTTCAAGCTAGCTGTCATGAAATCGTACTCGCTCGACTTGCGCCAGAAAATCGTGGA
>NZ_JACJPG010000601.1 GCF_014695955.1 Leptolyngbya sp. FACHB-36 | reverse complement strand
CCGGATTCTCTGAAAAGCCCCAGCCTTTCTCGGTCAGTATCGCATCGACGATCGACAGCGAAACGACATCCTGCAAGCCTTTAAGCGATCGCATAATCAGCGTCCGATGCGCCCACGGGCACGCCAGCGAAATGTAGAGGTGGTAGCGTCCGGGTTCAGCTTTGAACCCACTAGAGCCATCCGCGGTAATGCGATCGCGAAACTTCGTCGGCGTCCGATCAAACTGCCCTGTCTCGTTGCGCTCGTTCCATTCGGTGGTCCACTTGCCATCTACCAGCATTCCGAGTGCCATTGCGTATCTCCTTGGGGTAAGTAAAAGCTGATGAATTGTTCGCAATGTGTGAGTTGTACCAATTCTCTAAATTCCAGCTACCGATCGAACCACCAAAACGTAGGCGGAATCGAGCTTCTGCAATTCCGACTTCCGACTTCCGACTTCCGGATTGGTATTTAGGTTGCAGCAGGCTAATGACTATACAGCACGGCGTGGTTCAATCGAGTAACTGGAATCATCATTACCCTTGATGAAAAAAGGAATGGCAGACGTACTGCCGTTCCTCCATTGCTATGCCAAATCAAACAGCAGCACTTCGGCGTCGGTTTCTGCAAGCAGCGTCAGTTGCGGTTCTTCGCTGACAGCCGCTCCATCTCCGGCGTGTAAACGCTGACCGTTGAGAACGATCGTCCCTTTCACGACTTGTACCCAGGCGTGACGATCGGGTTGCAGCGTGTAGGTGCGCTTGTCAGTTGCCGCGATCGTGGTAGCAAACAGAGCCACGTTTTGGTGAATCTTCACAGCACCGCTGCTGGCATCGGGGTTCGCGATCGATCTCCAACCGTCCTGTGGGTCGAGCGGAAACAACTTTTGCTCATAGCTGGGCGTTAGTCCTTGCTTTTCTGGCAGGATCCAGATTTGCAGAAAGTGAACGGGGTCAGTTGCTGAGGGGTTGAACTCGCTGTGGGCGATGCCCGTTCCTGCCGAGAACCGCTGCACTCCGTTTGCGCTAACGACTTCGGTGTTGCCCAAGCTGTCTTTATGCGCCAGCGATCCGGAAATCACGTAGGAGATAATTTCCATGTCGCGATGGGAATGGGTTGGAAATCCGCGACCGGGGGCAACGCGGTCTTCGTTGATCACCCGCAGGTCGCGAAAGCCCATGTGCTTCGGGTCGTAGTAGCTTGCAAAGGAAAAGGTGTGATAGGAGTTTAGCCAACCGTGGTCAGCATGTCCGCAATCGGTTGCCTGACGAAGCGTAATCATCGCTGGTTGCTCCAAGGTGAGAGTCGATGCCGTTATTACTAAGGCAGACTGTTTGTATATAAACAATATAGCACAAAAAGTTTGAATGTAAACTGTCTTGTTCAATCAAGTCGTGATTCGACTCCAAGCCGCGCTATTACACCAGACGTTTGCATGGCGCTATGCAGGAGCGTGCGATCGAAGTAAATTCTTTGAGGTTCGTCACTGGCACGACAAATTCACATGCTCAGCCTGCACGAACCCCAACTCTTTTGTCGCACTGCGATTTCGCCAAACTGCGATCGGGCTAGTGCGCCAGAGCCAACTGCTTACTGTTTACCAGCACACCGGGTTCTCGCTGAATCGGCAAAATGTCTGAGGTATCCGTGCGAGAGCAATAGTCCAAATCTTCGTGGCAGGCAAGACGCAGCAAGCGCTGCCCGTGGCTGGCGTGATGGAACAGTCCCAGCAGATCAGCCTGCCACTGCTCGTAGAGCGCCACTGCTCCGGTTACTTCGTCATTGCCTGCCAGATCTACCAGGGAGCAGCTCAGACGAGTCAGCAGACTGTGGGCGATCGCTCCTGCACATACGGTATCTTCTAGCGAAAAGCTGCCTTCCCAACCGGAGCACACAATCCAAATGGTTTTCGGCTGGTTCTCAACCAGATAGTCCACCACTGCATTGCGGTTGATTAGCGCGGCTGCAAGAACCGTAGGAGCCGCTTGTACACACTGCAACGCCCGCGTGCCATTTGTAGTGCTGATAAACAGTCGCCGTCCACCCACTCGTTCTGGAGTACAATCCAACGGAGAATTGCCGAAATCAAATCCCTCAACCTTAGCACCGCCTCGTTCTCCAGCCCGCAAGCGCTTGTCGGGCAACCACGCGGCGCTGACTTGCAGAAGCTCGTCTAAATCGCTGAACACTTGAACGGCTTCGGCTCCAGCAGAGAGGGCAGTCACCATTGTGCTCGTTGCTCTTAGAACATCTACCGCGATCGCGCAGTCAGCGGTTGTTACAGCGGGGGTTAATTCGGGCGTATGAAAGATTGATAGCTTCATAAGTTTTAGGAAGAGAGTGCGGTTTTAGTGATGGCAACAGCTTGGCATCAGAGCGATTTAGGCTCACCGATGCTCAAAGATTTGCAGGTTAATCATGTACCAATCAGGTAGGTTCCTAGTCTGCCCAGCTCTCAGACGGTGAGAATTGAGCGGAGCCGAAACCCAAGTTGCAGGTGCGTTATTTTCATGCAGGTTCCTCAGCATTACTGATAACCAGTAGAAGTCGTTGCCAAGCCATTCCTCAAACAAGGTGAGTCCATGAAACGCTATCACGATCGCTACTGATGAGGACTCAGTAACAATTGTGAACAAGCCGCTTTCTTCCCTTCCAGTTTCTCCCTACAATAAACCAATTCGCAGCCCAGTTTTCGCTTGTTCTGGAGGAACTATGAACCGCCCCATCATTTTAGGTATCGTTGGCGACAGCGCGGCTGGTAAAACTACGTTGACAAGAGGCATTGCTCAATTTCTGGGACCCGAAAATGTCACGGTCATTTGCACAGACGACTACCACCGCTACGATCGCAAACAGCGAGCAGAGCTGGGCATCAGTGCGCTCCACCCAGACTGCAACTACCTCGACATCATGGAGCAGCACCTATCACTGTTGCGGGCGGGACAGCCAATTTTAAAACCCATCTACAATCACAAGTCGGGCACCTTTGACGCGCCGGAATACGTCAAGCCGAATCAGTTTGTGGTTGTTGAGGGCTTGCTGGGCTACTCGACTCGCTCTGCCCGCGATGCTTACGACGTGAAAGTGTATCTGGCGCCGCCTGAACCCCTGCGGACAAAGTGGAAAATTAAGCGCGATACTCAAAAACGCGGCTACACCGAGGACCAAGTGCGGGCTGAAATGGTGAAGCGCGAACCCGACTCGGAGCAGCACATTCGCCCACAGCGCCAGTGGGCAGATCTCGTTGTCAGCTTTTATCCACCGACTGAACAATCCGAGGAAACGAACGGACACCTGAATGTGCGGCTAGTTTTACGACCCAATATTCCTCATCCAGAGTTAACACGGGTGGTTAGCTGTGACACGGCGTTTACTCAGTCTCCGATTCGGCTGGGACTCGATCGCGACATGGGTAAGCCTGTCGATGTGCTGGAAATCGATCGACATGCGACTGGCGAGCAAGTTCAGGAACTAGAGCACTTTATCTGTGGTGATATTCCTAACATGCTTGAAGCCTGTAGCCGCGAAAATAATCCGGAGTTAGGCAAAGTTACGGGGACGACCGGAGAAATGCTTCAGAGCTA
>NZ_JACJPG010000600.1 GCF_014695955.1 Leptolyngbya sp. FACHB-36 | reverse complement strand
AACATCTGGCTCTGCACTTGGAACAGCGACTTGAACTGGCGACAAAAGCTGTTTCTGTGCTGGGTGGCTCCGAGGGGCATCGTCTCGGCGTCGGTGGCATCGCTGTTTGCGATTCTGCTGACCCAGCGCGGCATCAATGGTGGCGACTCGATCAAAGCGCTGGTGTTTTTGACGATTATGATGACCGTGTTTTTGCAGGCGCTGACTGCTCAAGGAATGGCGAATCTGCTGCAAATCACCTCAAAGCAAGCGACGGGCATTGTGATTGTGGGCTGCAATCCGCTGAGCTTGCTGATCGCGCGGTTGTTTACCGATCGAGGTGAGCCAGTCTCGCTGATCGACGCTGACCCGGATGCTCGGCAGCAGGCGGCGTCCGAGAACCTGCGCGTCTTTATCAGTAGCGCCCTCGATGCCGAGGTGCTTGAGGAAGCCGGACTGAGCAGGATGGGCACGTTTTTGGCGATGACGAGCAATGGGGAGGTCAATCTTGTGGTGGCACAGCAGGCAGCGGAAGAATTTCGCCCACCGCGCGTGCTAGCGGTGTTTCCCCGCGATCCACAGGTCAACGCCACGGCAACTCTCAAGATCCAGCAGGCATTTGTGCCCCAAATTCCCTTAAAGCAGTGGAATCAGCATGTGACCGATGCGGCGGTCAAGCTGGGCGAAACCCAACTGCGAGAGGGCGACTTCGAGGTGCAGCAGGCGTACCTGCACGGTCGCATCGCCGCAGGTGAACTGGTGCCGTTGCTGATTGAGCGATCGCAGGTATTGCAAATTGCTTCAGCGGAAGACCCGTGGCAGGCAGGCGATCGCCTCGTTTACTTGCTGCACGATCCAAAGCCAAATCTGCTGAAGCTGCTGTCGGGGTCGAGCCAGATGCGACTGGTTCCTGAGCTGATTCCAGAGGTGGAAGTGACTCCGGCAACGGTGGCGGAGATCGAGCCTGCGCTGGAGTAAATGGCAGCGGCAAATCTAATTTGATATGCTTCTAATTAGATTTCTATCTAACTAGTTGCCATGTCTCCACCCGACTTCCAACAGCTTCTTCAGTTCTTTAAGGCGTTGGCAAACGAGAGCCGCCTGAAACTTGTGGGTCTGCTGGCGCAGCGCGAGTGCAGCGTCGAAGAGTTAGCCACGCTGCTCAACCTTAAGGAGCCAACGGTCTCCCACCACCTTGCCAAACTCAAGGAGCTTGAACTGGTGCAGATGCGATCGGACGGCAATACGCACCTGTACCAGCTCCGAACTGACACGCTGCAAGCCTTGAGCAAGGAAATGTTTGCGTCGCCGAATCAGCTCACGGCGCTGGCAAACGATGTGGACGCCGATCGCTGGGAAAGCAGCGTGCTGCGGGCATTTTTAGCGGGCGATACGCTGAAGGCAATTCCTGCAAGCCGCAAAAAGCGCTGGGTCATTCTGAAATGGCTGGTGAATCAGTTTGAATTTGACCAAACCTATCCAGAGTCCAACCTGAACGAGCTGATCCAGCGGCACCACTGGGACTCTGCCACCCTGCGCCGAGAACTCATCGGCTACCGATTTATGCAGCGCGAGAAAGGCGTGTATTGGCGACTGCCAGAGTCGGAGTGGGTAGCGGTTGGATAGAGAGTAGTACCAATTCGGAATACTCGCTGCGCGAAAAGCCAGCTACGGAATTCGGAATTCGGAATTGCAGAGGCTGGAGTCCGCCTGCGTTTTAGTGGTTTGATCTGTAGCTGGAATTTAGAGAATTGGTATAAGAGTTTTCTCTTCTCGCGCCGGGAGGGAGCAGGGGGTAGGTCCTCTAGGCATACCGCTTCACTCGTTATCTGGTTTAATTGGATTGCTCAATTTACTGCGTCATCATGCCTTCTGGACTGATCGGACATACGGGCTTCGTCGGCAGCAATTTGTGTCGATCGACCGCCTTTGATGCCTGCTTTAATTCCCAAACGATCGCCGATATTCAGGGGCGCGAGTTTGATCTGCTAATTTGTGCGGCTCCTCAGGCAAAAAAGTGGTGGGCAAATCAGCATCCCGATGAGGATCGCGCCATGGTGGAGCACCTGATCGCGCAGTTGCAGCAGACGCGAGCGCAGCGGTTTGTGCTGATTTCGTCGATCGATGTGTTTCCTCGGATCACCGACGCGGACGAAACCTTTGACTGTGCCAGTCAAGAGAATCACGCCTACGGGCGCAATCGCCTGCGGCTAGAGCAAGGCGTTGCGGCTCACTTCCCGATCGCTCACATCGTTCGACTGCCCGGACTATTTGGACCGGGGCTGAAGAAGAACGTTATTTTCGACATGCTGCATCACAACCAGCTCGAAAACATTAATCCCGCGAGTCAGTTTCAGTGGTACGCGCTGTCGCGGCTGTGGGCAGATCTGCAAGTGATTATTCATCACAACGTCCCGCTGGTGACACTGGTGACGCAACCCGTGGCAACTGGAGCAATCCAGACTCGATTTTTTCCAGAACTAACGCTGGGAACTGAGGCAGGCGCAACGGTGTCGTATGGCATTCAGACCCGCTATGCTGAATTGTTCGGGGGGCAGTCCGGGTATATACTGTCGCAAGAACAGGTTCTTGACGAGATTGGGCAGTTCGTCCAGACACAACGAGACTCCGCATGAAGCTGACCATTTCTAATATTGCGTGGACCGCCGAGGCTGACGACGCTGTGCTGTCGCTGCTGGGGCAGAGCAAAATCGCAGGGGTTGAAATTGCCCCCACTCGCGTATTTCCCGATTGGCAGTGGACGCCCGATCGAGTGGCGGCGTATCAAACCCTGCTGGGACAGCATGGACTGGTCTGCTCTTCGCTGCAAGCGATCGTCTACGGCAAGCCCGACCTGAAGCTATTCGGCACGCCCGCCGAAAAAGCCGCCTTGGTGGCACATCTGAAGCGCGTTGCCGATTTGGCTGTGGAGTTGGGGGCGCGACCGCTGGTATTTGGCGCGCCCAAAAACCGCGATCGGGGTGACTTGGACGATCGTGCCGCCGTTGCTCAAGCGGTCGATGTGTTTGCGGAGGTTGGCGACTACTGCGCGGAGCGTGGGGTGTGTCTCTGCATTGAGCCAAATCCGCCCGTTTACGCCTGCAACTTTGTCACCAACAGCCAGCAAGGTGCAGAACTGGTGAGGGCAGTGAATTCTCCGGGCTTCCGGCTGCATCTCGATGCGGCAGGAATGCATCTAGCTGGAGAGGACATTCCCCGTGCCCTCGAAGCTGCGGCGGATGTGCTGGCGCATGTGCACATCAGCGAGCCGAACTTGGGAACCTTTGCTGCGCCGCAGGTAGACCATCGGGGCATGGCAGCAGGACTGCGATCGATCGGCTGGGACCAGTGGCTCTCAATCGAAATGCGGGCGACCGATCCGGCGATCGATAGCGTGAAGCAAGCGATTCAGACCGTACTAGACTTGTATGACGTGGTGTAAGGAGTGACTGGATCGTGACATTTGAGAGTGCCCCGAAGGCAATTCCCCCCGAATGGGAGGTTCCCGCGTTTACCGTGCGCGAATTTGCGCCGCGTCGAACTCGCTACTGCGTTGGCATCCCAATCATTAACGAAGGCGATCGGATTCGGCGGCAGCTACAGCAGATGCACGACATCCAACTGCCAGAGCTGGTAGACATTGTGATTGCAGATGGCGGCAGTACGGACGGTTCAACCGATTCCGATCGTCTGATGCCCGTCGGCGTACGCACGCTGCTAACCAAAACAGGCAGCGGCAAGCTAAGCGCTCAGCTTCGCATGTTCTTTGCCTACGCCATGAGTCAGGGATACGATGGCGTGGTGATTATCGACGGCAACAACAAAGACGGTGTGGATGCGATTCCCAAGTTTCTGGAAGCACTGGAGCAAGGCTGGGATTACGTCCAGGGATCGCGCTACCGTCCCGGCGGCTTCGAGGAAAACACGCCTGCGGTTCGCAAGCTGGCAGTGGAACTGATTCACGCGCCCGTGATTAGCCTTGCGGCTGGATTTCGCTATACCGACACGACCAACGGCTTCCGCGCCCTCAGCCGAAAATTTTTGCTCGACGATCGGCTCCAGCCGTTTCGCAACGTCTTCGACACCTACAACTTGCACTACTATCTGTCTGTGATGGCACCACGATTGGGCTACCGCGTCAACGAGATCGCCGTGACGCGCGTCTACCCCAAAACTGGCAAAATTCCTAGCAAAATCAAAGGCTGGAAAACCCATTTGCACATGCTGGGGCAGCTATTTCGGGCGGCACTAGGGCTGTATCGTCCGTCGCTACGTCGCTAGAAGCCATGTCTACACAGCCGATCGTCGTCATTGGGGGCGGATTTTACGGATGCAGCGTTGCGGAGTATCTGGCGCAGCAGGGAGCCGAGGTGGTGCTACTGGAGCGGGCAGCAGACTTACTCACGCGGGCGTCTTATAGCAATCAAGCGCGGCTGCACGGCGGCTATCACTATCCGCGCAGTTTCAGCACGGCGTACCGCAGTCGGCTCAATTTTGAGCGATTTTTGCGGGAGTACCGTCCCGCGATCGCCGATTGCTTCACGAAGCTGTACGCGATCGCCCGCATTGGCTCCAAGGTTAGCCCGCACCAGTTTGAATTCTTCTGCCGCAACATTGATGCGCCGCTGGTTCCTGCCAGTTCCAAACTCACAAAGCTGTTTAGTCCCCGCCTGATTTCAGCCGTGTACGAAACGCAAGAGTACGCATTTGATGCGGCAGTGCTGCGGCGGTTGCTGGTGGAGCGACTGGTCCAGTCGGGCGTGAAGCTTCAGTTGAATACCACTGTGGCTGCGGTTCAGTCGCAGGCAGACGGCAATTTAGCGGTGTTGGACGATCGCGGCAACTGCCACACGGCTAGCTATGTGTTCAACTGCACCTACGCCGGACTCAACACGATCGCGGGCATTTTGCCAACGCGTTCAAACCTGAAGCATGAGATCACAGAACTGGCGCTGGTGCAGCTACCAACCGAGCTAGAGAACGTTTCTGTTACCGTGATGGACGGTCCGTTTTTCTCGTTTATGCCGTTTCCTGATCGCGGACTGTCCACGTTTACCCATGTGCGCTACACGCCTCATGCCTCGTGGTTAGAGTCTCCAGAGTCGCTCAATGCTTACCAAGTTCTTGCGGCAGCGGAAGCGCGATCGAACTTTGGCTACATGGTTCGGGACGCTCAGCGCTACATGCCCTGCCTGAACGACACGCGCTACTGTGATTCGCTGTTTGAAGTCAAAACCGTTCTGGTGAAGAATGAGGGCGATGATGGTCGTCCAATTTTGTTTGAGGTCGATGCCCAACAGCCAAAAATTGTCTCGATGCTAGGCTCTAAAATTGACAACATCTACGACGCTTTAGCAGCGGTGCAGTCCTATTTCGATCGCCCATGAGTTATCCAACAGGCACGTCCGATTTGCTGGTTTCTGTCGTTTCGCCTATTCGCGACGCAGAAACTTGGGTTGAAGGGTATCTACGAGATCTGTCTGCCCTACTAGCCGCAGAATTTGATGATTTTGAGATTGTTCTGGTGGACAATGCCTCCACCGATGGAACCGTTTCGTTAATCGAATCGCTTCAGCCTGAAATTCGCAATGTTCAACTGTATTGCTTAGCTCGATCGATTCCATATGAAAGTGCGTTTGTTGTGGCGCTGGAGCAGGCAATTGGTGATGTCGTCATTACCTTAGATGCCGCCTACGATCCGATCAATCCGCTCGTTGAAATGATTCGGATGAGTCGATCGGGCGCAGAAATTGTTTACGGTCTTCGCACCGATCGCACAAGCGGCAGGCTGAGTTTATACAATCGGCTCAGTAAACTATTCTTCACGCTGTTTCGCAAGCTGACAGGCGAAGATCTGCCCGTGGCAGCATCAACGCTAAGACTCTACACTCGACGCGTCATTAATGCATTTTTAGACAATAACGATCGCTACAGCTTGTTCCCAGTCATTGCTGCGTTCTCGGGATTGCTGTACCAAACATTTCACTACGAGCGAATTAATCGCACCGGGATTCCGCTAGCGTTGAACTATCAGCTAGCGCTTGCAAAAGCATTTCGTTTGGTATTCTTGTCATCTCACTATCCCTTGCGGCTGCTATCGCTGCTGGCAATGTTTGGAGCATTTCTCAACGTTCTTTACAGCATTTGGGTTGTACTTGTGAACGTATTCAAGCAGAACGTAGCAGAAGGGTGGACAACGCTATCGATGCAAAACTCTGCGATGTTTTTTATTTTGTTCGTTATCTTGGCAATTCTTTCCGAGTACATTACCCGGTTAATGATCAACAATCAGAACCGTCCCTTCTACCTGATTGCCAAGGAAAGTAGAAGTTTGGTTCTTCGGCGTAAGCAGCGAATTAACGTCATTAGAAACGAAAACCATCCAGACACCAAGCTATAGAAACGAAGCAGCCGGTCAGAGATTTTTAGCTTTCTCACTATTTCCCGCCGACTGCTTCATGTTCCGGCTTAGAAGCCTGCAAAGTTGTAGCCAATGCCAAGGAAGATGCCCACAGCGGGGTTACCCGTGACGGAGGCATTTACGGAGGCAGTAGCCGTGAATTGAGAACTCAGCGGAACATCAATGCCACCTGTCAGCAGCAGATCCACACCGCTGTCATCGCCTGTAGAAATGGCGGCTCCAATCCCTACGTAGGGCGCAGCAGAAAAGCCGAGGTCTGCGGTTGGTCCTGCTCCAAACGAGAAATCGTAGGTGAGCGGCAGCAGGATTGTGACATCGTCGTCAATTAGAAATGACGGACGCACCGAGAACGATCGAGTCAGTCCAATCTTGCTGATCACGGCAAAGCTGCCTTCTCCAAGCGCTGTGTCTCCGTCGCCAATTCCAATGTTGCCACCAATTCCTACATAGCTTGACCCAGAGCGAGTCGCCCGACCAGGAGACACCGTCGTTTCGGGTGAACTAGGCGTCGTTGTTGGAGAGGTTGGTGTGGTGCCAGGAGTCGTGGCATCGGGCGTGGTGCCGGGTGAAGTGGTGCCAGGAGTCGTGGCATCGGGTGTAGTGTTCGGCGTGGTTGGAGTTGAGCCAGGAGTCGTGGTGTCCGGAGTGCTGGGGGTTGTTACCGTGCCTGGGGAATTGATACCAGGCTGCTCGACGCCCGAAGGAGTCCGATCGGGATTTTGCAGCGTTGAAGGCGAACTAGAAGGCGAGGGCTGTCCCGTTCCTGCAGGAGTCCGATCGGGGTTTTGCAGCGTTTGGGCAATCCGAAGACCTACAGTCTCAGCACTTTCAGCGCCAAGAACAGACGCAGAGGTTGACGCGGTACCGGGCGCGGGTGCAGTTTGGGCATGCACCGATTGATCGCTGAATCCAACGATCAATGCCACAGCACCGAGTAGGCAAGAAAGATGCTTGAAACGAAACGTACTCACGTTTGTACCTCAGTAGGAGTAAGATTACGCAATTAGAACGAGTAGCTGGTCTATTAGCTGAAACTTTAGAAATACCAGCCAGCAATAACACCAGAACATTATCGATTGCCTGCTTCTCTTACCTCTCCTGGAAGAGAGAATTTGCTCGTGTGCCGTATGTAACTAGACGTATCTCTTTCTATAGAGATTATTAGCGACTCTGTATCAGCGTCAGGTCGTCTTTACTACAGTTCAGCAACATGTAAACATGCTGATGAGGGCACAGAAATTGATGTAATTAGCTCTAGGCGCGCGATCGAACAAATTTTTCCAATCGCTCTATCCCCTTGTTGATCGTGTCCATATCGGTGGCGTAGGACAACCGAATACAGGTGTCTGCACCAAAGGCAACGCCCGGAATAACGGCGACCTGTTGCTCTTCGAGTAGAGCGTTAGAGAAATCTAGGGAGTTCAGCCCCGTTTTTTCAATGCTGGGAAATAGATAAAAGGCTCCATCGGGTTTGGGACAGCTTAAACCAGGAATCGAATTAATCGCATCCAGCATCACCTGTCGCCGCTGAGCGAATGCCTGCAGCATTTCTCCTACGCAGTCTTGGGGTCCTTCCAGTGCCGCAAGCGCGCCATACTGAGCGAACGTGCAGACATTCGAGGTGCTGTGTCCCTGAAGGGCGATCGTGGCGCGAATCACCTCCACGGGACCTGCCAAAAAGCCAATCCGCCAGCCAGTCATGGAATAGGCTTTAGCGAATCCGCTGCTGGTGATCGTGCGATCGAAAATTTCTGGACCCACTGCACCAATGCTGACGTGCTCTGCGCCGTCATAGAGCAGCTTCTCGTAAATCTCATCGGCGACTACAAAGATGTCGTTTTCCACGATGACGTCGGCGATCGCGCGAACTTCTGCTGGCGTGTAGACCATGCCCGTTGGATTAGAGGGCGAATTGAACACGAACAAGCGCGTTTGCGGCGTAATTGCTTGCCGTAGCTGGTCTGGCGTAATCTTATAGCCACTGTCTGCTGCTGTGGGAACAATCACGGGCGTCCCGCCCGCCAGCTTCACCATCTCCGGGTAGCTGAGCCAGTACGGCGACGGAATAATCACTTCGTCGCCCGGTTCAATCATCACCATCATCAAATTGAACAGCGAGTGCTTCCCACCGTTGGTGACAACGACATTCTCGGCTCCGTAGCAAAGCAAGTTTTCTTTTTGCAGCTTTTGGGCGATCGCTTCGCGCAGTTTTGGTTCGCCTGCTGCTGGACCGTAGCGCGTCTTTCCCTGTTCAAGCGCTTGTTCTGCGGCTGCCCGAATGTGAGCAGGCGTGGGAAAGTCTGGTTCTCCAGCGCTGAAACTGCACATATCGACGCCCTCAGCTTTCATTGCTTTTGCCTTGGAGTCGATCGCCAACGTAAGCGACGGAGTAACCTGCCCAACTCGTGCTGCCAGTTTCATGATGATTCTGCGACTGCTGCATTAATTTAATTCAGAATACCGTAGTTGCTCAAGCGTGCTAAAAACCTCCGCTTGATTTCACAAACTCAGGCCTGCTCAATTTTTCTTTGCGCCATCGCACCTTTGCGGTAGCCGTTGAACCCAACGAGCTTATCTATAACGTCTTCTAATCGTTTGATTTCTTAGGTATAAATAAATTTCAACTTGAACCGATGATGCAAGCTTTAACTCGCAACAGCCGTTAACTGCAACCTTTATGCCGCTCTCCCCTACTGCTGCGCTGCTAGCCCTGGCATCCGCTAATTTTGAGTCGCTGGTGCAGTTTTATGGGCAGCTTCTAGACCAGTCCCCGATCGTGCTGATTCCGTCGGTCTATGCCGAATTCCAGCTACCGGGTTTACGACTAGGCATCTTTTGCCCAAAACTTCCTCCCACTCCCCACGCCGCCGTCCCCACGCCGCCCGTCAGCCTTTGTTTAGAAGTCGAGAATCTGGAGGAAGCGATCGCTCAATTTGCAGCCCTCGGCTATCCTCCACCGGGCGAAATTATGACTGCTTCCCACGGTCGAGAAATCTACGCCTACGACCCCGATGGCAACTGCATAATTCTGCATCAGAGCAACTGAAACGCCAGCATCCACTGGCTACTCACCACGAACCATAAACCCCGTGCAATCATGAAATTGTTGGGAACTGGAGAGCGGAATGGCAGCGGTGAAGTTTGGGATTGTTGTGTTTCCGGGATCGAACTGCGATCGCGATGTGGCATGGGTGACGCAGGGATTATTAAAGCAGCCCACTCGCATGGTGTGGCACGAGGACAGCGATTTATCGGATATTGACGTAGTCGTGATTCCAGGCGGGTTTAGCTATGGGGACTATTTGCGCTGTGGGGCGATCGCGCGCTTTTCGCCTGCCTTGCGCTCTACTGTGGAGCACGCGCAGCAGGGAAAACCCGTGCTAGGAATTTGCAATGGCTTTCAGGTGCTCACCGAAGCTGGACTGCTGCCGGGAGCGCTGGTGCGGAATCGAGACTTGAATTTCATTTGCGATCGTGCTCCGCTGCGAGTGGAGCGAAATGACGTGCTGTGGACGCAGGAGTATCGGGCGGGAGAGACAATTACGCTACCGATCGCTCACGGAGAAGGCAGCTACTATGCTGACTCTGATACACTATCGCGCCTAGAGGAAAACCAGCAGATCTTGTTTCGCTATTGCAGTGCCACAGGAGAGATCGAGTCGTCAGGCAACCCAAATGGGTCGCTAAGTAATATTGCGGGAATTTGCGATCGTCAAGGCAACGTGCTGGGCATGATGCCCCATCCGGAGCGAGCAGCAGACCCACAGCTCGGTGGAACTGACGGCATGCGGCTGTTCAAAGGCATTCTTGCTGCTGTTGGAGTAGCGCTGTAAGCAGACTGTAAAACATACAGTGTGAAGCTGCGATAAAGCTACTGAGCGCAATATGAAGTTTATTTCTTGAGGAAGATGATCCTCTTCGTTTCCGGTAATAATTGACTTGCGGATATCACGGAGCAGTGCTTCGGGGCATCCGTAGAAACACTTTGTGATTGATGTAGGACCCGTGAGGGCGTACTGAGTACGCCCTATTTTTTTAGCTATTCGATCAAATCGATCAAAACAAAGTCCTGGTAAGGCAAAGCCTTAGTGTGGCTAGGTCAGAGACTCCCTCCACCTGGGTAACGACATTGACATACGCAAGAATCAGAGTTCATAGTCTGTTACAAAATACAGAACCTCTGTAGACTGAATAACAGGCGTTTTTTCAGCACCCGATTTTCCGAGGAGTCCCTATGAGGCAGTGGGTTATTGTCGAACGATTCTGTTTGATTGGTCACGTGTTGGCACTGGTGTTCGGCTTGGCGGGGTTGCTGCTGGTGTTGCCCAATCCAGAATTCATCATGGCTTTGCCTCCGTTTGGTCAAACCCTGTTTGGTTGGAGTATGGCAGGGGGCGGCGTTGTGTATATTGTCTTGGGAGCGATCGCTGTTGCTGTGTATGCCTATCGCACCTTGGGAGTGCGCAACTGGCT